>CAYGWR010000008.1:1290-29600 GCA_964353645.1 uncultured Dehalococcoidia bacterium
CAATGTTACAGGAAATATCACAGTAGCAGCCAGCTTCGCCATCGACACCTTCACCCTGACCTATACCGCGGGCGCTAACGGCAATATCACGGGCATCAGCCCGCAGACCGTCAACTGCGGAGGCAACGGCACAGAAGTGACAGCAGTGCCAGAAGCCTGCTACCACTTCGTCAACTGGAGCGACGACGTGATGACCGCATCGCGCACCGATACCAATGTTACAGGAAATATCACAGTAGCAGCCAGCTTCGCCATCGACACCTTCACCGCGAGCTCGAGTGCCAACGGATCTGCACCCGAGCCAACAGCAACACCTGCCCCTACAACTACGCCTACGCCCAGCCCTACCCCAGCGCCGACGCCAATGCCCACACCGGCAGAAACCCTGGTTCTCTGGGGCATAATCGGTGGTATCGGTTATGGAGGAGAGATACAGATACCAGGGACAACGGCGACCCCGACTCCGACGCCTGCAACCACGCAAACAGCGAGTCCGACACCAACTCAGACCCCCACACCCGGACCTGCTGCAGTACCCTGGGCCCTGGTAGGCGAGATAATCGGCGGAATGTTATTTGTAGCTTTGTTTATCTTCCTGCTCCTTAGATGGTTTAGGAGACCTAAACCGAACTGACGGTTTTCCTGTTGCAAGCTATAGCAAGCGAGGAAATCAAACAATGCGCAAGCATCGAAAGCTCCTGGTAATAATTGGCTCGTTACTGGCAGCGGCTATCATAGTCGCGCTGGTGATAGTACTCCTGGGAAATCGCGGAGCAACTGCTGCACCCTCTGCAACCATATCGTCTCCCACCGGAGAGGTACTAGTGCAGAAGCAGGGCTCCACCACCTGGATTCAAGCGATTTCAGGTATGAAACTCAATGAGGGCGACCGTCTCAAAACCGGTGGGAATAGTACCACTGAAATCGTTTTCTTCGAAGGAAGCGTCACAGAAGTAGGGGCTGATTCCGAGATCCTTCTAAGTGAGATGACCGTTGCAACTGACACCGGCTCAACCTCCATCCATCTAAATCAGCTTGTAGGCCATACTGTCAACCGCGTGCAAAAACTCGTCGATTCGGCGTCTAACTATGAAGTGGAGACCCCGGCAGGCTCGGCGGTGGTGCGGGGGACTGCTTTCAAATCCTATGTCAGGGATGATGGCTATACTATTATCTACTGTGACGAGGGTGCTGTCTGGTTCACCGCTGGCGGGGTAACAGTGATTGTGAACGAAGGGGAATGGTCCAGCGCCATGCCCGGAGGCACTCCTTCAACACCGTCCGTTTTTCACATAGAGAACGTGGCAATATGCTCAGATGTACGCGGAGATAGAGACTATACGATTAGACCTGATGCTGCTTTTGCTCCCGGGGAGAAGGCCTGGATTTACTTCGAAGCATCAAGCCTTGAGTGGAACGCTTCTAATGGTACATACGAAATCTGGTACAGGGTAACCGATGTTAAAGTGTATGGCCCCGATGCTCAGCTTTACATGAGTGGGATAAGTCCGGTTGACTTTCATCGAACGCAACTAGATATAGTCCCCGATTATCTGTGGGGTGCCCTGTACGTAGACCTGCCGCCGGGCGCTTCCGTTGGACAATACAAAGCTGAGCTGGCGTTCCAGGATGTTCTCTCCGGAGAAACAGACTCGATCGCAGTCTATTTCAGCGTACAAGGCGATATTTTCAGATAACATTGTCTGGTACTGCGTCCAAGCTGTCTAATAGAAAATTACCAAGATGTAAGAGATCGCTGGCACTGGGGCAGAGCTACCCCCGGCAGCGACCTCTTTGATGGTTATGCAGCCAACTCGACAGCCTGCCTTCTAAAACCAAGTCCTTTACCAGCGCCATGCTCTTACCGCAAGCACACGCCAGCGAGAGATAACTCAAATCCCCCTGGTCATCTTTCTAGCTTTGAAACAGCGAATCTCTATAGGTCGTTTACTAATGGGGGAGAGTGCAGAGGAGCAAAGCCCTCCTTCCAAAGAAGGAGGGGGATACAAGGGGGTTGAAAAGCGCTTAATAAACAACCTCATACTATGCGATGTGGCAAAAATATGTCCTATTTTTGCGCGAAGGCGTATTTCCAGATAACGGCTGCCAGGATGCCGCCTACGAGGGGAGCCACCCAGAACAGCCAGAGCTGGGGCAGCGCATCGCCGCCAACGAAGACCGCCGGGCCTAAACTCCGCGCCGGATTGACCGATGTGCCTGTAATGGGAATCCCCACAATGTGGATGAGCACAAGTGTAAAGCCGATAGATATGCCTGCGAACCCTTTAGGAGCTTTTTCGCTGGTGGAACCGAATATCACGAAGAGGAACAATGCGGTCAGCACTAGCTCCGCCACAAAGCAAGCCCACATGGCGTACCCTGCCGGCGAGTGCGCCCCGAAGCCATTCTGCCCCAGTCCATTATCTGCCAGAGAATAGCCCGGCAAGCCCTTAGCGATTGCGAGTAGTATCCCGGCCCCTATTATGGCTCCGATGCACTGCGCGATGATATAAGCAATCGCGTCCTTACCCTTAATCTTGCCTGCAACCAGCATGGCAACGGTTATCGCCGGATTGATGTGGCACCCGGATATATTCCCGATGGCGTAGACCATGACCAGCACCGTCAAACCGAAGGCGAATGCTATACCGAGGAACCCTACATGTTGACCAGCTATCACCGCGCTCCCACACCCTATGAGGACCAACGCGGCTGTCCCGATTAGTTCTGCCGCATACTTCCTGCAGTCGTCCCCTTTCATCTATATTTACCTCCTATATACTTTTGTGCCATACTATACGGGTAAAACCATGTTTATTCAAGTCTTATCAACCCCCTGTACCCCCCAATCTTGGGGGGCTTTTAGAGATGGGGGACACCCCCATACCCCCAGCAGGATGTATCCTGCGCCTCTTTTGTAATTTAGAGATTAGGATTTGCACCTTCTCTCGCCTCTGCTCCTCTGCTATACTATCGCTGTTGTGGATTTAATCGCTGTTCCTCTGATAGCTGTCGGATTGTCCATGGACTGCCTCGCTGTCGCCATCGCCGGCAGCATCTCCATGCCCGGCGTTTCCCATCGCCAGATATTGCGCGTCGCCCTCGCCTTCGGGCTGTTTCAGTTCGGGATGCTGGTTGCCGGCTGGTACGCCGGGCAGACGGTGGTGGAAATTGTTGAGAACTACGACCACTGGATAGCCTTCGGTTTGCTCTTACTGGTGGGCGCACATATGCTCTGGGAGGCAATCCACGGCGAGGAGGAGAACCCCAAGCGCACCGACATCACCAAGGGTATACCCTTGCTCACGCTGTCCATAGCCACCAGCATCGACTCGCTGGGGGTAGGCCTGAGCCTGGCCTTCGTAGAGTCCAGGGTATGGCTCGCGGCCCTGATAGTTGGGAGCGTCTGCTTCCTCATTACAGCCGCTGGTTTCTACACAGGCAGGAGGATCGGCGGCTGGGTGGGGCGCTGGGCCGACGCCATCGGTGGCCTCGTCCTCATCGGCATCGGTGTGAGGATTCTGATAACGCACTTCTTCTAATTGCAGCAACCGATACCATCAATAATGTAGCTCTGGACAGAAGAAGGCGTCTGTCCATACCGAATCGCACCTACTCCTTGTCATTACCTTGAAAATAGACTTTTTACCGTTCGCCCTGAGCCTGTCGAAGGGTGAACGGCCCGTTCATGGTTCGACGAGCTCACCACGAACGGGAATATCACCTCCGTTATGGGAAATAATATTTTCAGGCTTCGTGGTGAGCATTGCAGATGCTCAAGACAGATTCCTGCGAAAGCAGGAATCTAGGCCTGTGGATTCCCGCCTGCGCGGGAATGACACTCAGTCGCCTACCACGAAGGAGACATGTTGCGGCCACTGGTATCGGTGAGACGGACCTGGTTTGTGCCATCGTCATTGATGACATAGATTTCACTCAAATACTCGTACGCTATGAGCTTTCCGTCGGGTGACCACGCCGGGCCATCCTCAGCGGAGTCACCAATGCGGGTCCAGTTCTCCCCATCGGCACTCATAATATAGACCTGCCAGGTCTTATCCCTATTTGTGGTAAAAGCGATGCTCTTGCCGTCGGGCGACCACGCCGGATACCAGTCGGTGGCCGAATTTTCTGTAAGTCTGGTCCGCTTCTTGCCCTCGCTATCCATGACATAGATGTCATAGTTATCGTCATCAAAGGGCGGGTTATTAACGGCGAACACGATACTTTTCCCATCGGGCGACCAATCCGGGTGCACGTCATTCGCCGAGCTTTGGTCGAGGAGGGTCTGATTTGTGCCGTTGGCATCCATGACATAAATCTGCCACCGCCCTCCTGTGCGCTTCGATTCGAAGACTATCTTTTTACCATCAGGCGACCAAGAGGGATGCCTGTTGCCCCCAGCGGTATCAGTGAGGCGGATAGGTGTGCCGCCGCTGGCATCGATAAGATAAATATCCTCATAACCATCTCCGCCGGTGGCAAAAGCAATCTGTTTGCGGTCCGGCGACCAGGCAGGGGTCGCATTGCGCTGATTGGTATCAGTAAGTTTAGTCTGCGCCGAGCCATCCGAGTTCATGAGATATACCTCAGAATGGCCATCGCGGCTGGAGATGAAGGCAATCTTATTCCCTCCCCCTCCACCGCAGGCAGTAAGCAGAAGCGATGAAGATAGCAAAACGACAGCAAATAACCAAACAACCTTCCTAAAACAGCTCATTCCCCGCCTCCATATATGAGGTTTTCTGGGCGTAATATTGGCGCAAAGCGCAAGATATGTCAAATCGCTCTAATTGAACAAAGGTAGGGGCATCCTTCCTTGGAAGGATGCCCCTACACCAACATTTACACCGGCCCCTCGACCTTCTTTTTCAGTGCCAGCACAATCTCTTCTGACAGCCTTTGGCCGCCGCGGCGTACCAAGAATGCCAGCAGCCCCGAAACCTCGCCGCCAGCGGTAAGCTTTGCTTTATTCTGTGCCACGGACTCCATTTCGTAGTAGCGCTTCATCCTCACACCCAGGACTTTCCCCTCCATGACCACGCGACGCCCCGGGACGAACTCGGTGATGGTCATCAACAGGTTGACCGTGATAAGAGATTTGGCTACAACCAAAACCAGTGACCCCACAGCCATCGGCCCTTTTGTGACCTTCTCAATCTTTTTCAGAGACGGTATCCACCGTGGCCATTCCTCGACGTTTTTGACCAATGCCCAGGCTTTCTCCGGCGCTGCATTGATTTCGACGCTGGCGCTGAATTTCATTTTTCAACCTCCGTGGTAGGGGCGGTTCGCGAACCGCCCCTACGGGCTACGACATCTTTCAACTTGTGTCCTATGCCCTGATAGCCTATAATCTAGGGGAGACGCCGACAAAAAGCAACCCCTCTTTCAGTTGATGAGCAATACCGGTAGCAATATGCAACGTATACCCCTGGTGGTGGAGATTTCTAATCCACCCAGCGCCCCGCAGGCATTCCAGGCGTTCAAGGACAGGCCCTTCAGCTTCTTCCTTGACAGCGGCATGGATCCTCAAAGGCTGGGGCGATACTCTTTCATGAGCAGCGACCCGTTCCTTATTATGAGAAGCCGCGGCAGGGATATCACCCTCATACGTCCCCAGGGCGAAAAACGCATCTCGGGCGATCCCTTCGATGTGCTGGGCGAGCTTTTACGGGAATATAAGCTGGATGGCAATCCCACCTCATTGCCCTTCGTGGGCGGGGCGGTGGGCTACTTGAGCTATGACCTGGGCCATTTCATCGAGAGACTGCCCTCCAAAGCGGTGGACGACCTGCAGCTTCCCGAGTGCTACCTCGCTTTTTACGATGCGGTCGCTATCTTCGACCACCTCGAGGGCAGGGCTTATGTCGCATCCACCGGCTTCCCAGAGACAGGCAAAAATCGACAGGCCAAAGCCCAGGCTCGACTAGAGGAGATAAGATGCTCGGTAACCCAGGTGCCTCGCCTGGAGGAAGACAAGACTTCCTATCTTGACCAGCCTGTTACCGAGAGAGTCAACCTGCGCTCCAACTTCACCCACGAAAGCTATCTCGAGGCAGTACAGAGGGCCAGGGATTATATCAAGGCCGGCGATATCTTCCAGGTCAACCTCTCCCAGCGCTTCGAGGCGGACATGCCCTTGCCTCCCTACGAGCTATACCGCCGTCTGCGCAAAATCAACCCCGCACCATTCGCCAGCTATCTCAATTTCGACGGCGTAACCGTGGTCAGCGCCTCTCCGGAGAGGTTCCTGCGCCTTCGCGGCGACAGGGTAGAGACCCGTCCCATAAAGGGAACCAGGCCCCGGGGCCAAGACCCCGCCGGCGACGAGGCGCTGGCTCGGGAACTGGTGAACAGCTTCAAGGACAAGGCTGAGCACGTGATGATTGTTGACCTGGAGCGGAACGACATCGGCAGGGTCTGCCGCTTCGGCACAGTGAGGGTCAGCGAACTGATGGCTCTGGAGAAATACGCTACTGTGTTCCATCTCACCTCCACCGTGGAGGGAAGGCTTCGCCCCGGGGGAAACGCTGTAGGCCTGCTCAAGGCCACCTTCCCCGGAGGCTCCATCTCTGGCGCGCCCAAGGTGAGGGCTATGGAGATAATAGATGAGCTTGAGCCTACCAAGAGAAGCGTATACACGGGCTCCATCGGCTACTTCAGCTTCGATGGAGGCCTTGACCTCAATATCGTCATCCGCACCATCCTGGTCAAGGAAGGGAAGGCCTACTTCCAGGTGGGCGGGGCGGTGGTCTACGACTCCGACCCCGAGTCCGAATATGTGGAGACGCTTGACAAAGCCAGGGCTTTGATTCAGGCACTCAGCATGGTTCCCCAGCTTGTGAGCGAGGCCTCCAGATGATTCTGCTCATAGATAATTACGACTCCTTCGTCTACAACCTGGCACAGTACATCGGGGAGCTGGGCTGGGAGCCTGTGGTCTATCGCAACGATGCCATCGGGCTGGACGACATCGATAAACTGGCGCCGAGCCATATTGTAATATCCCCGGGCCCCTGCACCCCGCTGGAGGCTGGCATCTCCAACGATGTAGTGCGCCATTTCGGCGGCAAGATACCCATGCTGGGCGTCTGTCTGGGGCATCAGGCCATCGGCTATGTCTACGGCGGCATAGTGGGGAGGGCGAAGCTACCCATGCACGGCAAAACCTCTATAGTCCACCACGATGGCAGGACAATCTACAAAGGGATAGCAAACCCCTTTGTGGGCGGACGCTACCATTCGCTGATTATTGAGCGCGACTCGCTCCCCGATTGCCTGGAGATATCTGCCTGGACGGAGGACGAGGTGATAATGGGGGTTCGCCACAAGAAGTATGCGGTAGAGGGGATACAGTTCCACCCGGAATCCATCCTCACCGACGTCGGGCATGACGTTTTGAGAACCTTCCTGAGCTTCACCGAGCCGATATGGAGCAAATAGTTTACCTCAATGGCGCATTAGTGCCCCGAAGCCAGGCCGTAATCTCACCCTTTGACCTGGGCTTTCTCTACGGCTATGGTCTGTTCGAGACCATGCGCGCCTATTCCGGGCACATCTTCAGACTCGGCATACATATGGAACGCCTCAGGCGCTCGGCGGCGCTCATAGGACTGCCCTTGGAAGCTCTCGACCTGGGAAAAGCCTGCCACGATACACTCAAGGCAAATAAGCTTAGTAATGCCCGTATCAGGCTGACTGTCTCCATCGGGGAAGGGGAAGCCACACCCAACCCTCCAAAGCACCCCAAGCCCACGGTGCTGGTCATAGCTACTAGCTACACCCCTCCTTCAGCCGAGGCTTACCGAAGGGGCTACAAGGCAGTGGTTTCCCTGATTCATCAGAACAGCCAGTCGCCGCTTTCCCACCTGAAAACGGTAAACTACCTGAACCAGCTCCTCGCCAGGAGGGAAGCTAAAGAAAAAGGCGCCGATGAGGCCATACTGCTCAACGAGCGAGGCTTTCTCTGTGAGGGGAGCACCAACAATGTCTTTCTGGTTTCGAAGGGAAATCTTGTGACTCCAAACGAGGAGAGCGGCTGCCTGCCGGGGATTACCCGCCAAACGGTCATAGAGCTAGCCTCAGAACTTGGCATACGCGTCACCGAGCGAGAAGTCCGCTTAGAGGAACTACTCAATGCCGACGAAGCCTTCCTGACCAGTTCACTTATAGAGCTGATGCCCCTTACTGAGGTAAATGGCAAGCCCATCGGCGAAAGTAAGAGGAGCAAGATAACCGAAAGGCTGATGTCAGCTTACAAAGAGGCAGTTGTAAAAGAAACAAAACAAGGGGCTTAAACCCCTTGTTAAACCTGGCAAAAAATCCGCTTAGCCCAGGAGCGGCTGCACCCGCTCCCAGATTATCTCTCGAATCTTTTCCTCGGGAATCGAAGCGTCAACCACCATCCAGTGTTCCGGATCAGCGGCAGCCATCTTGAGATAGCCGTCCCGCACCTTCTGGTGAAAGAGAAACTCCTCGCGCTCGAACACATCCAGTTTCATCTTCTTGCGCCCCAGGCCTTGCTCCGCCGATAGGTCCAGCAGCACTATGAGGTCAGGACATAAGCCATCGGTGACAAAGCTATTTACACTCTTGAGAAAGTCCAGATCCATACCCCGTCCATAGCCCTGATAGGCGAATGTAGAAGCATCGAAGCGGTCACATATTACGATATATCCTTTTTCTAAAGCAGGGCGGATAACCTTAGTCAGCAACTGGCTTCGAGAAGAGAGGAAAAGAAACAGCTCGGTTTGTGTAGTAACCCCTCTGCCCCATTTGACCCAGCGGCGCAGCTTATTGCCCAGGAGAGTGCCGCCAGGCTCATGAGTAAGCACTATATGAAAGCCAAGCCTGCGAAGTCTATTGCTCAGCGCCTTAGCTTGTGTAGTCTTACCACTGCCCTCCCCACCCTCAAAGACAATAAATGCAGTTTTTTTCTCCATACACGTAAGATAATATGGCTATTATTCTGGGGTGTCAAGCCTCAAGAGTACTATCAGAGATAGTACTCCCTGCTGTATTAGCGCACCCTCTACACTCGATGCTCGTCGTCGTTGGGGAAAATCTGCACCCGGCGCCGCGGCGCTTTGCCAGTGCTCTTCGTCGCAAGGTGATATTTCTCAGCCAGTTGATGCTGCAGGCGACGAATGAAGGCATTTTGCGGGCTCAATTCCACTGTCTGCCCGGTGCGCTTAATCTCCTCGATGGCCCCCTCTGCTTCTTTCAGCGCCTGAGTCACGGAATCCGAGCGCTCCTCAACCCGGTAGACATTGGCCAGACCCTCCTCCATTTGGGCGATTTTATCGCTCCTGACGACATATACAGGAATCCCTCTAAGCTCGGCGTCTCTCAGGAGCTGTGGCTTGCGGCGATAATGACTCTTGGAGGTCATCAGCAGGTCGGCCTCCTTGATATCATTGACCACATCTACAGGCAGCTTCATCCTCTTGATGCTCTCCTCCAGTCGGAGGCGATTTATGCCGAACGGCATGATTTTTTTGGGCTCCTCTTTTCTGGGAATCCTCTGGCCAACCTGAGTCTCAGGAGCGGAGAAGGGCAGGGTCTTCTCGCTTCTAACCTCCCCATTCTCAAACCAACGCACCTCCACCGGCACGAATTGCCCCCGCAGTGTAGCATCAACGACAGCGGTAACATCGGGGTGGATAGCAACCCGCTCAAAGCTTTGAATCTCCACAACCACATCGAAGGTCGGGGGAGCCTTGCGCTCCAGGATTGACTTCTGGGTGCCCCGCCTCCTGGCCTCCTCATCGCCCAGCGTCACTGACTGGATGCCGCCGATGAGGTCAGAGAGTGTGGGATTCATCATCAGGTTATCCAGGGTATTGCCGTGGGCAGTGCCTACCAACTGCACCCCACGTTCGGCAATAGTGCGCGCTGCCTGCGCCTCAAGCTCGGTGCCGATCTCGTCGATTATAATAACCTCGGGCATGTGATTCTCCACCGCCTCGATCATCACCGCATGTTGCATAGCCGGCGTGGGAACCTGCATCCGTCGCGCCCGCCCTATGGCCGGATGAGGTATATCACCATCGCCGGCGATTTCGTTGGAGGTGTCCACTATCACCACCCGCTTATTGAAGTCGTCAGCGAGAACGCGTGCTACCTCGCGCAGCATGGTAGTCTTGCCCACCCCGGGCCGTCCCAGAAGGAGAATGCTTTTACCTGACTCGACCAGATCCTTGATCAGAGCGATAGTGCCAAAGACTGCGCGGCCGACACGGCAGGAAAGCCCTACAATGTGCCCCTTGCGATTGCGGATAGCCGAGATGCGATGCAGGGTGCGCGCGATACCGGCGCGGTTGTCGTCGCCAAAGGCCCCGATGCGCGTGACCGTATACTCAATGTCATCAGCGGTTACCTCTTCGGTACTGAGAAATACATCCCGGCCTGGGAAACGCGCCTCGGGCGGTCGCCCCAGGTCCATGACTACCTCCAGAAGCTCGCTGCGGTCTTCTCTGTGGCGTATAGATTCAGAGATATGGGGAGGAAGGGCATCAAGAATCGCATCCAGGTCATCAGTGATTATTTTTTGCATAACTTAGAACTGACCTCCTAAGCTCGTAACGGCACCAGTTGTGGCTCATGCACCCTGACTGCGAGCTGTTTGCTCAGACAGGAGTAAGATGCCACCTTGGAGAAACCTTGCTCTTCCATTATACGCCGCAACTGCTCCTGGAATTCAGGGACAAGGCAGCATATAGGATGTCTGCCCGTGAGCGCGGCCAGGCTGTAGTTTACCAACTGTCCCAGCTCCTCTGCGCCCAACTCTGTAACTATCTCGAATCGCCCGGCCGTTCGGCCCAGCCTGATGCGCAACCAGGCTGAAATCTCGCCCCCCTTATCCAAAACTAATTCCCTGGTAGCATCCTTATCCCTGCTCTGGCTCCATTCCTGCAAGGTCATCCCCTCTGCACAGCGAACTTGATGTGGGGCAGCAGCACTATACAGCCGGAATAGCCCGTGCTCATCGGCGCTGGACTTGGGCCGCAGGATGAGCGGCGATTCTGTTGGCTCCGTCTGACGTCCTTCTTCCAGGCAGTAGAGATACTCAGTGAGGTAGTGATTGAAGCCAGCCTGTTTCGCCATGTCAACCGCAGGGCTGGAGGAGTCGAGACGCAGGCAAAGCCGCTCAGCCTTGATTTTATCGCCAGCAAAGCCTATCCTCTCCAGAAGGTCAAAGCAGAGTTCCTCATGGCCTGGGGATAAAAGGAGTCGCTCCACCATCCAGGCACTGGGCCCGCGACATCTCCTCAGAGAGACTAACCCCTGAATGAACCCCTTGTGCACACAAATAAAACTACATTGCTTATCATCAGAAATCAGACAACCCCTGAGCAAAGGGGCAGCGGCCAGCAGTTCAACCTCCTTGCTGGTAAGCCTATCCCGCATCCTCGCCTCATTAGCTGGGGACTTGCCCAAGAACAGGAGGAGCACTGCGATGTCAGTAAGATGAAGGGAACGAATCATCACGCTTCATCCGCGTTTACTTTCGAGTTGCCCTTGACGATAGACAGAAAGTAGTCATGGAATCGGAGATCGGCGGTAAGCTCAGGGTGAAAGGCAGTAGCTAACATGTTTCCCTGCCTGGCAGCAACCGGAGTGCCATCGGGCAGGCTCGCCAATACCTCCACGCCGTCACCTACCTTTTCGATCCGGGGGGCCCGAATAAAAACAGCGGGGAAAGGCGGGTGCCCCAGCGCCGGGATATCGAGAGCGATCTCGAAGCTATCCACCTGCCGGCCAAAGGCATTGCGCCTCACCTTGATATCCATCGCCCCCAGAGTATGCTGGTTCAGTCCCTGAACCTCCTTCGCCAGGAGGATCATTCCGGCACAGGTGCCCAGGACGGGGAAGCCTTTAGAGATGAGCTTCTTCAGCTCATCCACCAGACTATACTCCCTCATCAGCTTGCCAATAGTGGTGCTCTCTCCGCCGGGGATCACCAACCCGCTGAGCCCTTTAAACTCACCGGACAACCTGATAGGGATCGCCTCCACCCCTAATCGGCGTAGAGCCGCGATATGCTCCACAAAAGCGCCCTGCATCGCTAGAACGCCGATCTTCTTCATCTGTTTTCACCCCATCGGTGCATAAAGGAATCACCAACCGCGGGGCGCCAGTAATTCACCCTCCGGTATCGTCTTTATATCCAGCCCCGGCATGGCTGCACCTATGCCCTTGGAGACTTCTGCGATTATAGCGGGGTCTTTGTAATGGGTAGTAGCCTTAACAATAGCCTTCGCCATTAATTCGGGGTTCGAGGATTTGAAAATACCGGAGCCCACGAAGACCCCGTCAGCCCCGAGCTGCATCATCAGCGCGGCATCGGCAGGTGTAGCTACGCCCCCTGCGGCGAAATTGACCACTTGCAGTTTCCCTGTTTTGTGCACTTCTTTCACCAGCTCAAATGGGGCTCCCAGGTTCTTAGCCTCAGCCATCAATTCATCGACCGACATATTGTGCAGCTTCCTGATGCCGTCCATCACCGCCCTCATATGCCTCACTGCCTCGACGATGTTGCCCGTCCCCGCCTCCCCCTTAGTCCGGATCATCGCCGCACCCTCGCCGATACGGCGCAGCGCTTCCCCGAGGTCACGGCAGCCGCAGACGAAGGGGATCTTGAAATCATGCTTATAGATGTGATGGCTTTCATCTGCAGGTGTGAGCACCTCCGACTCATCGATGAAGTCAACCCCTAAAGCCTCGAGCACCTGAGCCTCCACAAAGTGTCCGATACGGCACTTAGCCATCACCGGGATGGTCACCGTCTTCATGATAGCCTCTATAACCGTGGGGTCCGCCATACGTGCTACACCGCCCGCAGCTCGAATATCCGCAGGAACCCGCTCCAGAGCCATCACCGCGCAAGCCCCGGCCGCCTCGGCAATCTTGGCGTGCTCCGCGGTGGTCACATCCATAATCACCCCGCCCTTCAACATCTGGGCGAGCCCTGTTTTAACCGTCCATGTACCTTTCTCCATCCTGCCTCCTTCACCTCGGGGACCGAAACCTGCCTGCTTATTATGTTATCATTGTACACTTGCCTGCCAGGTCTGGCAAGCGAGATAGCACTCCGCAGTCAGCGGTAAGCAGGGGGCGAGCAGGGCGAGTTCAAAATGCAAAATGAAAAGGGAAGACGCTAATCCATATAGCCCCAACATGTGTGACAAATTATAGAAAGGTGGCCGCTTAGTCTATTTCGCGTCTTTAGCGAAAAAGGCGCTTTGAAACGGGGATACCTCATTGGCAAGCTACGATTGAACTGGTACGGAGGCACTCCACAAGGACTTGTTATTGGAACATCTTCAAGAATGGTCTGGTAAAGTTTGAAGCGAGCCAGACGGTAGGAAAGAAGTAAGGATGGTTGAATGAATGGTGTTGACTGATGGGTTATAAGTTGACTGATGGGTTATAATATGAACAAGTTCCTCTAAGAACTTCTCAATGGTGCTAGTCGCAAATATTCTCCAGCCTATATATCTTTAGATAGCGTTTGAAGAGGGGTAGCTTAGAAGGCCTTCTTCCCTTGACTCGCGCATAGTTGCACTTCTGAGCAACAGGAATCAGCGCACTAATCGCATGGCACCCGACAGGTTATTCCACGAGTGTAGATAGTGATCGATGGCTGACAAGCTCAAGGGTCTAATATTCAATATCCAGAGATTTTCCATCCAAGATGGTCCCGGAATCAGGACGACTGTTTTCATGAAGGGCTGCCCTCTAATGTGTCCGTGGTGCAGCAACCCCGAGGGAATTCGTTCCTTTAGCGAAATTATGGCAAATGACCGTAAGTGCATAGGATGCAAGAAGTGCGCTGAAGTTTGTCCGGTTAATGCCATTTCGACTCGCGATAGTACACGTACTATAGATTGGAAGCTTTGTATCAACTGTTTGGAATGCGCCAAGGTGTGTCCTTCTCATTCCATTGAAGTGGTGGGGAGTTACATGACGGTGGAGGAGGTTTTCAAAGTGGCTGCTCGCGATATGCCATTTTATCGCAATACAAGTGGGGGGATAACCGTTTCCGGGGGCGAGCCGTTGCAGCAGTGGCAGTGGGTCTTGGAGTTGCTCAAAACATGCAAACGGGAGGGGTTTCATACAGCTCTCGACACTACCGGCTATTGCAAATGGGAATATATGCGAAGAGTTCTGGAATACGTGGATTTGATACTTTTCGATATCAAGCATATGGATTCCGAAAGATGTAGGGAGAAGTGCGGGGTTAGCAACGAACTGATACTAGAGAATCTGGAAAAGGCAGCAAAAATGTGTACAGTCTGGCTCCGGGTGCCTCTGATACCCAGCTATAACGATTCCGAAACAAACCTGCGTCTGATAGCGGAGCTTGCTTCCAGGGCAGTGGTGGATAGGGTATCGCTCTTACCATATCACGAATATGGCAAACAGAAATATATGCGTCTGGGGAGAGAGTACAGCTTCAATGAAGCTGCTATCCTCAAGCCAGATGACGAGACTGTTACTAAGAGCAAAGCGCTTCTGGAATCTTACGCCTTGGAGGTCAGCGTCGGAAGCTGATGCATCATGATATTATGCTATGCTGGCGTTAGCGAGAGGGGGTGATAGCTTGAGGGGACTGAATCGCGTCCTGCGGAGGGGCAACCGATGAAAGCTATGAGGAGAAAAGGGGGTTAGAAATGGTCATTGAAACCAAAGAGCGTTCTTTTGGGTCGACTCCAAGAACACAAAGATTGAAGGCAAAAAGGGTGTATCCCGGGGTAATGGATGAGGCGGTGGAATTCACCAAGTGGGATCGGACACCTGGACAGTTTGACTATCTAAAAGAGCTCAAGACGCACATAAGAACCTACTCCAAGATATGCCCTGAGCGAGCACGCTATTACACTCGAGCCTATCGAGAAAGTGAAGGCGAACCCGAGATTATTCGAGTAGCCAAGGGCATTGCCAGCATCATGGAAAATATGACCATTTATGTTGAAGACGACGAGCTGATCGTAGGTAACTATGCCAGTTCACCTGTTGCCATGCCTGTCTATCCGGAATACTACTGCAAGTGGCTCGAGACATCGATCGGACCTGAAGGCATGCTTAGGGAGAGGGTGACCGAAGAGGAGCGCAAGGAGCTATTAGATATTGTCAAATACTGGAAAAACAAGTGCTTGGGCGATCGAATTAGGAACTTAGTGGGCCCGGAACTGGAAGGCTACACTGAGTTTAACGGCGCATTCGTCACATGTGAGATCTATGAGTCAGACCCTGGTGTAACCTCGGGCTTCAAAAATTTGCTGACCCATGGCGCGAACGGCATTGTGAGAAAGTGCCAGGAGAAGCTGGAAGAGATCAAGAAACAGGGGCCAAGAGGAAAGACAGCCAAGGAGTATATAGACCAGATAGCCAATCTTGAGGGCATGATTATTGCTAATGAGGCCTTTGCCCGTTTCGGCAAGCGTTATGCCAAGCACGCCTTGGAGCTGGCAAAGAATGAGAAGAATCCCACCAAGAAAAAGGAGTTGGAAGAGATCGCTGGGATATGCAATAGGGTGCCAGCCGAATCGGCGCGTACTTTCCGTGAGGCCTTACAGTCATTCTTCCTTTTCCATATGCTACAGGCGGTAGTCGTAAGTCGCGCTTATGGATGTTGCGTTCGCTTTGATACCCTGTTCTATCCGTTCTACAAGAAGGATCTAAAAGAGAAGAGGCTCACCCGCGAAAAGGCACTAGAGCTAATAGAGTGTATTTTTGTGAAACTGGAGGGAATAAGTAGCATTCGTCCAGTGGAGACGGAGGCGCTCTCAGTTGGCTCAACCCAATTCCAGACCTTCACTTTGGGTGGAATCCTCGAAAATGGGCAAGACGCTGTGAATGAGTTGTCCTACATTGCCTTGGAAGCGTCCATGAACGTACATACGATCCAACCGACACTTGTTATCCGCTACCATCCCAATATCGACCCTAAGTTCATTGACAAGGCAATAGATTGCATCCGCGCCGGGCTTGGTTTTCCCGCTTTTCTCAGTGATGCACAGGCTTACCAGATGTTCTTGAGGCGGGGGGTCCCCGAAAGGGATATCTGGGATTGGGTTTGCCCATCCTGCATTTCCCGCTCAATGCCTAACGCGAATATGAGGCAGGGTAATGTCAGCATGGGTTACTTCTCCTACGCCAAGGCGCTCGACCTTGCTTTGAACGACGGGTATGACACCTTTACGGGTAGGCAGTTGGGAGCGCACACGGGAGACCCCGCTCAGCTTAAGAGCATTGATGAGGTGAAAGAAGCTTACCTCAAACAGATTAGGTTTCTGATGGACAAGCTCATTCAGATTCACATGATTGGTGAAGAGGTGAGGTGCCGGTATGCGAAGAAGCCGCTCGCCTCGCCCTATATGGAAGGATGTATAGAGAGGGCTATGTCAACCACAGACTTCGCCACTTATGGCACCTATAATTCACCTGAGCTTCAGACTATCGGCGCAATTAATGTAGCTGACTCTCTAACAGTCCTTAAGAAGCTGGTTTTTACAGAGAAGAAGTTAACCATGGCGGAGATGATTGAGGCAATGCATGTTAACTGGCAGGGCAAAGAGGTTCTGAGGCAGATATGTCTCAATCTACCGAAATACGGCAACGATGATGAAGAAGCTGATGAGATGGCGCAATGGGTACACTGGGCTTCGCAGGAGGAACTGCGCAAGTACAAGGACTATTGGGGCGCCGAAGTCTGGTCCCAGGGTGCTATCACATCTGCCTACTACTCCTTCGGGCGCGGTTGTCCAGCTACGCCAGATGGGAGATTCAATAGCGAGCCATTCGCTGATGGAACCTGCTCACCGATGGCTGGGAGGGATACCCATGGCCCGACGGCAACTCTGAATTCTGTGGGTAAGCTGAATCCCATGAGAGCCAATGAAATGCTTCTCAACCAGAAGTTCATGCCTCAGTTCTTGGACGGAGCAAGCAAAAAGCTGTTTGCCCAATACCTTAAAACCTGGTACGACCTTGGATGCTGGCATATTCAGTTCAATGTAGTGGATAAGAACATTCTCTTGGATGCTCAGGTGCATCCGGAGAAGTATGCTAATCTGGTCGTACGAGTGGCTGGCTACAGCGCATACTGGGTTGATTTAGGTAAATCCCTGCAGGACGATATTATTCAAAGGACTGAACAGAGCCTTTGCTAGGCTGTCCTGCAAACAGTTCTCACTGGCCGATAACAAGTTGCCTGTCCCTCAAATACTTGAGGGACAGGCAACTTCATACATGTTTATTATGAGATTCGTCATCTCACAAACCCCACGGCGGCGCTATACACCGATTGATATACAAGTCTTTTTCGAGCGGCCGGAATGAAACCCTCTCCCTAATGGCCCCTGCGGTGTCTTTCTTTCCGGACTACGTAATCCCCCTACACCCCCTTTAGAAAGGGGGGATTCCTGGATTCCCGCTCAAGGCGGGAATGACATTATGGGCGTTTGTCGGATTCTAGATATTTATGCAGGTGGTGATAGAGTGGTTTCGGGCTCAGAATTCTGAGCCCCTACAGTTGTGTTTGATACTTAGCTTCCATTACCGTTATCGTTGTGATACTTTAAGGCCCCAAAGTATCACAAGCCTCACATAATGATAGTTAACTTTCATAACCAATGCGTAATGTAAATTTTTCCACAAAAACTTTCATTACAAAGAATTAATGTAACTTCTCTTTCATTCCACTATTTGAAGAATCTGCTCGGCAACATAGCGACGGTGGCGCTCCTTGCCTGTAATCTCCTTCAAGATTCCTTTATCTACAAGCCGTTTCAAAGATTGCATGGCTGTTGGATGTGACATGCCGAATTGCTCTTGTAGCTCGGCAGCAGATACGAAAGGCTGTCGGAAGAGATGGTCAGTAATGCCAAGCAGAAGCGCTGGTAGGTGCGTTTTCTGCAGCTCACTTCTCCACTTTAACTGCAAATCCTGCAACTTCTTTGCCATCTGGTTAGCCTCTTGAGCCTGCTCCGCTACGCCGCGCAGAAAGAAGGCCAGCCATTCCCGCCATGCCCCGCGCTCACTGATAGCCCGCAACAGGTCGTAGTAGTCCTGACGGTGACGTTCAAAGTATGCGCTCAGGTAAAGCAAGGGCAGTGGCAGCAGTTTCCAGTTCACCAGCAATAGCGAGAGCAACAGCCGCCCTATTCGTCCGTTGCCGTCCAGGAAGGGATGAATCGCCTCGAACTGGTAGTGGATGAACGCCAGCCGCACCAGGGGTGGGTGGTCGTTTCCCGAGTGCAGATATTTCTCGAAAGCGTTCAGATCATCGTTCATCTCAGGGACAGGTGGCGGAATATAATCAGCATCATTAAGTGTACACCCCGCCTTCCCAATCCAGTTCTGGCTGTGGCGGAACTCGCCGGGAGTGGCTTTCTCACCTCGCACCCCTTCCATCAGGTGCGCGTGTAATTCGCGTACCAGACGCAGGCTTACCGGTAGCGTCTGTACCCGCTCCAATCCGTACTCCAGGGCACGCACGTAGTTAAACACCTCTCGAGCATCGGCATCTGTGGAAGCAGGTTTCATGCCCGGCACTGCCATTTGCCTGGCTTCGTAGAGGTAAAGGTCTGTGATATCCGTCTGAGTGCCCTCTATGCGCGAGGAAAGCACCGCCTCACGGCGGATAAAGGGGCGAATGAGAAGGTCAGGGTTGGGCATGGTGCGCCCCAATCCAGCAAGCTCACCCAGGGCGCGGTCTGCCTCAGAGAGTATGCGTATCAGCTTCGCATCCAGGGTCAATGCCGGTGGCAACGCATTAGGCACAAACGCCCGGTAAGCCGCCTCACCCTGCCCTGCTTTCAACAGTCGCCCTGAGGGGCTGTTCTTGAAACGCTCGAGGTTCATACTCCCTCTTTCCCCTCCACAAACTCGCGAAGCCCCTTTATCTGGTCATAGCCGATGGTATCTTCTTTGGCGAAGACAATCTCGTACTTCAAAAAGTGTCAATGCCAAATACAAACAGAAAGCGGTTAAAAGTTAGCCCCTATTATACGACCTGCGCTTGTGCAGCACAACCAAGTGTGCGCGATATAGGTCGAAGCTACCACGAAAGAGTTAGCGTATCAAGATACTTGGGGAAGCTCCGAAATCAAGTGTTTTCGTAGCCCCTGTATCAATGTTTGCCTATTCTGTATCCAGCTTCGGGAGCGCCCTTTCCGCATTTTCAGGGTGCTAATCCTGCTACACCCCCTCCCTGGTCAGAGCCAGGGACAGGTTTAGAAAAGGGGGGATTCCTGGATTCCCGCTCAAGGCGGGAATGACATGCAAAAGGGCGAGGTGACCTCGCCCCTACGATAGTGGGTTTCGTCCGCCAGAGGCAGACTTTACCCACCCTAAACCGCTAATCACTCATTTTATCTTTCGCAACTCCGCCTTGCTGATACCCGCTTGCTTTAGAACCTCAATCAAAGTTCCTTTCGGCAGCTCTTTCTTATGGAACGGTACAACAGCTCTCCTCTTAGTTCCAGGGTGATAATAGATATAATGGCTTCCTTTAACTCGATCGAGGGTAAATCCATTCTTCTCCAGTACACTAATTATCCTTTGGGGAGTATAAGAGGGGAGCCTAGGCACGAGCCCTCACCATCAGGGTATATTCCAGAGTTCCTTCCTCTGTGGGTATCTCTTCGCCCTGCTCCTTCAAGCTTTCTATATACAGCTCGATGGCTTCCTTTGCCATCTCCATAGCTTCTTCTACGGTATCACCATAAGTAACGCAGCCAGGGAGTGAGGGAACTATAACCGTATAGCCTCTCTCCGGCTCTTTCCTGAGTAGGACTCGATAGCTTAACACTTCCATACAACCACCTCCCAATGGTTATTTCGCTAAAGGCTTTACTTAACAGCTTAATAGCTAAACATAGTATGTGTCAAATGCAAACTTCCTACCCGCCCCATTTTCATTTTGCACTTCCCCATTATATCCATTTTCCCCTGCGCTCTCTGCTTGCTTTGCGGTAACCCTTGTGCCCTTTCCATTTTCCATTACATCATTACTTCTCCGCGAACTCCGCGCCCTCTGCGTTGAATCGTGCCCCCCTGTATGTCATTGCGAGAAGTTCGCCCTCTGGACCGCCTTAGGCGGAACGAAGCACTCTCACCAATCACTGACCGCTTTAGTAAAAGCGACATTTTCCTCTTGACAGTATGAGAACTTATGTTCTATTATTGCCCCATAGTATCGGGACTGCATGTACACAGCTCCCGACCAAATTCAAGAGCAGTAAACAGCATTTACCGAGCCGCACAATTGTGGGCTGATAGCTTGAAGCTGATGGCTGATTGCTCAAAGCTCTTGACATCCCTTGGAATTGAATATGTGGGATTTCGTTTTGGGGATGTTGCCCCTGAACAAAGGGACGTTTTTTATCCGGATGGTCCCCACTGCGTTCGGCTGAAGCTGACCGCAGCCTTCGAAATCCCGGCGCCCAGCGACCCGAAAATTAAAAAAGCGAAATCCTGGAAACCAGGGCCACGCTGTGCCCGAAACAGCGGTCCGCAAGTCGCCTCTACAGACATATAAGGGGTTACGTTAATCGGTTGCGGTTACGCGGCTCGTTTCGTCTGTCGTTGTGTGGTTTCGGGGCGCGGTTGGGGATTTGAATACTAGACATCCAGGTTCTTCACCTGGCGGGCGTGGGCCTGGATGAAGGCTTTCCGGGGAGGGACCTCTTCTCCCATCAACGTCTGAATGATCTCGTTGGCTTTCACCGCATCCTCGACAGCAACCCGGAGCAGTATCCTATTCTTGGGGTCCATAGTGGTTTCCCAGAGCTGCTGCGGGTTCATCTCTCCCAAGCCTTTATAACGCTGAATCTCCACCCCCTTGGTCGTCCCCAGCTTCACTAGCAGCTCGTCCTTCTCCTTATCCGAAAAGACCCAGTGTTCCTCCTTGCCCTTCTTGATGCGGTACAGCGGCGGCTGAGCGATGAACAGGTGCTCTTTCTCTATCAATCCTGTCATGTGGCGGTAGAAAAAGGTGAGCAGAAGGGTGCGGATGTGAGAACCATCGACATCGGCATCGGTCATGATTATCACGCGATTATAGCGGAGCTTTGCGGTATCGAACTCCATGCTGTTGCCTGCTCCCAGGGCGGTAATCAGGGCGCGTATTTCCTCATGACCCAGCATTCTATCCGGCCGAGCCTTCTCCACATTCAATATTTTGCCCTTGAGCGGCAGGATGGCCTGGAAACGCCGGTCTCTGCCCTGTTTGGCTGAGCCCCCTGCGGAGTCTCCTTCCACTATATATATCTCACACTCGGCGGGGTCCTTCTCCGAGCAGTCAGCGAGCTTGCCGGGGAGGGTACCGGTATCCATGAGCCCTTTTCTGGTAACCAGGTCACGAGCCTTGCGGGCCGCCTCGCGGGCACGGGCGGCGATAAGAGATTTTTCCAAGATCCTCTTGCCCTCACTGGGGTGTTCCTCCAGGTAAGATGCCAGCCCTTCCCCCACCACCGATTCCACCAGGCTCTTAACCTCCTGGTTGCCCAGCTTGCTCTTGGTCTGCCCTTCAAACTGGGGATTTGTGAGCTTGACGCTTATTATCGCGGTCAACCCTTCCCTGACATCGTCTCCAGTAAGGTTGGCTTCACTTTCTTTGAGGACTTTGTACTTCCTGCCATAATCATTGAGGACGCGGGTAAGCGCTGAACGAAAGCCTGTGAGGTGGCTGCCGCCATCCCCGGTATTGATACAGTTGGCAAAGCTCAAGGTGACCTCAGTGAAGCTTTCGTTATACTGAAGGGCGACATCCACCAGGGTGCTATCAATCATCTTTGAGATATAGGCAGGCATCGACTGCAACACAGCCCGCTTCCGGTTGAGATGGCGGACAAAGCTGACTATGCCACCCTCGAAATAGAAGGTCTTCTCTATGTCACGGCGCAGGTCTTTAAACCAGATCTCCACCCCTTTATTTAAATAAGCCATCTCGCGGAAGGATTGAGCCAGTACCTCGAAATTGCAATCTGTCTTGTTGAATATCTCCTCATCAGCGAGGAAAGTTACAATAGTGCCGCTGCCCTGGGCATTGCCGACCATTTTGACCTTCTCCTTAGGCACCCCCCGCTGATACTCCTGGCGGAAAAGCTTACCATCGCGCTTCACATCTACTCTCATCCAGACAGAGAGTGCGTTTACCACTGAGGCACCGACGCCGTGCAAGCCGCCGCAAACGGTGTAGCTGCGACCTCCGAATTTGCCGCCGGCGTGTAGAGTGGTCATCACCGTCTCCAGGGCTGAGACCTTGGTTACAGAGTGGATTTCGACAGGTATGCCCCTGCCGTTATCGGCTACGCTTACCGAGCCGTCCTCGAGGATGGTGACCTCAATCTTATCGCAGTAGCCAGCCATCGCTTCATCAATGCTGTTGTCCACAATTTCATGGACAAGGTGATGTAGCCCTCGCTGATCGGTGCTGCCAATATACATGCTGGGGCGCAGGCGCACGGCCTGAAGACCATCGAGCACCTGGATATCTTCGGCATTATAGTCCTTATGGCTTTGGTTTCTGTTTTCTTCCATTTATCTCCCGCTCAAAATTATGCCGATTATGCAGAAGTATTGTGATAGGAGAAAATGTTCCCGAGGAGATGACGAGTCTGCTACAGCGTGTAGTTCCATAGAGGTTCTTGCAGCCAGCCTTTCAGTCGAGCCCATTAATCAATCTTATCACATTTTGAGGCAAATGTGAAGCCAATCAGCTCACTTTATTTAACCAAACATCCCAAAGGACCGTCGGCTAAAGAACACGGCACACTTAGGCTATCCTCACCTCACCCTCAGCATCGGCGCTCAGGATAGCCTGGAAATCGTATCCCCTGCGCCTGATCTCGTCCGAGCCGCCCTGGTGGCGGTCGAGGAGCACCACTACTTTGACCACCTTGCAGCCCTCCGCCTCTACAGCCTCTATGGCTCGCAACACCGAGCCTCCGGTGGTGATAACATCGTCAACTATAGCCACCTTCGAACCCCGTTTCAACGGCCCCTCGATGCGTTTCTGCGTCCCGTGCCCCTTCATCTCTGCCCTGACGATGAAGGCGGGGATAGGCTTGCCTTCCAGGTGGCTGACCACAGCCACTGCCGTGACCATGGGGTCTGCCCCCATAGTCATGCCCCCCACCGCCTCCGCTCCAGTCCCCTTCAAAATATCGAAAATCTTCTTCCCGATAAGATAAGCGCCCTCCGGCCAGAGGGTCACCAGCCTGCCATCGAAATAGTAAGAGCTTTTCAGCCCAGAGGAGAGAGTGAAATCGCCATGAAGGATGGCATGCTCCTTGAAAACCTCCAACAGCCTTTTGTCGTTAGCCTTAGTCACCTCTCAGCCCTCCTTAGGCCGTTCGTGGTGAGCCTGTCGAACCATGAACGACCCTTCGACAAGCTCAGGGCGAACGGATTAAACTCTGTTCTCACTATAGAACGGGCACTATCAGCCCCCTATATTCCCCAAAGTCACTATGTCATTCTGATCCTTCTGTAAAGGAGAAGAATCTAGGAGACCCTTCGCTACGCTCAGGGTGACATGTACAGCCTATGTTCCGCTATATACTTCTCCACCGCCTCAGGCACCAGGTAGCGGATGGAAAGCCTCTGTGCGACCCGCCTCCTGATCTCGGTAGCGCTGATATCTATCTGGGGTACATCCATTAACATGATGCGCTGGGAGACACCCGGGATGGAGGATTCCAGGATGTTCAAATCTGCCTGGGCATAGCCGGGCCGCCCTATCCCTACTACCTGGCATATCTCAACAAGCCGCCCGGGGTCTTTCCACCTGGGGAGTTCCGCCAGAGCATCGGGCCCCACGATGAAGTAGATTTCGGCTCCTGCACTCAGCTTAGCCTTCAGCTCTAAAACCGTATCTATACTATAAGAAAGTCCAGGGCGGTCAAGCTCAAGAGTAGATACCTTGAAATAGGGATTGGAGGCAACGGCTAATCTAACCATGGCCAGCCTGTGTTCCGCTGCGCTTATGGGCTTTTCTTCTTTGAGCTTAAGCCAGGGGCACCCTGCCGGGACAAAGAGCACTTCCCCAAGCCCCAACTTCTGCCTGATATCCTCGGCCACAATTAGATGCCCCAGGTGTATAGGGTCGAAGGTGCCTCCCAGAACACCTATCTTGCTCTTGGTCATGCTTCTTCTTCTCCCTGCTTCGCAGCTTTCTTTGAAGATAAGGGACGCGGCCGAAACACCTTAAATTCAGCCTCCTTCTCCTTCGAAGAAGCTTTATCGGCCTTAGAGACTAGCTCCAGGGCTTTGCTCATAAGCTCTTTAACCCCCTCACCGGTTGCTGCTGAGATAAAATGCACCGAAACGCCGAACTCCGTGAACTGTCTCTCGAGCTGGGGCAGGCGAGCGCGAACATGGGATAAATCGATTTTGTTTATGGCAATGAGCCTCGGCCTATCCTTCAAAGTAGCTTCATATGACACAAGCTCTGTCTCAACCTTCTTGAAGTCCACAACAGGGTCTTCGGAGCTCCCGTCAACAAGGTGGATAAGCGCCTTGGTGCGCTCGATATGGCGCAGGAAATCGAGCCCCAGACCTCGCCCCTCATGTGCTCCCTCGATAATCCCCGGAATATCTGCCAGCACGAAGCTTCCATATCCAATACCCACGACCCCGAGAACAGGTTCGATGGTAGTGAAGGGATAAGCTGCAATCTTGGGCTTGGCTTTGGATACCACGCTCAAAAGGGTAGACTTGCCTGCATTGGGGTAGCCGATAATGCCGACATCGGCAATCAGCTTGAGATCGAGGAGCAGCCTCTTTTCCTCGCCGATCTTACCCTTTTCTGCAGTGCGCGGAGCCTGATTTGTAGACGTGGTGTAATGGGTGTTGCCAAAGCCCCCCTTTCCTCCTTTAGCGACCAATACCTGCTGTTCCTGTTCCACTACATCTGCAATTAATACCCCGGAGCCATCTTCTGTTTTGAGCCGCACCTGGGTACCTAAAGGGACCTTTATAAAGAGATCATCTCCCCTCTTCCCATGCATGTTCTTTCCCTTCCCATAAGCCCCTTTCTCTGCTTGGAAATGCTTTTTATATCTGAAAGAAAGCAGCGTGGATACACTCCCATCACCCATAAGGTATATGCTTCCCCCATTCCCTCCATCCCCCCCATCTGGACCTCCAAAGGGAATAAACTTCTCTCTGCGAAAACTGACTACACCATTTCCTCCATCCCCGGCCTTAACATAAATCTCAACTCGGTCTATCAATTATCCATCCTTATTATGATATCTCTGATATTCAGGATTCATTATAAGCATAGTGGGGAAGACTGTAAAACTAATAATTATATAGCCGGGGAAATAGTGGTAATCATGTTTGTCTGAATTGAAGCATTTAGTGGAGGATAAGGTATGTTAAATGAAGAAACTGTGGAAGTGTTGCGTATAAAAAGAAGACTGGGAGACGGGTACTCGCTTGAGAAAAGAAGACATAAAGACAAAGCAGTTATCCACAATTCAAACGGGATTTCCACGAAAAATAGGCAGTTATCCACACTTTTATGTTAATGCTTTAGGTGGGTAATCGTTTAGGCTGATTTGGAATAGAGATTTTCTCTGATCTCCAGCAGGTCGCGGCGCAGCCCGTGATCGGTGTTGATCTCATCGGAGATCTTGTGATAGCCATGCAGGATTGTGCTATGATCTCGACCTCCTAGCTCTCTGCCGATTTGAGTCCAGGAGCATTGCAGTTCTTCTCTAAGGAGGTACATTGCTATCTGGCGTGCTTGAGATGAGGGCTTGTCCCGTCTCTTACCCTGCAGGGTTTCGGGGGGAATGTTAAAAAAGGTGGCTACCACATTCAGAATCACTGCTGGTGTCAGGGTGCGTTTATGGGCATCGCTGGAGATATCTGCCAGGGCTTGAGTTGCAAGGTCGACTGTAAGCGGCGATTTGGTAAGTCTGGCGTATGCCATGACGCGGTTGAGCGCTCCCTCTAGCTCGCGGATATTCTTCTGGATGCGGCGAGCTATGAAGTTCAACACCTCAGGGGGGGCTCCTGTTTTCTGTTCTTCAGCCTTTGTCTGGAGAATGGCGATCCTGGTTTCCAGATCAGGTGGCTGCATGTCGACGATTAGCCCCCATTCGAAGCGAGAGCGTAGTCTATCCTCCAGCAGAGTCAGGGATTTCGGAGGGCGGTCACAACTGATAACAATCTGACTGTTGCCGGTATGGAGGGCATTGAAGGTATGGAACAGGCCCTCCTGCGTCTGCTCTTTACCGGCTATGAATTGAATATCATCCAGGAGCAGGACATCTACACTGCGATATTTGTCCCTGAAGTCCTCGCTTCTCCTCTCTCTGATAGCGCTGATGAACTCGTTAGTGAACTGTTCAGCGGTGACATACATCACCCGAGGACGAACTCGTATCGCCTCCCAGCCGATGGCATGCAGGAGATGGGTCTTCCCTAGTCCCACGCCACTGTAAACGAACAAAGGATTATAGCTGTTTCCAGGATTCTCCGCTACTCCTAAGGCGGCGGCATGGGCCAGGCGATTGCTGCTGCCTACAATAAAGGAAGAGAAGGTATACTTTCGATTTAACTTGGGTGCACCGGTCCGCTGTTTGTAGTTTGTCGAAGAAGGCGTTGAAGGTACAGGAGGGATCAACTCTTCATCACCATTCCCCAGATGGACCTGAAACTGTACCGATAACGGCTTCCCGGTAATGCCGATTAATGTTTTCTCAATTAAGGGGTGTAAGCGCTTTTCCAACGATTCTGTAACGAAGCTGCTCGGTACCCCAACTGTGAAACAGCTATCACTATAGGTCAACCCTACGGTATTCTTTAACCAGGTTTGATAGTTTGCCGGACTTACTTTGCCTTGTAATTCGTCGAGCGCCGCTTTCCATATCTCGGCAGCGGGTCTCGTTTTCATACCACACCTCGTCACAACAGCTTGATAAAGCAACCTCCATCCGCCTCAGGCGGATTTTAGTGCACAAAATGGAATAATGCAACCGCGCTCTTATGCGAACCAGATATAAGACTAGAGCGCTTTCCCCCGAGACGTGTTTATTACCGATGGCGTCTTTCTTTGGCGATGTGCTCCAGAGAAAGGCAGCACATCTCAGGGTGGATGTTGTATCTGCGGAGCTTTCTTTGGGGCAAACATAAGGAAAATTGCGTAGTTAAGATAACAGACGGCGGGGCTCAGGTCAAGAGATTTTTATAACATTTTTCAAGGTAAAAAAAGGAAAAGGAGGAGGTCATGCCCTTTTACAAAAGATTAAGGAGATCACTGTCTACACTGAAGGCGGATGTGTCTCAGCTTGGTTGACGGCCAGGTGCCATAATGATATTATCAGGGCCGCAAGCAGTAGGGGAAGATGGTTGCCGAATCTTGAGTTAATATGAGGAATAGAAACCAGGAGGAAGGTACCAAGAGAAAATTGATTCTGGTTTCAGTGGTGTGTTTGGCTCTGTTGGCTGCATGTCTGGGATGTGGAAAAGAGGCTACGACATCGAGCAGTGCCGTTTTCACAATCGATGGGGAAATGGGGCTTGCTGCTGGTATCGCGTTGACGGAGAACCATATTCAAAGTCTGCTGAGCACCATGCAGGTCCTGGCTATGACAGAAGAGGTCAAAGCTGGAAGCTGGGAGGGAATGCAGGGTCTCCTCAACAGATTCAGCCAGGACCAAGTCCCTGCGGCTGTATGGTTTGCATTGCCGGATGGCTCATACTATACCGTGGAGGTAGGGAAAGCCAGCGGCAACTTAAGTGACCGCTCGTATTTCCCCAAGGTTATGTCAGGAGCTACCGTAATTGGCGATTTAGTTGTGAGCAAATCAACAGGCAAGAAGTCAGTGATCGCTGCGGTTCCGGTAAAAAATGCTGGGCAGGTCGTGGGTGCTCTGGGTGTGTCAGTGTATTTGGATGACCTGAGCAAGATTCTTGTCGAGGAACTGCAATTGCCAGATAGCATGGTTTTTTATGCTGTCGACGACCAGGGTTACATAGCACTCCATTCTGACCCGCAGTGGCTTATGCAGAAAGCTGCTGATCTGGGTAGCAGCACGTTTTCTAAGGCTGTCGATGAGATGCTATCAAAGAAAGAAGGAAATGCAACATATGAGTTCGGGGGGATGTCAGAGACCGTTGTCTTTAAGACATCGCTTCTTATGAACTGGTGCTTCGCTCTTGGCCTTAGAACTAAGTAAGCGGGAAGAACTATGGAAAGTAAGAAAGTCGCAGCTTTATTTGCTGCCTTCTTGATTCTGGCAAGTCTGCTCTTTTCCAGTTGCGCCACAGAAGACGGCAGC
>CAYGWR010000009.1:0-28989 GCA_964353645.1 uncultured Dehalococcoidia bacterium
AGCATCCATGATGGAAAAGGCTCAGGCTCACTATAGCTCATTGGTGAACCAATTCAATGGCCTGGGCGGGACAATCTTAGGTCTGGCAATTGGCGGGTTGCTCTCTGGCGCCCTTCTCACCATAGTCGCCAACTTCTATTACACAAGCGTAGAAACAACGATGCGAAACTCCAGCCTTGCCTCATTTCTCCTAAATAACTTTCCCTTCGTGCTCCGCATCCTTCCCAAAGAATTTGATATCGTGCGCCAGCTTTTTAGTTGAGGCAAGACGCAACAAAAGAACGTTTAGCAACGAGCAATTTGCGCTTGTTTATTCCCTAAAAGGCGTCCTAGCGGGCTTTCCACCCAATTTTAAGAGACTTTCAGACTATATCAGACGCCCCCTTTGGGGGAAATTTGTCCCATAGTTGCTAAACGCTCTCTACCCCTTCAACACTTGACAGTTTTTGGGTAAGATGCTAAATTATACTCAGTTAGCACTCTTTGCCAGTGAGTGCTAACGCATGAAGAACAAACAGGGCGGTCTCATCAAAGAGACGCCCTTTCTGTGAGGTTAAGATTTGCCTATCTACGAATATGAGTGCAGCAGTTGCCGCTCTCGATTTGAGCGGAAGCAAAAGTTCGATGAGGAGCCGGTAGCTGTTTGTCCCAAGTGCACAGGGAAGGCACGCCGTCTCATTCACTCCGTGCCAGTCATCTTCAAAGGAAGCGGCTTCTATTGCACCGACCATGGCGGCAGCTCGGTTTGTAACTCCACAGATAAATGCAAAGAAACAGAGTGTAAGGCTAAGGCAGAGACAAAAGAGACAAAAGCGCCAAAAACAAAGAAGGAAGAGAAAACCAAGGAAACCACTTGAGAGCCCTGGTGCAGCGTGTCTCCAAAGCCTCGGTTAGCATTGAAGGCCAGGTAGTTGCCACTATAAAACATGGCCTGGTTGTCCTCATCGGCGTGGGCAAAGGTGATTCAGAGCCAGACGCCCAATACTTAGCAGACAAAATCGCCAATCTCCGCATTTTCTCCGACGAGGCAGACAAGTTTAATCTCTCCGCGCTGGATATTGGCGGAGAGGTATTAGTAGTGAGCCAGTTCACCCTCCTGGCTGATACGCGCAAGGGTCGCCGCCCCAGCTTCACTGATGCAGCTCCCCCAGAGGAAGCAGAGCCCCTGATCGAGACATTCATCCAACTCCTGCGCGCCGCCGGACTTAGAGTGGAAAGCGGCCGCTTCCGGCAAAACATGCTGGTCGAAATCCACAACGTAGGTCCAGTCACCATCTTCATCGACAGCGAAGAACGCCTGAAACCACGCCGCAGCTAACATCAACCCATTTTCACCATTTTACAATGTAGTTGCCCAATGAATTGGGCTTCCCTTGCCTGATAAATCAGGCAACTACTTACCCTAGAGTCCGAGATTTTCTAAAAGGCCTTATTGCAACTAGTTGCAATAAGGCCTTTTATGTGTTATTATCTTCTCAAGGGCAAAAAATGAGTTGCACAGAGACTTTGCGGGAGCAGGGCTACAGGCTGACCCCTCAGCGTCTGATGATACTTTCCGCAATACATGGCAGCGACCACCATATCAGCGCTGAAGAGATATATGAGCAGGTACACGCCAAGTATCCCCAGGTAAACATCTCTACGGTCTATCGCACCCTAGAGCTGCTAAAAGAACTCGGTCTGGTGACCGAGACCGACCTAGGTGGTGAAAAACTTCGTTATCATTCTGTAGAAAAGGGGCATCATCATCACCTTATCTGCCGAAAATGCAGGCGCGTATTCGAATTGGACGAATCAGTGCTTCTCCCGCTTGAGGGAATAATTCTGCGTCAATACGGCTTCAAAGCTGACCTGAGCCACCTTGCTGTTTTCGGCAACTGCGTAGAATGCCGAAAATAAATTTTTTTGAGGGCTAATTGCAACTAATTGCATCTGCACTTAATTGCATTCGGGTAGATGAAGAGGAGGAGGGAAATGTGTGAAGCTACAGCCTACCTTATGAGCAGTGGAAAGGAAAAGGAAATTATGCGGGATGTCGCATTGGTGGAGGTTCATGGCAAGCACTTAACGTTTAGAGATATTCTTGGTAATGAGAAGAAACTCCAGGCCAGAATCCAAAAAATCGACCTCTTACAGCATAAGGTTGCTGTCGAGGAGCTTTAGACAACACAGCGTAGAAAAGGGGATAGAGCATGAAGAAGGCCGGTCTAATAGCTAGCCTAATTGGTGTGCTTTTGTTAACCCTGGTAGTGTTGCCTCTGGGGTGCACCAGTGAGGCTACGCCCAATCTGAAGGTGCTTACCACTACCTCCTTGATAGCTTCAATTGTCGAGAAGGTTGGGGGAGACAAAGTTCAAGTAGCTAACATCATCCCACCAGCCCAATGCCCGGGGCACTTCGATGTCAAACCCAGCGACATCCAGATGCTTGCAGATGCGCAGCTCTTTCTGACGCATGGCTGGCAGGGCGAGATGTTCTCCACAGATTTGATCGAATCCGCTGACAATCCCGAGCTTAAAGTTGTCAGCCTCAATATCCCAGGCAACTGGATGACACCGACGGTTCAAGCTCAGGCAGTAGGTAATATCACCTCTACTCTGGCTGAAATAGACCCCCAAAATGCCAGCTATTACCAGAATAACGCCAGATCACAGCAAGCAGCTATAACTGCCAAAGGCAATGAACTCAAAGCCAGGCTCGAAGCTGGAAATTTGAGCCAGTTCAATGTAATATGCTCCGAACAAATAACCGGATTGGTGCAATGGACAGGGTTCAATGTTATCGCATCCTACGGCCGCCCTGAGGACCTGTCCATAAAAGATTTACAAGATCTCATAGAAAAGGCCAAGGAAGCCAGTGTAGCCCTGGTCATCGATAACCTTCAGAGCGGATTTAACGCCGGCGAAGCCATGGTGCAGGACATTGGAGCTATCCAGGTGACACTGTCCAACTTCCCAGGTGGATTCGACAATACTGAGACCTGGGAAAAAGCTGTAGAAAATGACGTTGACCTGCTGCTTGAGGCACTGGCCAGTTATCAGGTAAATAAACCTTAGAACAGGGAACGAAGATGAACAATACCGCAGTAAAGATTGAACACGCTGTAGTCTCCTATCGTGAAGATGTCGCCCTCCGTGATGTCTCACTGGAGGTGAAAAATGGTGAGTTTCTGGGCATCATTGGCCCCAATGGTGCCGGCAAGACGACCCTGCTGACTCTAATAAATGGGCTCGGGAAGCTCCTCGAGGGCCATGTCTGGGTTTTGGGAAACAGCATCAATCGAGGCTCCGTCAACGGAGTCAGGAAAAGGATAGGCTATGTATCTCAGCTTCAGAACATTGACCCGCGCATGCCCATAAATGTTCACGAAGTTGTGATGGTCGGGCGCTATGGAAAGCTAGGGCTATTCCGCCGCCCTAATAAGAAAGACCATGATATTGTGGATAGAACTCTCGAACTCGTCGGGATGAGCCACCTGGCGAAGCGCCCCATTGGGCATCTCTCTGGAGGCGAACAGCAACGGGTAGCTATTGCTCGCGCCCTGACCCAGGAGCCGGAGATGTTTCTCCTCGATGAGCCCACAGCTTCCCTGGACTGGCGCGCCCAGCGTGAACTACTGGAGCTAATAAAAATAATCCACGAATATCAGAACCTAACTACCTTGTTCGTAACACACGACCTGAATGCCCTGCCAGATATTTGCGATCGCGTAGTCCTGATGAAAAATGGCAAGATATGGCATCAGGGAAAGCCCGAGGAAGTTCTTAAGACAGACATCCTGAGCCAGCTTTACGACGCCCCTATCCTGATTCAAGAGCACGAAGGGAAGCGAGTATTCATCAAAGCAAGCTAAATGGACTTATCAATCTTCGGTTACCAATTCATGCAGAACGCTATCCTGGCTGCGTTCCTCGGTGGCGTGGCTTGCGCCACCATTGGTGTCTTTATAGTGCTCATGGGCATCTCCTTCATCGGGGTCTGTTTGTCCCATGCAGCTTTCGCCGGAGCCATTCTCGGCGTCCTGTTGGGATTCAACCCCCTGCTGGGTGCTTTCCTCTTTAGCCTGGGCACTGCTGCCATCATCGGGCCTCTCGCCAGTCGAGGCGAATTGAACCTCGACACCTCCATAGGCGTTCTTTTCTCATTGATGCTGGGTTTGGCCTTCATCTTCATGGGTCTCATGTCTGGCCCCAAAACTGAAATGCTGGGGTTACTCTGGGGCAGTATCCTGACAGTCACCCGGACTGACTTGATTTTGCTCGGCATTGTAGCATCGGCAGTTGTTGCGCTTGTGGTGCTGTTCTACAAAGAAATCCAGGCGGTTATCTTCAACCGAGAAATAGCCCTGGCAGTTGGTATCCCCGCCAGCCTTATCCTCTATGGCATCCTGTTCTTAACAGGGTCTACCATTACTGTCTCTCTGTCACCCATCGGCGGCCTGCTTATCTTTAGCCTCATCATCAATCCGGCAGCCGCTGCCTACCAGTTGACTTACAGTCTAAAGAAGATGTTCCTGCTATCCGCAATTTTTGGTGTAGTCTCAGGCTGGATCGGGCTGTTAGCATCTTACCTTTTCAACGTGCCCAGCGGAGCTGCTATCATAGTCACGTCATCGCTCATCTTTGGACTGGCCGCCCTGTTTTCACCCAAAAGGAAAATAAAGAAATGGCGAGTAAAAGATGAACCATCGAGAGTACTTTAATCAACTGGCAGGCAAATGGGACAAGATGACCCCTGAAGAGACCAGGGCTCGATTGCCCCAGATGATAGATTATCTGGCCATCAAGCCAGGCGATACCATACTCGATGTTGGTGGTGGTACCGGCATTCTGCTCCCTTTGCTCTACAATGCCGCTGGTGACAGAGGTAAGATAGTCTCCCTGGACATTGCAGAGGAGATGTTAAAGCAGGCGAGAAACAACGGCCACCAGGGCAATATCGACTTCATTCACGCCGATGTCGCCGCTATCCCTTTGTCGGGCGAGTCTTTCGACCTCGTTATCTGCTACTCCTGTTTCCCCCACTTCCCTGACAAACTAAAAGCCCTTGCTGAGATGGCTAGAGTGCTCCGAAATCGAGGACGCCTAGTTATTTGCCACACCGCCAGCCGCCAGGCTATTAATGAACTTCACAAATCTGTTGGAAATGTAGTAGAGAATGACACTATCCCCGACGAAGCAATAATGCGGAAGATGTTGGCAGCATCAGGGCTGAAACCAATGGAGGTCCGAGACGAAGCCCACCGCTATCTAGCTATAGCCGCCAAAGGTTAAGAGTATAGAGGGACAAAGAGAAGACCTAGTCCCCGTCTCAACCGGAGCCTGAAGGCTTCCTGCGGAAAATCTTTGAGTCCAAACTCAAGAACTCCCCTTTATGTACCAGTATCTGGAGTGCCAAGATCAGAAGCACAAAATCAATTATAAGGGCATCCCGCGTGCTAAACTGCAGCCAAGCGATATTACCGAAGCAGCCACACTCCCCATACAATCCACGGTAAAGCCTAGTGCTGTTGCCAATGATGAAACTCAGAGCCGCAAGGCCACCGATGCCAGCAGCAAATCTTGACAGAAGCCCCAGGATCAAGAGCGCTCCTATAACGATCTCCACATAGGGAAGCGCAGTCCCATAGACCCAGGCCAGTGCGTGCGGTAGAATGTTTGCCTCTTCGACCTGGTCAACAAATGCCGCTCCTTCAGGCAACTTGCCAGCACCGGATATTATGAAAATTACCCCGAGACCGATGCGGAAAACGAAGCTGAGATAAAGATCCCTGAATACTCCACATGTTGCCCATGCACACCTTTTTATTCTCTTCATCCGGGGTCAACCTCCAGGCTTATGTCCAGCGCCTTTGCCGAATGTGTGAGAGCGCCCACTGAGATGAGATCAACTCCGGCCTCAGCCACAGAACGTACATTAACCAGTGTTATCCCCCCCGATGCCTCAAGCAAAGCTCGACCCTGTACCAGTTCCACTACACGGCGCATGGCCTTCACATTCATATTGTCCAGCATAATGATGTCCGCACCAGCAGAGAGCGCCTCCCGAGCTTGTTCTATAGATTCAACCTCTACCTCGATTTTCAGGGTACGAGGAGCACGCTCCCGAGCTTGTTTCACCACCTCACCCAACCCCACTCCAGAGGTGCGCAGGGCTGCCAGATGGTTATCCTTGATAAGCACGCCATCCCCCAGATTCAGGCGATGGTTTCGCCCACCGCCAGCACGCACTGCGTACTTTTCCAGTAGCCTCAAGCCGGGTATAGTCTTGCGTGTATCTGTAATAATCGCCTTTGTCCCTAAGACAGCATCCACATATCGCGCCGTCTCCGTAGCAATGCCGCTGAGGTGCTGCAAGAAATTCAAGGCTGTTCGTTCTGCCCTAAGTATGCTTGCCACCTTCCCCTCGACAGTGGCGACCACATCCCCTTTCCGAACCTTAGCCCCATCTCTGACCAGAGCCTTAAAGTGCAGCGAGGGATCAACCTGCCGAAATACCTCTTTAGCCACATCTATCCCGGCCAGCACTCCATCCCTTTTAACCAGGATAGATGCCTTGCCTTCAAGCTCAGACGGGACAAGCGCCTCAGTAGTAACATCATTTGCAGCCATATCTTCAATAAGAGCTTTTTCGACTATTTTTGCGATTTGCGTTGAAATGACTTTCATGTTATTTCGGCAATTTGGCAAACTCATTCAGTCCTAGTTCCACCAACTTCAGTTGAGCTTGAACGATACGGCAAGGGTACAATTCCCCGAAGTGCTTCTCCCTGTTATTTCTATATGAATTTGGCCCCCCTCCTATGCCTATCTCCCCATGCCCAAATTCATCTCGATGAGCTACAATAATTATGAGGGCAATCTCGTCTGTTAGCACAGCTCCAGAGTTATTGCAGCAGTTCAATGAATCTAATTTGTTAAGATTATTGCCAACTTCAACCCGATTCCAATCACCACTATTTTTATTAAAAAACCTATATAAGGGGCTAAAATTGTTTGGCCAATTTTTTAAAATGATAGCGAGTGCTGTGCTGATACGAAAAGAACTGGATGCTAAATGCATGGTTGCAGATAGCCCCTGTCCCTTTGACGATGCAAAAGAAGGAATTCGCCGTTCTTCTCCGAGCACCGGTTTCCAAGGGATCCTTCTATCACTACCCAGGCATTTACTTGAAGCGGGATGTATGATTGAATGCAATCTGTCCTCAGAATAATTAACAAAGCCGTTGTAGCTATATATTAACGCTGCACCAAGTAATTCAAAAGACTCCCCCCATGGATCACTTTCCCAATTACCATTATTACCCTGATTGCAGAATTGCTTCCAGATTTTCCCAAAATCATTTAGAAATTGCGAATTGATAGTTGTGAATGTTGACATTATTTGCTCTTAACTATCTAACTGAAACGCTTCGAAAGGTACAGCAAATGTCTATCTACCATAGACAATATATTGCAGTTAAGCTCAACATTTAAAGGTTAAGCCTTTTTTCTGAAGACAATATGCCTGAGCCAGGCATCTGAGGAGTGAGGGAAATCAGAGCGATAGTGAGCCCCACGGCTCTCTTCCCTTATCAAGGCTGCTTCAGCCATCAAGCGTCCCACCAACACCATGTTAGCCAGCTCGTAGGAGGGGCGGTCGGTGGGCGGCTTGAGTTCCTTTTCCCATGCAGCAAGGATATTAGCTGCCTCCCTAAGTCCCTCTCCAGAGCGCACAATGCCCACCTTATCCCAGAGCAGCGACTGTAGAGCCGTCACACTCAGATGTGGATAGCTAACAGCCGAAGTGTCACGTTCTTTCAGATGATAGACATCATTCTTGGCAGGAGTAGCAGTCCTTGTATCTCCCTTTTTGGTCCTTTCCACAATCCTCTTGCCGAAGACCAATACCTCCAGCAGCGAGTTCGAGGCCAAACGGTTCGCCCCGTGCACTCCCGTAGATGCCACCTCACCGCTGGCGAATAGACCAGCGATGTTGGTCTCTCCCCAGTAATTTGTCCTTACCCCGCCCATTATGTAGTGAGCAGCCGGGACTACCGGAATCAGTGAAATGGTAATATCGAGGCCATGCTCCAGGCAAAATCGGTATATCTGGGGGAAGCGAGCGGATAAAAGGCGCGACGGCAAATGAGTGACATCAAGATAAACGCGGTCTGTTCCTGTCTCTTTCATCTCAGCTACGATGCCGCGGGCGACGATATCTCTGGGAGCCAGATCGCCCTGAGTTGAGTATTTGAGCATAAAGCGCTCCCCCTTGATATTGCGCAGTATACCGCCTTCTCCCCTCACCGCCTCTGAGATGAGAAACAATGGCACTCCAGGCAGTCGCAGCGCCGTAGGATGGAATTGGAAGAACTCCATATCTATAATCTCAGCGCCGGCACGATATGCCAAAGCCACACCATCGCCGGTGGCTATATCAGGGTTGGTGGTGATCCTAAACAACCGCCCTATCCCACCAGTAGACAAAATGAGGAAACGACAGCCAAACTCCTCCATGGAGCCAGAGTGTAAATCCAGTGCAGTGACTCCGTATACCTTGCCATCTCGAACCAGTAGCTCGGTAACAAGAAAATACTCAAAGATGGTAATCCGCTTCGATGCACGAGCGGCATTGCTCAAAGTGACCTCGATACGCTCTCCTGTAGCATCCCCGCCAGCATGCAGAATACGGGGTACACTGTGAGCAGCCTCCTTGGTCAAAGCGATTTCGCCATCAACTGTATCGAAGGGAACCCCCAACTTAACGAGGTCAGCGATACGGTCAGCAGCCTCTTCGGTTAGAATGCGCACCGCCTCCGGATCGCACAAACCAGCACCAGCAGCTATAGTATCCTTGAAGTGAAGCTCGGGAGAGTCAAGGCTGCTGATAGCCGCGGCAATACCTCCTTGGGCATGCTTGGTGTTGCACTCGTCTATGCTCCCCTTGGTGAGTATCAGAACACTCCCCACCTCCTGGAGCAGCAAAGCATCGTAAAGCCCCGCGATCCCACTGCCAACAATTATATAGTCATATTGCTTCATTCTTACCTCTAAGTTATTGCCAGCATTCTATCCAAAGCCCGCTTCGCCCTCAACCTTATATCCTCAGGGACAACAACCACGTTCCTTTTGAGCTCCATAGTCTTAGCGAGCTTTTCCAGAGTGGTCTTCTTCATATTAGGGCACATCAGAGCTTTGGAGATGACATAGAATGTCTTGTCAGGATTCTCCCTCTTCAAGCGATGAACCAGACCTTCCTCAGTGCCTATAAGGAACTTTTTCGCCGGGCTGTCCTTTATATATTTCGCCATCTGCGAGGTACTGAGCACAGCATCGGCAAGTGCAATGACCTCAGCAGTGCACTCGGGGTGTACCACAACCTTAGCATCAGGATGAGCTTGCTTTGCAGCAATAACTTGCTTGGCATTAAGACGCGCGTGTGTGATACAATAACCAGGATAGAGAATTATCCGCTTCTTAGTCTTGGTGGAGACATAATGTCCCAGGTTCTGGTCGGGGATAAACAGTATCTCGTCGTTGGGCACCGCCTCTACCACCTTGACTGCATTGGCAGAGGTGCAGCAAACATCGCTCTCAGCTTTCACCGCCGCCGTGGTGTTAACATAGCAGACAACAGTAGCCTTGGGGTAGCGTTGCTTCCACTCCTTGAGGTCATCCGCATCTATCATATCTGCCATAGGGCAGCCGGCAGTGCTTTCAGCGAGAAGCACAGTACGGCTCGGATTGAGGATAGCAGCGTTCTCAGCCATAAAGTGTACTGCACAAAAAACTATGACCTCAACGTCTAGCTGGGTCGCCTTGCGCGCCAATTCCAGGGAATCGCCCACAAAGTCAGCAATGTCCTGAACCTCGGGGCGTTGATAGTTGTGGGCCATGATGACTGCGTTGAGGCCTTTTTTAAGCTTTAGTATCTTCTCACGGAGCCCATCTTCAATTTGTACCGTTGCTGACTCCTCCTTTGAAATGTTTTACTGATAGCTTAATCCAATCCATATCGAGTGTCAACGAAAGGATGTGCGGCACGATTTGCATAAAACCTTCGATATGTTAAAATGATGGCCAAAGTCTAATTAGAGGCGGAGGGGCAAGCATGAACTGGCTTGACATAGTTGTTATAGTCTTTTTAGCCATCACCGTTATCACCGGCTTAAGCAAGGGGTTGATAAAGACAATCATTCCCCTGGTGGGAATTATTATAGCTGTAGTCCTGGCAGGACACTGCTACGGATCTGTAGCAGATTGGCTATCTACCTGGCTCCATAGCACCAGCCAGGCTAACATTGCTGGCTTCGCTATCATCTTCGTCGCGGTTGTAATAGTATCGCTGATAATAGCTTCGCTGCTCAGTAAATTCCTCAGTTTATTGCTTCTGGGCTGGGTCGATAAGTTGGGAGGAGCGGTCTTGGGTTTCGTCATCGGCGGATTGGTCTGCGGGGCCATTCTCACCATAATCACTAAGTATAACTTTCCAGGGATGGAAGGAATTATACACGACTCCAACCTTGCCTCCTTTTTCGTCAACAACTTCAACATGGTGCTGCCTTTCCTTCCCGGCGAGTTCGATTCCGTGCGCCAGTTCTTCGGCTGAGGCGCTTGCTATCTCCCTCGCAGAAGATTACAATGGGAGAGCAGAGTAACCGCAGCTTCTGCGTGCTTCATCTCATTATCGTTTCTCACCGAACTTATAATTGAGGGCAATCAGTGCAAGCACAACATTTACATAGCTGGCAGATGCCGCCTGACCAAGCTAAAAACGTACAACGAGAGCTAGCAGTGATGGTCTCCAGAAGGAACGAGGTCGAGGCTGTTCGCCTGGTAGCTGGCGTAGACATCTCAGCACCCAATTCCGCAGGATTGGCCCGGGCAGCAGTCGTTGTCCTCAGCTATCCCGAGCTTACGCTTGTAGAGAGAAAAGTTATAACTAAAGAAGTAACGTTTCCCTACGTGCCCGGCCTTCTCTCATTCAGGGAATCGCCTCTAATTATAGCCGCCTGCGAGGAGTTGGAAGCTATTCCTGACCTCATCCTTGTGGATGGCCAGGGGATCGCTCACCCCAGAAGACTAGGACTGGCCTCGCATCTAGGCCTGCTCTGGGACAGACCGACCATAGGCTGTGCAAAATCGCGGCTCTGCGGCAAGCATAACATGGTGCCTCCGGAGCCGGGCTCTTACGCTGAAATAACTGATAATAGCGAAGTGATAGGAGCAGCGCTCTGCACCAAGGCCGGTACAGCTCCATTATATATATCGATTGGGCACAAAGTAGACCTGGAAACAGCTATAACGTGGGTGCTTCGGTGCTGCCGCGGGCAACGGCTGCCGGAGCCAACAAGGCTGGCACATCTAGCCGCCAGTGGTCACCTTGAAGCTGCAGAGTCGGTGAAGACGCAAGCCCAGATTAGACTTGTGATATAGTATCCAAATAATAGCGCGAGAAGGTGTAAAAATGGAAGAACAAAAGCTGAAATTAGAAGAACTCAAAGAGCGCATCTCTAATATACTGGTGCGTCTTTGACGTAGCTGCTAAGGAAAAACAAATCGCCCTGCTTGAGCAGGAGACCGCCCAAGCCGATTTCTGGCAAGACCAGATGAAGGCTCAGGAAACAATGCGCCACGTCTCGCAATTGAAGGAAGTCGTGGCCACGTGGCGCAATCTGGAAAAAAGCGTTACAGACCTCGAAGTACTAGTAGATTTGTCCGTCGATGAGGATGACCGCTCCCTTGAAGAGGAAATCCTCGTCGAAATAGAGAAAATCGAGCGTAGTCTCGAAGGGCTCGAATTTGAACTTCAACTCGGCGGCGAGTATGACCGCAGAGGGACCATGCTAGCGGTACACGCTGGCGCCGGCGGTACGGAATCACAAGATTGGGCACAGATGCTGCTCAGGATGTACCTGCGATGGGCAGAAAAGAGTGGTTACCAGACTGAAGTCATCGAGCTCTCCCCCGGTGAGGAGACAGGGGTTAAAAGCGTTCTTATCGAGGTTAGGGGGGACTACGCTTATGGATACCTCAAGGGGGAGCGGGGGGTGCACCGATTGGTCCGTATCTCACCTTTCGACGCTTCCCATAGCCGTCACACCTCCTTCGCCCTGGTGGAGATTATGCCTGTCGTAGAGAGCAACGTGGACGTCAACATAGAGCCAGATGACGTCAGGGTAGACGTCTTTCGCTCCAGCGGACCCGGGGGGCAGGCTATGCAGAAAACAAGCAGCGCCGTTCGTCTGACGCACCTCCCTACCGGCCTCGTAGTGACCTGCCAAAACGAACGCTCACAGTTGCGAAACAAGGACACTGCAATGAGAGTCCTCCGTTCGCGCTTACTGGAACTCGAGATGGAGAAGAAAGCCAAGGAGCAAGTGAGGCTAAAAGGAGAACACATCACCGCAGGGTGGGGCAATCAGATACGCAGCTATGTACTTCATCCCTACAAAATGGTAAAGGACCACCGCACAGGATATGAGACCAGCAACCCTACCGCCGTCCTCGATGGCGACATCGATGAACTGCTCAAAGCATACCTGAGATCAACGGTAGAGAGTCGATGAAAAGATTTGCTCTTATTCTTCTAATTCTCTCGCTTTTCCTCGCTGTCGTCCCTGGCATCAGCCAGGCTCAGGAAGCGATTTCAGCATCCTACGACACCAATATTGAATTTCCCACAGCATTAACTTTTTCTCTGAACGCTGAAAGCACTACCGACATCACCCAAATCACCCTGAGCTACAAAATAAGTCAGATAACCACTATCTCGGTGATAAGCGAGGTCGAGCCCCAGTTCAATACTGCCCATGTGGTAAAAACAAGCTGGGAATGGGATATGACGGGAAATAGCCTGCCCCCCGGAGCAGAGATTCAATATAGCTGGAGAATAGAAGACGCTGCTGGCTACGAGCTTGAGACTCCATGGAAAACTGTCCAATTCAATGACAATCGCTACCACTGGAAGAGCCTGACAGAAGGTAATATATCGTTATTCTGGTATGATGGGGACCAGTCCTTTGCACAAGAATTAATGGATGCTGCCAGCGAAGCGCTGAATAAGCTGGCTCAGGACACCGGGGCGCATCTTGAGCAAGCAGTGGATATTTATATCTACGCTAGCTCGCAAGACCTGCGTGGTGCCCTGATTTTTCCCCAGGAGTGGACCGGGGGTGTTACCTTTCCTGGTTACGGTATCATAATTATTGGGATAGCGCCTGATAATCTGGCATGGGGGAAAGGGGCTATGACACACGAACTGGCACATCTGGTAACATACCAGATGACCTCCAATCCTTATAGCGATATACCAACCTGGCTCAACGAAGGGCTGTCGATGTACGCAGAGGGACCCTTGGACCCTACCTTTGAATCCTTGCTAGATAAAGCGATATCCGAAGATAAGCTCTTCTCAGTGCAAACCCTCTCAAGCAACTTCCCTGCCGATCCCGAGGGAGCAAGGCTCTCATATGCTGAGAGCTACAGCTTGATCCAATTTCTCATCCAGCACTACGGCCAGGAGAAAATGCTGAGTTTATTGAGCACATTCAAACAGGGCTCGACCTACGACGATGCCCTGGAGAAAGTTTACGGCTTCGATACCACAGGCCTAGACAACCTATGGAGACTGAGTTTAGGCCTGGAACCCAGGCAAACGACTCCCACCCCTCAGGCTACGCCAACACCTAGAACTGGCTTTCTCGGCTGCCGGGAGGCTTCCGCTAAAACTGCACACAATGGTGTGGCAGGGCTTGGAGCACTGGGTATATTAATGCTGCCAGTGCTCGGAGAGGCTATTCGACTTAGGGCACGGCGAGGCAAAAGATGAAAAGTAAATTGCATTTACTGCTTATTTTTATCATTTGTTTCTCAATCGCTCTGTCCCTGCTGGGAAGCGGCTGTATATCACAGCGAGAGACCCTCACCCTCTTTGGCAGCAGCCCCTTAACTCTCGACCCCGCTATGGCGAGGGAGTCCACTTCTCTAGAATACATCGTTGAGATCTTCAGCGGACTGGTTTGCTTCGACCCCGATCTCAAACTCACGCCTGACATTGCCAAGAGTTGGGATATAAGCAGTGATGGTACGATATATACCTTCCACCTGCGCCAAGGAGTGGAGTTTCACAGCGGGAAAAAGGTCACAGCAAACGACTTCAAATATTCGTTAGAACGGGTCTGCGACCCCGCAACAGGGTCACAGACCGCAGAAACCTATCTCGGCGACATAGTCGGCGTGAAAGAGAAACTCCAGGGCAAGGCAAATGAGATCAGCGGAATCAAAGTAATAGATGACTATACCTTGCAAATCACTATCGATGCCCCCAAAGAATACTTCCTACCCAAGCTCAGCTACCCCACAGCCTTTGTCGTTGACAAAGCCAACGTGGAATCGGGCGAAAACTGGTGGAAAAAGCCCAACGGAACGGGGCCATTCAAGCTCAAGCAATGGAAAGAGAGCAAACTTATCACCCTGGAGAGAAATGAGCTCTACTACCTGGAACCAGCCAAATTGAGGCAGGTCGTCTATACCCTACAGGGTGTGCCCATGACAATGTATGAAAACGGTAAGATCGATGTCACCAATGTATACCTGGGAGACATAGAGAGAGTGCTCGACCCATCCAACTCATTGAATAAGGAGCTTTCCATTACGTCAGGATTCAGCCTGTATTACATAGGATTCAACTCAGCCAAGCCACCATTTGATGACGCCAAGATACGTCAGGCATTCTCCTATGCTATAGACAAAGACAAGATAATAGACCTAGTGCTTAAAGGTGTGGTAAGCAAAGCCGAAGGCATATTGCCTCCAGGTATGCCCGGTTACAACGAGGATATTAAAGGGCTCGACTTCAATGTTGAGCTGGCAGAGAAATTGATTGCAGAATCAAAATACGGTAACGTGTCCAACCTCCCTACTATTACTCTTACCACGGCGGGTATGGGAGCTGTTTCAAGCATAGAGGCGGCGCTGGTTGATATGTGGCAGCATAACCTGGGAGTAAATGTGGAGATTAGACAATTGTCACCGGATAGATATCCCTACGTCATCATGGATGAGAAGAACGAAATGTTCAACCAAAGTTGGGGGGCTGATTATCCCGACCCGCAAAACTTCCTCGATATCCTGTTTCACAGCGGGACTAAGGACAATGTGGGCGAATACAGCAACCCTGAAGTAGACACGCTGCTCGAAAAGGCCGGGGTAGAACAAGACACAGCCACAAGAATGAATCTATATCAGCAAGCTGAGCAAATACTTGTCAACGATGCAGCCTGTCTGCCTATATTCTTCGATTTTAGCTACATTCTGGTCAAGCCCTATGTGAAAGACCTACCGCTCACCCCGATGTGGATACCAAAGCTGAAGTATGCGTCCATCGAGCCACATTAATGACCAGCTACTTTCCGCCGGTCTGCCGCCAAACGTGATAGATGCGTTGTAGGGCAGTGAGGTTGGATAGCACCGCAATTATCCACAGCACCACCGTCATCGCATCGCTGTGCCAATGACCGATGATAAGACCAATCGCCAGCAGGATAATCCTTTCAGTGCGGGTGAATACCCCCACCTCGTCTTTAAGACCTAGCCCCTCAGCCCGTGCCCTTGTGTAGCTGGTTACCAGCGAACCTGTGAGGGCAGCGCCGATTAGTACTATCTCCAGGTAATGGGAGCCCTGGCTGGCATAATAGGCTAATAAGCCCAAAAACAGCGCTGCATCGGAGAAGCGGTCAAGAGTGGAATCGAGGAAAGCACCGAATTTAGTGCTGCGCCCCGTGGCGCGAGCCAGCGCCCCATCGAGAAAGTCGAGCGACCCTGAGAGGAGCACCAGGAAGCCACCTAAAAAAAAGTGGCCTGTGGACAATACCCAGGCCACACCCAATGTCATTGTAAAGCCAAAGACAGTTAAAGCGTTGGGGCTTATCCCGGCTTTGGCCAGCAACATCGCTGGGAATTTGCTAATACGCTGCGCCAGGGTGTGACGAACCTTGGCAAGCACAGGCAATCTCCTTGTTTACTACCCCGGTGCGGCTTTGTAGCAACTTCTGGTAGTATTCCATTACCTTCTGGGCAACCATCTCCCAGCTATAATCCTTGGCTTTAAGCTTACCTTTCTCCCCCATCTTCTCCCGCATCGACTTATCCCTAAGCAGGCTCATAAGAGCGCTAGCAAGTGCTTTTTCATCTCGAGGCTTTACCAACAGCCCCTCGACGCCATGGCTAATAAGGCCAGCATAACCTGGGATGTCCGAAGCAACGATTGGCTTACCGGTCGCCATCGCCTCCATCAAAACCATTCCGAAGCTCTCCCAGCCCGTAGCAGGAGAACAGAAGATATCAGCGGTATTGTAGTAACGAGGCAAATCCTCGAAAGATACGTAACCAGGGAAAACAACATCCTTCAGATTGCGTTTGGTAGCAAGCTTTTCATACTTCTGACATAAGCCGCCGGGAGGACTCACTACGATAAGTCGACATTGGGGAAATTGCTTCTTTACACGCTCGTAAGCTCCGAGCAAGTATTTGAATCCCTTCCTTTTCTCTAGTCTGCCCACAAACAAGATGTTTAACTTCCCATCGCGATACTGCTCAACTGGTTTCGCCTTGTCGGAGAAGCGCTCCAGGTCAATGCCATTGGGAATTATCACGTAATCGCCGGGGAAATATCTATTAATGAACTCCATCGCTGCCTTGGAGACCGCTATCTTGCCATCGAGCTTAGCCATCCATTTTTTGAGCAATGGCTTCCATATCGTATAACCAAAACTGTTGCTGCGAGAGGCATGAAATGTGCCGACAATGAGCACTCCCTCTGCGTGGTGCAACACAGAGATAGCTAAAGCGGGCATCAGCGGCTCATGGATGTGCACCACATCGAACTTCTCCTGTTCCAGTATCTTCCTGATCCGGTCGGAGAAAAGTAACATCGGCGACACTGGAGAACGGACTACGGAGCCGCTGGCGTGGATAGGGACAGGCTTGCCTATGACGATGGCACTCTCATTCTCTTGCGTCTTCTTGGGTTTTGAGGAGGGAGCAATTATCTTTACTTCATGTCCCATACGGGTGAAATGCTCCTCAAGAGAGGCAATATGGTTATTCACCCCGCCAGGGTAAGCATAATCATAAGGAGAAACCAGAGCTATCTTCATGGTTCCCTTACTTCTGTTTTCTCTGCTTTCTCGTTTTGCCGCCAGATTTTGTCGCTGAGACTTCTTCCTTGCCACCAGCAATGAAATCCTCAGTCAACTTTAGAGCCTGGCTATCAGTGTACTGAACCGGTGGAGATTTCATAAAGTAGGAAGAAGGGCCAACAAGCGACCCGCTAAGGCCTCGGTCCAAGGCAAGTTTGCAGCATCTTATAGCATCGATAACCACCCCAGCCGAGTTAGGGCTATCCCATACCTCCATCTTAAGCTCCAGATTCAGTGGCACATCTCCAAAAGTGCGCCCCTCCATCCGTATATAACACCACTTGCGATCTAACAGCCAGGGCACATAATCACTGGGGCCAATGTGGATATTATCAGGGCTAAGAGTATAGTCGAGTTGGGAGGTTACAGCATCGGTCTTGGATATCTTCTTGGACTCCAGGCGTTCCCGTTCCAGCATATTATAGAAATCGGTGTTGCCTCCGAAGTTCAACTGGTATGTCCTCTCCAGCTTAACGCCACGCTCACGGAAGAGCCTGGTTAGCACACGATGAGTAATTGTTGCGCCCACTTGGGACTTTATGTCATCGCCAATGATCGGCAGTCCCACATCCTCAAACCGTTTCTGCCAGTACTTCTCGCGCGCAATAAACACTGGGATGCAATTGATGAAGCCACATTTAGCAGCAAGCACCTGTTCCACATACCACTTGGTAGCCATCTCGCTGCCTACAGGTAGATAGCTAACAACAACATCGACCTTCCTTTCCTTAAGGATTCCCACGATATCTGCGGTAGAGCCCGGGGCCTTGGTAATGATCTTGGAAAGGTATTTCCCCAGACCATCATGAGTCATGCCCCGTTCCACCACTACCCCCGTAGTAGGCACATCGCAGAACTTGATAGTATTGTTCGGCAGAGTGAAGATAGCCTCCGCCAAATCCTTGCCCACCTTATTGCGATCGATATCGAAGGCAGCTACAAAATTAATATCTCGGATATGATAGCCTCCCAGATTGACATGCATCAGTCCCGGGACGAAATCATTCTCTACAGCGTTACTATAGTAGTACACCCCCTGAACCAGCGATGAGGCACAATTACCAACTCCGATTATAGCCACATTAATCTTACCCAAGTATTAAACTCCTTTCCTTAATGCGCTAAGATCAACCTCTCAGCCAGCCCCCAACACAGGCTTGCCTCAGGAAGAATCTTATGCTATCCTCAATAGCACAAATATGGTTTACGACTTCCACACTCATACATCCATCAGTGACGGCGCCCTCTCGCCACTGGAACTAGTTCGAAGAGCGCTCGTCAATGGTTACCACGTTATTGCGATCACTGACCATGTTGGAATCGGTTACCTGGAACGGTTGATAAATGAAATTGCCGCTGATTGTGCTCTTGCTCAAAACCATTGGAACATAACCGCAATCCCAGGGGTAGAACTCACTCATCTGCCAGCAACAGCAATCGCTGAGGCCGCAAAGAAAGCTAAAGAACTGGGAGCGAAGCTGGTAGTAGTTCATGGCCAAACTGTTGCTGAACCTGTTGAACCAGGCACAAACCTGGCTGCCCTCAAATCGCCACATGTTGACATCTTAGCACACCCGGGAATGTTAACCCTGGAAGAAGCAAAACTGGCTGCTGCCAATGGCATCTATCTCGAAATCACAGCCAGAAAACAACATTCTGTCACAAACAAACACGTTGCCGAAATGGCTCGCCGCGCCGGAGCAAAGCTCATCGTTGATTCAGACGCCCATGAAGAATCCGACCTGCTAACTCCTGAACTAGCCTATACTATTGCTAAAAACGCCTCGCTCACCGAGTCCGAGATTACTGCCGCGCTACAAACCAATCCCCAAGCTCTGCTCGCAAAGCTTCTGGCAAGGTAAGCTACACCTTGCTTCGGTAACTGCCGCTTACCTTCTTCTTAACTGTGTAGACTATACAACTTTGAGTACAAAAGTCAAGTTTTGTCAGGTTTTCTGAAAACCTTTTCCGGCTTCCAGCAACCTCGCTCCTCGTCGTGGCGAAGAATGGCAATGAAGCGCCCATCCCTGGCATAAGCCCTACAAAGCTTTTCAGAGACCTCTGTTCCCTGCGTTAAAGCTAAGGGACGACCATTTATTACAGCTTTCTCGTTCTCTTCATCCACAATTATCGCCGGCAAGTGAAGTACCGCCACATCTATAGGATGTAAGAGTTCAGCCCAGAGCCCTTGCCTGAATGCATCCTCAAGTTTGGAGATACTAACCGCATCGCTGATATGAAAAGGCCCGCTTTTCAAGCGGACCAAGTTTCTTAGATGGGCGCCACAGCCCAACTTTTGTCCAAGGTCATGAGCTAAGGAGCGAATGTAAGTCCCTTTGCTGCACTCCACCTCCACGGTAAATAGGGGAAACTGCCAGTCAACTATCTCCAGACGGGAGAGTTCAACCCTCCTTGCCCTTCTTGGCAGCTCAACCCCAGCTCTGGCCCAACGATACAGAGGTATGCCTTGTTGCTTGACGGCGCTGTACATTGGAGGGGTCTGGTCTATGAAGCCGCTAAAAGAGGATAATGCCGTCTCGACCTGTTCTTTAGTCAAGGAAGAGACGTCACAGCGCTGAGTTACTTTCCCGCTAGCATCATAAGTATCGGTAGCTATTCCTAATTCAATCTCAGCTCGATAAATCTTTTTTGCCTCGGCCAAAAATTCAACCAGCCGAGTTCCCTGACCAAGGCATACTGGCAATACACCCGTAGCTTCAGGGTCCAGAGTGCCAGCATGCCCCACCCGCCGCTCTCCACTCAACCTCCTCACAAGAGCCACCACCCCAAAAGAGGTCTTTCCTCGAGGCTTATCCAGATTTAGAATTCCATCGATGGTCAACTCTTGTCCGCTTTATCAGTACTATCACTGGGTGCTACCTCCTTAATCAATTGAAGCAGGCGGCTCCCGCGCTCGATAGATTCATCACGGTAGAAACTTAGTTCGGGGGTATAGCGTAGTGACAGACGCTCCCCTAATCCTTTACGCAGGAACCCCGAGGCGGCAGCAAGCCCTTTTTCCACCTGCCGCTTCTCTTCCTCCGTGCCCATGACGCTGACGAAAACCCTGGCATGCCTTAAGTCAGGGGAAGTAACTACCTCGGTCACACTGATGAGACCGCTTAACCTTGGGTCTCTGACCTCCCGCCTGATCAACTCGCTTATCTCTTCACGGATAAGCTCGCTAACACGCTCCCTGCGCCGTGTTCCCATGTCGCCCCGATCTAGGGCACGATAGCCTACATTTTCTCTTTTCTGTAGGTCTCGATGATATCGCCCACCTCAAATTCCGGAAAGCCCTCGACGCCAACACCGCACTCGAAACCAGCTGCGATCTCACGAACATTCTCTTTGAAATGCTTCAGGCTTGACACTTGCCCCTCGAAAACAGGTTGCCCTTTGCGCAAGACCCTGGCCGATGCCCCGCGACCGATCTTACCATCAGTTACATAAACACCTGCTATCTTGCCCTGCCTGGTACTGAAAGTAGCCCTTACCTCACCATGCCCCTCGACGACATCCACATAGGTCGGCTCCAGCATACCAGCCAACGCTTTTTCAACATCCTCAACCAGCGTGTAGATCACCTGATATGAACGGATATCGACACCTTCCTGTTCAGCAAGACGTTTTGCCCCTGGCTCCGGGCGTGCGTTGAACCCTATGATGATGCCCTTGGAAGCGATAGCCAGCAACACATCGTTCTCGGTTATGCTGCCACTCCCCGAATGGACAATCCTCACCTTGACCTCACCACTACCCAGCCTTTCCAAGGAATCCCTTATCGGTTCTATACTCCCCTGAACGTCGGTCTTTAGGATTATGCTAAGCTCTTTTACGTTACCTGCTTGAATTTGAGCAAACAGGTTACTCAGCTTGGGTACTTTGGAGGTGCTGCTCATCTCTTTCTCTTTTTGCTGCCGCTGCACCTCAGCTCGCGCCTCCTTCTCTCCGCTGACCACAGTCAAGCTATCACCTGCTTGAGGGACACTGCTTAGCCCCAGCACCCCAACCGGAGTAGATGGCCCTGCTTTCTTAACGCGTTTGCCCTTATCATCGAACATCGCTTTGACCTTGCCCCAAATATCGCCAACCACAACGTAACCACCGATTTCGAGAGTGCCTGTCTGCACCAGCACTGTAGCCATGGGGCCTCTGCTACTATCTAACCTGGCCTCGATGACCACACCGATAGCCGGTCGGTCAGGGTCAGCCTTTAGCTCTAGAATCTCAGCAACGATGAGCAAGTTCTCCAGCAGGTCAGGTATGCCATCTCCACGCTTGGCGGAAACCGGTACAGCTATAACATCCCCACCCCATTCCTCAATGATCACACCATTCTCTGCGAGTTGCTGTTTGACCCGATCCGGGTTAGCGGTTGGTTTATCTATCTTGTTGATAGCGACTACAATAGGCACCCCCGCAGCCTTGGCATGGTTTATAGCCTCCAATGTCTGAGGCATCACACCATCATCAGCAGCTACGACCAGAATAGCGATGTCAGTAACCTGAGCCCCCCGGGCCCGCATCGCGGTGAAAGCTTCGTGCCCTGGTGTATCAAGGAAAGTGATCTTCTGGCCGTGGATTTCAACCTGATATGCGCCGATGTGCTGTGTGATTTGGCCGGCTTCAGTATCGACCACATTAGTCTGCCTGATTGCGTCAAGCAGCTTGGTCTTACCGTGATCGACATGCCCCATAATAGTTACCACAGGAGGACGCAACTTTATGCCTTTGCCCGTCTCGGCTATTCGGGGCTTGGGGGCTGCTTGAGGAGCCTGAGGCTCCTCTTTAGACTCAAAGCCTAGGTCAGCAGCGACAATAGCAGCGGTTTCATAATCGACAACCTGATTGATATTGGCCATAACCCCGTTTCGCATCAAACATTTAATCGCATCTATGCCGCTGACCCCCAGGATGTCCGCCAGTTGCTTCACTGTCAGCCTGCGAGGTAACACAACCGCTCGCTTAGCCTCCGGCTTAGCCTCCGGTTTCCCGGCAACCGGTGTCTTAGCTTGGGCAGCATGTCCTTCACTGGCAACTTTACGCTTCATTCACAAGCTCCTTCGCCGTGAAGCTCAGAATGCCGTACGACTTCCTTACCGGCTGTAAGGAGTGTCTTGCTGTACTCTAAAAGTTCGGCGCGCTGCTCGGAACTTATCTCTGTCTTCAAAGCATATCCTAGCCTTTTCTTAGTCAACCCAGCCTCCCAACAGTCCTGCGTTCGACAAAGATATGCGCCTCGCCCTGCTTTTTTGCCTCTACTGTCTATCTCCAGAGTGCCCTGCGGGGTGCGCACAATCCTCACCATCTCCCACTTCGGTCTCTTCTTTCGGCAAACAATGCAGGTGCGCTCAGGAACATGTTTAGGACGTTTTTGAGGCCCTGCCATCTACTACTTTATGCCTCCAGGTCTTCTTCTAACTCGTCAAGGGCAGGCACTTTGTGCTTGCGGGCTCTCTTCGCCTTCCCACTCTCCAACTTATCGTCCTTAAAGGTCTTCTTCTTTTTGTCCTTCTTCTTAACATCAGGCTTAGGAGCCTTAGGAGCAAAGATATCCTCGGCAAAGCGTATCTGCGGCTTCTCAGCAGGCACTTCAACCTCAGGAGGAGGTTCATAGGGAACCGCCTCAACCTCTTCCTCAACTTTCTGAGGTAATGCCACAGCCCCCTCAACTTGAGCACCTACCTCGCTGACCTCTACCCCCTCCTTCACCAGTGGCACAGGCCCCTTCACCCGTGCTACCCGCTCCTTAACCTGAGGTCCCTGTTCCTCTACCTTCGCTGGCTCCTCAGCCACAGCCACCGGAGGCGCCTCCTTCACCATTGTCTTCCTCTCCGCCTCGGCAATACTGGCGCTCTTAATGTCGATCTTCCATCCGGTTAGCTTGGCTGCAAGCCTGGCATTCTGCCCCTCTTTGCCAATAGCCAAGGAGAGCTGGCCATCAGGCACAACCACCACTGCAGACTTCTCCGCCTCGGCGATATCCACATTCACTACTTGGGCAGGACTCAAGGCATTGGCTACGAATACCTTAGGCTGAGCATGCCATTGAATCACGTCTATCCGTTCGCCACCCAGCTCATTGACTACATTCTGAATCCTTACACCCCGCAGCCCAACGCATGAGCCCACGGGATCGATTCCCTCCTGCTGCGCTGCTACTGCTACTTTACTGCGAAAGCCAGCTTCCCGCGCTACCGCCTTAATCTCCACGATCCCATTATTAATCTCGGGCACCTCTAGCTCGAATAAGCGGCGCACCAGATTAGGGTGAGAACGCGATAATATAAGCCTTGGCCCCTTATTGGTGCGATTCACCTCCAACAGGTACAGTTTGAGCCTTTGCCCCACACGATAACGCTCCGTCCGCATCTGCTCAGTAGCAGGGAGTACACCCTCAGCTTTGCCCAGGTCGATAATAGCCTGCCTCGGCTCCACCCTCTGTACTACCCCGCTGACAATGTCTCCTTCTCGATCTACGTACTCTCCAAATATGAACTCGCGCTCCGCTTCGCGAAGTCGCTGTAAGACCACCTGCTTAGCAGTCTGGGCAGCTATACGTCCAGCGTGGAACTGCGTGGACTCTAAAGAAATGGTTTCCCCTAGCTTGACATCCTTCTTAATCTTCTGCGCTTCGGCTAAAGAGATTTCCCGATAGAGATCAGTCGGCTTCTCGACCGCTGTCTTGAGAATATAGACCTTAACATCGCCGCTGGCTGGGTTGATTTTCACCGAGATATTATGTTGGGCTCCAAGATCGTCCTTCTTGAAAGCGGAGACCAATGCAGCCTCCACCGCAGAGAAGACTACATCTTTGGGCAAATTTCTTTCTGCTGCTAACTGAGTAATAGCAAGTATGAAATCCGTCTTCACCCTGACCTGGCCTCCTTTGCCCCCCTCCACAACCCCCAATCAATTAAAAAAGTGGGTTTTACCCACTTAGTACTACTCCCTCGTGCGAGCACTATAGCACTTTTCGGGGTAGAATGCAACCCCTTTTGCCCGTTCGGGGGCCCCCAAATGTAGCGGCGAACCAAAGTGTTCACCCTTTAGACGGTGCTTATTTCAAGAGAGCCTTAAGCTTCTCAGCCACCCCAGCCAGGGGCACAAGCTCGGTATCCTTTTCAGTGCGCAGCTTCACCTCGGCGCTGGATGACTTCAGGGTGCGGCGGCTCACAGTGAGCCGTATGGGCATCCCCAGAAGGTCGGCATCATTGAACTTGACCCCCGGCGACTCATTGCGGTCGTCGAAGAGGACTTCAAACCCCTTCTGGCAAAGCTCGGCATAGAGCTTCTCCGCAGCCTCTGCCCCCGCTGCCTCATCCATGCCCAGGGCACAGAGATAGACCCGGTAAGGCGCTATGGAGACAGGCCAGATGATACCTTTTTCGTCGTGGTTCTGCTCAATCACCGCTGCCAGAAGCCGCCCGATGCCGATACCATAGCATCCCATGACCAGAGGCTTCTGAACGCCATCACGGTCTAGATAGGAAGCCCCCTGCCTCTGGCTAAACACAGTACCAAGCTTAAATATATGCCCTATTTCAATTCCGCGCATCGACATCAGTTCACTGCCACACTTGAGACACTGGTACCCTGCCTTAGCCAAAGCTATATCAGTGATAAGGTCTACTCTAAAGTCGCGAGGGTAGTTTGCGTTCTTTATATGATAACCATCTTTATTGGCGCCAACGACTAAATTGCGTCCCATAGCTATCGAGTCGTCAGCCACTATTTTGATCCCTTTGAGCCCTACCGCCGACGCCGACCCAGCCACCAACCCTGACTTCCTCACCTCGTCGTCATTGGCCAGTCTCAACTCGGAACATTTCAAGACATTCCTGAGCTTTACCTCGTTTACCTCCAGGTCACCCCTTATGGTTACAAAGATGAGCTCGCCGTCTGCCGAGTAGAACACGGCCTTCAAAGTGCGGTTCCGGGGCACGCCAAGGAACTTAGCCACCTCTTCGATAGTCTTGGCACCGGGGGTAGCCACTTCCTGCAGAGGCAGCAGAGGCTCCTCACCCGGCTTGGTCTTGACGAAGCTGGCTCTCTCTGCATTCGCTGCGCAGCCACAGTCCCTGCAATGGATAATCTCGTCCTCTCCGACCTCGGTAGACACCATGAACTCATGGGAGTCCTTGCCCCCGATGGCGCCGCTATCGGCCTCGATGAGCATGGCGTTAAGGCCACACCGGGCATAGATATTCTTATAGGCCTGGATCATCTTCTTATAGCTGACATCCAGGCCCTCGGCATCGGCATCGAAGCTGTAGCAGTCCTTCATGGTGAACTCACGGACCCTCAACAGCCCGCCGCGGGGCCGCGGCTCATCGCGGAACTTGGTCTGAATCTGGTAGAGCATCAACGGCAGGTCGCGGTAGCTTTTTACATTGCGGCGGGCGAGTTCGGTGACCATCTCCTCATGGGTAGGACCAAGCGCCAGTTTCCGTTCCTTTCGATCAACGAGAGTAAACAGACCTTTGCCGAAGGCGAGGTCGCGGCCGCTCTCCTCCCACATCTCAATGGGCTGGAGCACAGGCATACACAATTCCTGGGCACCGGCAGCATCCATCTCCTCACGAATTATCTGCTCCATCTTGCGCAGCGCCCGCCATCCCAGCGGCAGATAGGAGTAGATTCCCGCCGTTACCTGCTGAATCATGCCCGCCTTAAGCAAAAGCTGGTGGCTCGCCGTCTCCGCCTCCGCCGGCACCTCCCTCAACGTTTTACCGAATAGCTTCGATAGACGCATACTCTACCCCATTCTTTATTCACATTATTTAGACTCTTTCCACCTCTGCCATCAATGCCTCAAGGAAATCAGGCTCCTCCACTGTGCGCACTTTCTCGCCCTTCCTGAAGATGACTCCTTTACCCTTGCCGCAGGCGATGCCCACATCGGCGTCTTTCGCCTCGCCAGGGCCGTTCACTACACACCCCATCACAGCCACCTTAATCGTTTTTTCAACCTCTTTCAGCCTCTCCTCGACTATCTGAGCCAGCCTCACGATATCAGTCTCAGAGCGCCCACAGGAAGGGCAACTTACGAGGACAGGGCCTCGCTCCCTGAGCTTCAGTGACTTCAGTATCTCATAGGCGGCTTCTACCTCCTGACAGGCATCCGCAGTGGTCAGCGACACCCTGATGGTGTCCCCAATGCCCTCATAGAGCAGCACGCCCAGCCCAACTGCGCTGCGGATAGCCCCGATCCAGGGCAAGCCCGCCTCGGTAATGCCCAGATGCAGCGGATAGGGAATCTTTTTGGCAATAGCCTCGTATGCTTCGATGGTGGTGGGGACATCGAATGCCTTGAGCGACACCTTAATCAGGTCGAAGTCGAGGCTCTCCAGAAGTCGGATCTCCTCCAGCGCAGCATCGACCATGCGCTGAACCACAGAAACCTTTTTCTTCGACGACTTGGGCAAGCTGCCGGCATTGACACCCACACGTATGGGCACTTCCCTTTCCTTAGCAGCATGCACTACTTTGGCAATATGCTCCGGGTCACTGATGTTGCCGGGATTCAACCTTAAGCCGTCAGCACCTGATTTCAGTGCCGCCAGCGCCAAGCGGTAATCGAAATGAATGTCCGCAATGACAGGGATCGAGGCCCTCTTCTTTATGTCAATAATAGCGCGGGCAGCAGCCATATCGGGCACCGCCACCCTCACAATCTCGCAGCCGCACTCTTCAAGCTGCCGAATCTGGTTCACGGTCGCCTTCACATCGCGTGTGTCGGTCTTGGTCATAGACTGCACCACGACGGGGCCAGCGCCGCCAATATCTACCCCACCGACCCTGATTACCTTCGATGCCCGACGCTTCATCATGGCTACAGACTCTCCCCTCTGACCACGCGCAGGATATCGAAGTAGCTGATGACCAGTATCAGGGCAATCAGCATGGCAAAACCCACATAATGGATCAATCCCTCAGTTCGAGGCGAGACGCGCTTCCCACGCCTCACCACCTCTAGCAGCACAAATACAATTCTCCCTCCATCGAGCGCCGGCAAAGGTAATATGTTGACTATCGCCAGATTCAGGCTGAGAAAAGCAGTGAATTGTATGATATAGGAAGGACCGGCCTCTCTCACCTCACCCGTGAGTTGGAAGATGCCAACCGGGCCAGCGACCTCCGGTGCCTTCTTTTGCACAAACCAGCTCGTCACCTCATTCCGCATCAAGACAAAGGTATCCCCGATGGACGAGATACTCTTGGGCACCGCTTCCCCGAATGGGTAAGACTGGCTGACATTTCCGGTATTCACCATGCCCATCGCTATGCCTACTGCCCCTTCGCCTGGAGGAGGATTCCACCGCGGGATTAGAGTAGCCGTCTTTAGATTTCCGTCCGCACCTTTGAGCTCTAATGTAATCTTCTCCCCCATCTTGAGGTGAATATCATATATAACATCGCCGATATTCTGAATGGAGTTCCCGTTTATGCTTAACACCGTATCCCCGGGCACAATCCCCGCCTCAGCAGCAGGCGAGTCTGGCACAACCTGGTCTATCACGACATCCCCCACAACCACCTGTCTGGGAACCATGAAGGCTATGGATAAGAGCACAATAGGAAGTATCGCATTCATGAGCGGGCCCGCCGCCAAGGTCGCCAGTCTGACCGCAGGCCTTTTGCTGGCAAAACTCCTGGGAGCACTGGGGTCCTCCTCCCCCAGCATCTTGCAGAAACCACCCAAAGGGATCCAGTTAAGCGAATATATTGTCTCGCCACGCCTGATGCCGAAGATCCTGGGCGGAAAGCCCATGCCGAACTCCTCGACCTTTATCCCCGACAGCTTGGCGACGATGAAGTGTCCCCCTTCATGGACGAAGATTAAAAGCCCGAGGATGAGCAGAAATATTATTAGAGTTACTACAAACATCCCTTACCTCAAAACCCAGCCCTGGCAGCATCCCTGGCCCAGGCATCAGCGGCGATAATATCCTCCAGAGTGGGCTGCCCTATCCCATTATGGCGCTCAAGGGTTTTCTCTACAAGACGACCTATATTCAGAAAGCCGATTTTCTTCGCCAGGAAAAGCTCCACAGCTACCTCATCGGCGGCGCAGAGCACTGCCGGATAGGTCCCTCCCTTTTCCGCAGCCTCCCTGGCAATCCTCAAACAGGGAAACCTGTCAAAATCCACCGCCTCGAAGTTAAACGAGCCTATCTTGCCAAAGTCCACCCTGGAGCGAAAAGCCCCCTCCCAGCGCTCGGGATGGGTCAGCGCGTACTGAATAGGCAATCTCATGTCGGGGAGGCTCAGTTGAGCCTTTGTCGAGCCGTCAACGAACTCCACCATAGAATGAATTATGCTCTGGTGATGAATCACCACCTCGATCTGGGCAAAAGGGACACCGAAAAGCCAGTGCGCCTCGATAATCTCCATGCCCTTATTCATCAAAGTGGCGGAGTCGATGGTTACCTTTGTCCCCATCTGCCAGGTGGGATGTCTCAGAGCCTCCTCAGGGGTGACCTCGGCAAGTTGCTTAATAGTCCTGGAACGGAAGGGACCGCCGGAGGCAGTCAGGATAAGCCTGGCGATATCCTTCCTGTCCTCGCCACGAAGGCATTGCCAGATAGCGCTATGCTCACTGTCTATGGGCAGTATCTCAACACCCTGGCGTTTAGCCTCAGCAGTTACAACCTCCCCTGCCATCACCAGCACCTCTTTATTGGCCAGGGCAATTGTCTTCCCGGCACGGATAGCAGCCAGAGTAGGGCCCAGGCCAGCTTTGCCAGCTGTGGCTACAACCACGAGTTCGACGTCAGGATGAGCAGCTATCTCTTCCATAG
>CAYGWR010000010.1:0-27324 GCA_964353645.1 uncultured Dehalococcoidia bacterium
ATGCATCGATGGCTTTGCGCACGTCTCGGACCGAGCCAGCATCCAATCCTCGAAGCGCTTGCCGCCACAGGATACTAAACCAGCATTCGACCTGGTTCAGACAGGAAGCATGAGTAGGGGTGTAGTGGAAGTGGATATTGGGGTGTCTGACCAACCACCGGTCGTGCTTGGGTTTATGAATATTCAGAACCGTATTACCCCGATTAGACTTCCTCTAAACAAAATGCCCCCCCTATATTAACTACCACTTAGCTCGGTGATTTCCTCTCCGTTGTCTCATTTGCCTGCAATTTCAACTCTCTCACAGGTTACTTCGGTTAAATCATCATGTGCTCTTGAAGGACAGTTGCGCCTGGGCATTTTGGGCTAACCCGTTAGGGGTAATCATTTTGGGCACTGTCAGAAGCATGAATCAGTGTTCTGATACCTACCCTCCCCCCCCCCACACAAAAAAATACCTGAAGTAGTTTAAAGGGTATTTAAGGTGGTACGGATTTCTCGGGTACGCTTTCCTAACCGGATTTGAGCCGATGGGCTATTCACATGGCTGCTGCTCTAGATTATGCTTTTTAGAGGCATGAATCAGTGTTCTCCTACCTAACCTACCCCCCCCCCCCCAAAAAAAAAATCACCTGAAAGGGTGTTGTCATCCCATGTTTAGCCTAGGTATAGTGTCATCACGTCAAGAGGATAAGCCTGTAGAGGACGGTGAGAAAGCAAAATGGCGCCACTGATGTCGGGGGGGAAAGGGAGGCTTCCCCCCCCTGTTTTTTAAGCCTGTAGAATCCCACTGAAGAAAGGAGGTGATTAAGATGGCGGTAGAGAAATCAATGGCCTCGTCCAGTCTGGTTGATATTATCGACCGAATTTTGGACAAGGGGCTAGTGGTGGATGCATGGATACGCGTCAGCCTGGTTGGAATCGAGATCCTGGCTATTGAAGCCAGAGCCGTGGTGACCGGCGTGGACACCTACCTGAAGTATGCTGAGGCTGTGGGCTTGACAGAGGCTGCGGCATAAGCAGATGTCACTTGGTATGACTTGGGGTAACCATGCCCATGCCCGCTAGGCGCAGCCGGGCTCCTACTTAGGGCAAATTGAAATAAAGCAGCTCTAATGAAGCAATAGAGCACCAACGCAGTTATAGATGCGGCGTGGTTACCCCAGGGACAGAGAGGAGAGATAATAAAATGCCAACACGTGAAGCAATGCGAAGTCTAGGTGAGAACATCATCAGCTCGTTCGAACTCAGGATTAACGGCATAGGAGGAATCAAAGAAACCGTCACTACCGACCTGGAGGAAACCCAGAACTTCCTGAAACAACTCCAGAATTCTAAAGAATCCATGGCCAAGGAGCTGCACGCCGACCTCGACCAGCACACGGCAGACTTGAAAGAATCCGTAGCAAGTGAGATGAAGGGGTTCGAGGACTCCAGGACGGACATGGCTGAGAAGCTGCAGGATGAATTATCGAAGCACAAAGCTCACCTCCAGCATTCGGTGGGTGCCCTGCTCAAGGGCTTCGGTGTGGAACTGGGAGAGGTGCGCACAACGCTGGACGGGGGACAGGATGAGTGGAGGAAACTGCTATCTACCATGCATAGTAAGAGAAGCGGGGCAACCGTAGCTAAGCCGCCCAAGGCAGCAAAGACAACTGAGTTTACCGCTGAGGCAACCCCGGATTTTGCCGGGCTGTTCAAGGCGGGCGGGAAGAGGCATAGCAGCAAGAAGGGTAAAGCTGGCAAAGGCAAGTCCCACTGAGATAGTCAAATGCCTTTCAGTAATTATTCCCGTATGTCATTGCGAGTCCTACCAAAAGAAGGACGAAGCAATCTCCCCGTTACTCTTCTGCCTCGAGCATGGTGAGGTTGCTTCGGGCCGCTTCCCTTTCGTTTGGTTTCAGGGAAGGGCTCCTCGCAATGACGTCGAGATTTGGTATAGAGGGCAAAAACCGGAAAACATGCGGGCTTAGAGCAAAACTTCCCGTTAAAAGGAATGGAGATGCTGGAAATCAAGATTACTGCTGCTAAATGCCCTACATGCGGCAGGGCCATGGATAAGGTGGAAGCCCTGGTAACCGACCAGCTCTGCAAAAAGAAAGGAGCGGTTGAGGTTGCCCGAGACATAAATGATGATGTGGTGTGCTGGGTTTGTCCCACCCCCAGATGCCATAGACCAAAAACAAGCGAAGAGGAGTCATCACTATCGAGGCATCCCGCCTGCCGGCGATAACCCTTAATCCGTGGATAGAATGAGAAGTCTCCGTTCGTGGTGAGTCCTTCACGAGAAGGAAACCATGAACGGCCCTTCGACAGGCCTGTCCTGAGCTTGCCGAAGGGCTCAGGGCGAACGTGAAGGTAAAAGTACGATTCATCACCTGTGAGGTTAGCTTTTCGAATGTAGACTCACGGATTACGGATAACCTCCTATCCTTGGAAAGGTAATCTTTAGCTAAACAGAAAGCGAGGTCAGTTGTATGGCAAATATGGTAACTGAGGGGACGGCTACCCTGCTGGAGCCACGCCCCTTAGCTAATTTCGTGGAAACACCGTTTGTCAAGGAGATGGTGGAGCGGGCCCTGGTGTACATAGCGGCGGGCTTTCCCATCCATTTCCGGGGAGCCTCGGGAACGGGGAAGACCACGCTGGCCCTTCATGTAGCCAGCAAGCTGGGCCGCCCGATGGTGATGATACATGGAGATGAAGAGTTCAGCACCTCAGACCTGGTGGGCGGTGAATACGGCTACCGCATGAAGAAGGTGATAGACAACTTCATCCACTCGGTGCTCAAAACAGAGGAGGATGTGAGCAAGAGGTGGGTGGATAACCGCCTCACCATAGCCTGTAGATACGGGCTCACCCTGGTCTACGACGAGTTCACTCGCTCTCGACCCGAGGCAAATAACACCCTGCTCTCGGTGCTTCAGGAGAAGATGCTGGACATGCCGGCAGCGAAGGGGGAGGAGAACTACCTTCTGGTTCATCCTGATTTCACCGCTATCTTCACCAGCAACCCCGAAGAGTATGCCGGCGTCTACCGCAGCCAGGATGCCCTGCGGGACAGGATGGTGACCCTCGACCTGGACTTCTTCGATGAAGAGACCGAGGTAGCCATAACGGAGGCGAAGTCCGGGCTTAAGCGAAAGGACGCCGAAAAAATTGTGCGCATTGTTCGGGGCTTGCGTGAGTCCGGCGTATGTGAGTTCACCCCCACCATTCGGGGCTGCATCATGATAGCCAAGGCGCTAAAGGTGCGGGATGGTTCCATAAGCTCCAGGAACGGCACATTCAGACAGTTGTGCTTTGACATACTGGCTTCCGAGTCAACCAGGGTGGGCAGCAAGTCCCAGTCCGCCAGGGTGAAAGAGGTAGTGGGACAACTTGTTGACCGATATTGCGGAGAGGTGGTGCTAAATGTCAAAAAAAATAAGGCCAATGGAATACTGGTGTGAGAGATGCGGCAAAACCTACAGCACCCCGACACGGCTCGAACACCATAATGCTGCTGAACATGCTATCAGGACCTCAAGGGACATCCAAACCATGAGCGACCTCCGCACGATAAGCAAGTCCAGCCTGGACACACTCCACCCTGGCCGGGCTAAGAAGAGGTGCCTATGAAAACCGTTACTTTTAAGGAAGCCAAGGGCCTGTGCGATTTAAGAACAGCTACAAGCCACCATATCACCTCCCTGCCTCCACTGAAGGGAACCGCCCATCTTGACCTCTACCTGCTGGATAAGGAAAGGCAGAGGCTGGAGAGAGAGCTGTCCCGTATGGAGATGCGCAGGAGGCGTATTAACAGTCTACTGGAGCACATCAAGAAAAAGATGGAGGGGCTGAATGAATCAGCGGTACAGGGACACGGCTTGCTGAACAGCCACTCCACAGAACGCGCCGCAGGCAAGCAGGGGGCACCCGCCAAGCGAGACGGGCATGGTAAATGGAAGAGGATGGCGGTGGAGTACTAATGAAACTTAGAAGGTAAGAGGTCTGGCATAGAGAGACTGCAGGGGGTTTGGGGGTATCCCCCAAACCTATAAATACCCCAATCCTTCCAATGGAAGGAGGGGGATAAAGGGGGTTGATGTAGACTGTTTCAGCAATCTCATTAGACGCAGAGAGGACAAAAATGGAACGCTCGAAAAAAGGCAAGGTAAGACAAGCTTCAAAAACTGCGCAGAAACCCAGTGCAAGCAAAAGCGAAGGGCAAGAAATTAGAATCTCCCGCCAGGTAGAAACGTGCCCATTTTCCTTCCAAAAAGTGCTGCTCAGCTTGAATGGAATTCAGGCGGAATCCGATGTGCAATGGAAGCCGTATAGTCAGGGACAAGAACAGGGGTATGGGAATAAAAACATGATAGTTGGGACAAGGAGAGCGAACAGGGCGGGGATATATGCCATGTCGCGGCGCCTCAAGAGCCTGGAGCGAGCCAGGGCTCTGGGCAGGACACCCGCGGACCCTCGAATATACCGGCTGGAACTGGAAGCGAAACGCTGGGCAGAAGAAAGAGCCATGCGGGAGTTATCAGCGACCAGGGGAGGTTAGAAATGTCGTTAGTGAAACAACGAAAGAGGTGGAGTGTGACCTGCGGCAAATGCGGCCACGAGAACCATGCCATTAAGACATTCTGTGAAAAGTGTGGTACCAGGATCAAAGGCATAGTAACGCCCCTTTCCCCTGTAAGCAAGATGCCGAGATCAACCTGACAAAGTCAAGTAATAGGGATTGCAGGAAAAGGACGAAGCTAAAGGCTGGTAGGGGCAATCCGGAATTGTCCCTATGGAAGACTGGGGGAAGTCGTTGCCCAACAACCTCAGAGGAGCGTGTTATGGAAGGCAAGTATATCTACGGTATCGTCACCGGCAGCAATGAGACAGCTCTGGACATCAACGGGCTGGGGAACTCAAGCCGGGTGTACACAATAGCCTGTCAAGACCTCAGTTGCGTGCTCAGCGACTACCATGACAATGATTTCAGCTGTATGTCAAAGGAAAAAATTGTGCGCAGTCTTCTTAGACACCAGGTCGTGGTAGAGTCCGTTATGAAGAAGCACATAGTGCTTCCCATAAAGTTCGGCACAATCCTTGACACCCATGATGAAGTGCGCAACATGCTCTGCCAGGGCTACTCAAGATTTATGGATGCCCTGGCCTCGATTCGGGATAAGGTCGAGGTGGAGGTAGCTGCCACCTGGGACACGGCGCAGGTATTACAGGAGATAAGCAAAGAGAAGGATATCGTAAGCGCAAAAGAAGCCATTGCCAGCAAGCCTGCGCAGCAGACTTTGAGGGAGCGGAGCCTTCTGGGGCAAATGGTCAAGGCCTCTATGGACCGCCGCAGAGATAGCTATCGGGAGCGAATGATAGGTATTCTTAAGACAATGGCGGTAGATGTGCAACCAAACGCCCTCGTTTCTGACCAGATGGTAATGAACGTGGCCTTCCTTGTAGAGAAGTCTAAACAGGAGCAGTTTGACAAAAGCGTCAGGCTATTGAACGACCTTTTTCGCGACGAGGTCAACTTTCGCATCATTGGGCCGCTGCCACCATACAGCTTCGCTATGGTGGAGGTCACCAAGCCGAGCCCGGACAAGCTGAGGGAGGCCAGACAGCTTCTTCAACTGGGTGAGACTAGCTCGGAGCCCGATATCAGGAAGGCATACCGCCGTCTCGCAGCCGAAACACACCCGGATTGCAACCCTGGAAACGAGCTGGCGAGGAAACGGTTCGCTGAGCTCCGGCAAGCATCGGAGCTGCTTATTGCCTATTGTCGCGGTCGAGCTGAATCGGGGGACGACCTGTTGATAAATATCAAACGCCTGAGAGACGAGGATGTTGCGCATCTTCGTTTCGCTGAGGGCGCCGGAGTAGCTGGAGCCGTAAATGGCTGAGCTAGGAAAGTATATTTATTGCATTATTCCCTGCCAGAAGGAACACACCTTCGATGTAGCGGGCATGGGCGAGAATGGAAACATGGTCCACACCGTATCTTGCAGGGGTCTGGCCGCTGTGGTCAGCGCCACTGCGGTGAAGCAGTATGAAAGCACACGGAGCAATATGCTGGCACACGAGAGGGTGCTGGAAACTGTGATGAAAGAGGCCACCCTCCTGCCAGTTAGATTCGGCACCGTCGCCGATTCTGTCTCCTCGGTGGAGGACATCAGGAAACTCCTTTCGGTGAGGTTTGAAGAATTCCAAAATTTGCTCCAGGATCTGCAAGATAAGGTGGAGTTGGGCGTTAAAGCCTTCTGGCGCGATGAGAAGGCTATCTTCGAGGAGATTGTGGCAGAGAATGTTGATATCAGGAGGCTTCGCGATTCCATAGCGCGCAAGCCACCCGGGGCAGCTCATTTTGAGAGAATACGCCTCGGCGAGATGATAGAAGAGGCGATAAATCGCAAAAAAGCCAGGGAGGCAGCGCAGATACTGGAACCCCTGCGCCGCATTGCCTGCGACACAAGAGAGAACCCGGTGCTGGCAACCAGAATCGTGCTGAATGCAGCTTTCCTTGTTGCCAAAACGCGGGAGCCGGAATTCGACCGGGCTGTGACTGGACTTGATGGGAAGCTCGGCAAACGCATAGCGAGCAGATATATAGGCCCGGTCCCTGCCTATAACTTTGTAAACATCGTGGTTAACTGGCAGGAAATAAGAGCTGCTCAGGAAATAAGATAAGAGGGGGAATATGGGCTTCATTGTTAACCTGCTGACCGCCCCTGTTCTGGGGCCTATCAGGGGTGTCATCTGGCTGGGGCAGAAGCTTGCCGATACGGCGGAGGGCGAACTGCTGGACGAGGATCGGGTCAAAGGGCAACTTCTGGAACTCCAGATGCGCCTTGAGGTGGGTGAGATAACTGAGGACGAATACTCCGAGAAAGAGAAGTCGCTGATGGAAGAGTTAAGGGCAATTCGAGAGGCCAAGTCCGAGCGCAATCAGCAATAACAGTGCCCATATAGCTCTCAGAACCCTGAAGGAGGACTATTCATGAATACAGCAGAGCCATCTCAACAGGACGGGAAGCCAGGAAGAGCGCACAGCACAAAGACAGGTGAGCCACAAAGGGCTCCCCAGGGAGAGCAAAACGCAGATATCTCGGAGCTAGCCGACAGGGCCAGGAACAAACTGGAGAGGAGTACAAGCAAACCCATGAGCAAAACAGAGTTAGCTGAAGAACCCAGGAGTCGGTGGGCAAAGACCACAAACCCTCGCATGAACATGCCGATGCTGGCTGAACAAGCCAAGAACCAGTTGGCACAGCTTACCGGGCTGAAGCCAGTAACAGTAATAGGCGCTATCAGGGACGAAAAAGGGTGGCATGTGGTGGTGGATATGCTGGAGATGTCCAGGATACCCACTTCCACTGACATCCTGGGGGAGTACCGGATGCTGCTGGACGATGATGGCAACCTGCTCAGCTTTGAGCGCAAAAGAACTTACCTGCGTGGCCAACCCATGGAAGAATCGTAACCGGGAAACCATACTGAAGGCTAAGAGAGGGCATGTCTCCCATGGATAACAATTCCGAAGAAGTAGCGGTGAAAAATCACACGGCGAGCGCAACGCCCGAAGGGCAGTATGTCTACTGCGTAATCGAAACCGGAGGTGCGAGGAACTTCGGCCCCATCGGTATAGGGGAGCGAGGCGATGCGGTGATAACTATCGCCTATAGGGACCTCAGCACTGTGGTGAGCAGCGTGCCCATGAACAAGTATGTCGTCAGCAGCAAGACTCTATCGACCCATGAGAGGGTAATCGAAACGGTGATGAGGGACTACACAGTGCTCCCCGTGAGATTCTACACAGTTGCCCCCAATGCCGAGGATATCCGCAATCTACTCCGCAGGCGCTATCCTGAGTTCAAGAGGCTGCTACGCGAGATGGACAACAAGGTAGAACTGGGGCTTAAGTGTCTCTGGAGAGACATGAACGCCGTTTTGAAAGAGGTGGTGGAGGAAAGCAAAAACAGAAACGCCACAGACCAGATAATTAAGCTAGCCTTACAGGACAAAAAGGCTAGAGAGGGTGAGCCAATCATTCAGCCACTCAGGAAAATATCCGGTAACTTCTGTTTGAACCAGACGTACGGCGACGACATGCTGATGAATGCTGCGTTTCTAGTCGACAAATCTCGGGAGAAAGAGTTCGACAACGAGGTGGCACGGCTTGCTGCCCGGTACGAGGGTAGAATCATGTTTAAATACATAGGACCTGCCCCTCCTTATAGCTTCGTCAATATAGCGATTGAGCTATAGAAGGCAACGGTGAACAAAGTGAAGAGATATACAACGCTCACAAAACCGAGTCCTGCAAAAGAAACAAAGCCGACGCAGTGGGGCAGGCTAAGCTCGCTGACCAATCCTGACCTCAAGCTGATAATCTTCGGCGGCAAAGGCGGCAGCGGCAAGACAACCTCTGCCGCAGCTACCGCTTTATACCTGAATAAAATCCACCCTCACAGAAAAATCCTGGCTATGTCTGTTGACCCGGCCCATTCCCTGGCCGACAGTTTCAACATAGTTGTCCAAGGGAACAAGATTACGCCGGTAGTGAAAAACGTCTGGTGTCTGGAAACAGATGCCGAGAAATTGCTCACTGACTACAAAAATCGCTATGGTGAAATAATCAAAAAAATCGCCGGAAGGGCAACCTATTTCGATGAACAGGATATCGAGAGTTTCCTGGAACTCTCTCTGCCCGGTCTTGACGAGGTGATGGCAATAATCGCAATTTCTAATTTGCTCAAAAGCGACGAATTCGACCTCATTGTCCTGGACACCGCCCCCACCGGACACACCAAAGTCCTTCTTTCACTACCCGCAACGATGGAACAATGGATTGATCTGGTGGATAAGCTTTTGGAGAAACATCGATTTATGGTCAAGACCATGATAGGGAGGTACAGAGAGAATGATGCCGATGCTTATATTGAAGACCAAAGGGAGGACATAAGAAACGTAAAAGAACTGCTAGCTGACGCCACAACTACAGAGTTTATCCCCGTAACCATCCCCCAACCCATGAGTATATTTGAGGTGGAGAAGCTGGTTCAGGAACTGATAAAAGGCAAGATACCGGTAAAGAATGTAATTGTTAATAGAGTAATGGAGGAGAGCAAGTGCCCCTTATGCAGCTCTATGGTAGCACAGCAGCAAAGCTGGGTGCATGAACTGGAGAAAAGATTCGCTGGTTTCAATCTGGTGAAAGCACCTCAATTGCCCCACGAAGTTCGTGGGCAGCAGAGCCTGATGGAATACGCTCGAATCATCTTTGAAGGCGAAAGGTACTTAGCCCCTGCTTCTGTAAAGCCTTCAAGCCCATCAATCATAGCAGAAAAGAAAAAGGCACCTAAACTCCAATTGCAAGAACGAAGCTTCATTATCTTCGGCGGCAAGGGTGGTGTGGGGAAAAGCGTTATCGCCGCTGCCAGTGCCGTTCACCTGGCACGCACCAACCCGGCAAAGAAAGTGCTCATCTTTTCTACAGACCCAGCTCACTCTCTCTCAGATGCTTTCAGCACGGCCATAGGCAACAAGGTAACCCGGGTCGGACAGCTCGATAATCTCTTCGCCATGGAGATAGAGGGCAAACAACTGCTTGAGGATTTCAAGCAGGAATTAAAGGACGACATAGAGGAGGCCTTCGAGAAGTTCCTCGGCGGTAATCTGGATATGAAATTCGACCGGGAGATATTGCAGGAGCTATTCAGCGTAACTCCACCTGGACTCGATGAGCTAATGGCTCTAAGAAAGATTATAGACCTTTTGAAAGAGGGGAATTACGACACTTTCATACTGGATTCGGCTGCTTCCGGGCACATGCTTCGCTTCCTGGAGCTACCCCATCTGGTAAGAGATTGGCTCAACACCACATACAAGTTGCTGCTCAAATATAAAGAGTCGGGGCTAGTGCGTTTCTACGGTGTTACAGAGCACTTGTTAGAGCTTTCCAAGGGAACAAGGGAGATCATGGGTATCCTCTCCGACCCTAAGAGTACAGAATTTGTGATGATTACCATACCCGAGGCTATGGCTGTTGCGGAGGCAGAAGACCTGGCAGGTTCGCTAAACAGGATTAAGACACCTTCCTCTAATCTTATTGTCAATATGGTTGTCCCGCCCACCCGCTGTGCTTTTTGCGCCATAAAGAGGGAGGAGCAGCTAAGCTATTTGAAGGAAATCGAGGCCAAGTTTGCCAACCATGTTGTTGTCCAACTCCCTTTGTTTGCTCAATCAATCAGAGGAGTGGATGGTCTAAATAAGTTGGCTCAGGCCTTGTTTGAGGCATAAATGGGCAAGGAATCAGGAAAATTAAATAATTAGAAAATGGAGGGGGTGATAAAGCATGGCGTTAAAAGCGGAAAGGGAGACTGCCAATAGTCTGGGGGATGCAATTGACCGGATACTGGACAAAGGGCTGGTGATTAACGCCGATATCCTTGTATCTGTTACAGGTGTCGAGCTCTTAGGCATCAAGATAAGAGCTGCGATAGCATCGTTCGAAACTGCAGCTAAATACGGACTGGAGTTCCCAGCGGGGACAAAAATGGAAACAGCGGCCTGGCGTGAGGCTATGGTGGGAAAGGAAACCTGTCCCCAATGTACCAAAAGGGTAAAAGTGGATGAGCTGCTGGGCGAAGGCTGTCCCTGGTGCGGCTGGCTAAGCGTTAAGGCAAAAAATGCAGGAGTTACTTCTCGAGGTAACGGTCAGCATCAAGAAGAAATTACACCATTAGAAGCTAGATAGGAGGTCACATGGTTAAAGAGACTAAAGAACCGGAAATCTCTAATGTAATCGGAGGCACGCTTAATATCTTAGGGCTCAAAATAGACCTGGGTAAGCTTCTCTCTGCACCGGAGGATGTCAGCAAACAACTTGAGGAACTCCGGGAGAAGCTGAAGAAAGCAGGGGGGAAGGAGACTTTAAGCGACGAGGAATGGCGCAAAGGGAAGGTAAGCGTTACCGGGCAAATCAAAACAAGGGGCATTCTGGGCGACAGAGAATACCACATCGGCACCGCCGGGCCAGCAACCAGCCAGAGAGAACGGGCAAAGGTATCAGAGCAACCAGAAACCATTGAGCCTCCAGTTGATGTTTTTCCCGAGGGCAAAGAGATAGTGGTCATCGCTGAGGTTCCGGGAATCGAGCTGGCTGACCTTGAGTTCAAGGTCAACGAAGATGTATTTTCATTCTCTACAAAATCCTCAGCGCGCAGAAACTACCACAAGGAGATTAAGCTGAGCTCCAAGGTAGATGGAAACAGTCTGAAAGCAACCTGCAAGAATGGGATACTTGAGGTTCACTTACCAAAGAAGACGTCATAAAGAGGCGGTTTGGAACAGTGGTAGTTGACATCGATGAGAAGAGCCTGAAACACGGCGTCCTTGGGCTGGTGATTGCAATCGTTGAGATAATACGGGATGCTCTCAGGCTCCAGGCGATTAGGCGTATGGAAGGCAGGAGCCTCTCCGAAGAAGAAGTGGAAAGGCTGGGGGTAGCGCTGATGGATCTTGACACTGCCATTGAGGAAATAAAGCAGGAACAGGGGATTTTTGAGTCTGTGAAATCGGTCAGGGATGGCCTCGACCGAATAGTGGACGATGTTCTCGACAAGATGATAAACCCCGAGACATGGCAAGAGGAGAGAAAACCATGGGCTTAGAGACAAAATACATCGACGAGACCAAGGGTGGAAAAGGGGAAAAGGATAAAGCGAAAGAAGAAGGGATGTATCTCTATTGCGTTGCGGATTCCGGGGGGAAAGCAAGCCTGGGGGCGATAGGCATAGCGGGAAACGAGGTCTATAGTATCCCCTACAATGACATTTGCGCGGTAGTTCACAATTGCCCGGCTCATCCCTATCAATCGGATAACCAGGAAGTCGTGAAGACATGGGTAATAGAACACCAGAACGTAGTTGACACTGCCTGGAGAAAATGGGCCACAGTGCTCCCATCAAGCTTCGACACCATAATTAAGGGGGAATCCAGAGACAACACTGAACAGAATATGAAGGATTGGCTTAAGCGAGAGCATGAAAATCTCAGGAGCAAACTGGATAAGGTGAGAGATAAGGCAGAGTATGGGGTGCAAATCTTCTGGGACCCCAAGGTCATGGCACAGAATCTATTGGAGACCAGCCCGGAAATCAGGGAGCTGAACGAGGAAATCAAACAGAAGCCGAAGGGCCTGGCCTATATGTACAGGCAGAAGCTGGAGAATCTCATCAAGCACGAGATGGAAACAGGAGCGGATGTCTGTTTCAGGGTATTCTACAACCGCATAAAAAAGCACACTAGCGATATACGCGTGGAAAAGACAAAGAAAGCAGAGCAAGGCTTACAAATGATTCTCAACTTCTCCTGCCTGGTTCAAAAAGACAAATACGCCGAACTGGGAGAGGAACTGAGCCAAATCAACCAGATGGAGGGCTTCTCGGTGCGCTTCACCGGACCCTGGCCTCCCTATAGCTTTGTGGGCGGTTCATAGCAGAGGTATTTATGGAGCCGACACGCAGCTCACATGCCACCCTGGTCGACCTGCTGGATAGGGTTCTGGACAAGGGACTCATAATACAGGCCGACCTCATCATCTCACTAGCGGGTGTGCCCCTCATTGGAGTAAACCTGAGAGCCGCCCTGGCCGGCATGGAGACCATGATTCAGTACGGGATGATGGAGGAGTGGGATAAAAGCACTCGCGCCTGGGAGAGTGAACACAGAAAAGCCAAAAGGACTGCGGTTACTTCAGGAGAGGAAGTGTTGCTGGAGATGCCCGGCTCCTATCACTACAGCCAGGGTATATATACTGCCTGGAGAACAGGCCGCATTTACCTCACGGATAAAAGGCTCATCCTATATAACCCGAGCTTTGAAGAGGTGCTTTTTGAGACCCCGCTGCAAAGGATAAAAGGGCTGACTCTGGAAGAAGATAAGTGCTTCACGGAAAAGGTAATTGGGGACCTGTGCCTCCTTCTCGAATCAGGAGATGTAATCCGATTACACGCTCTTGATACACCCAAATTGAAAGAAGCCATCGAACAGAGACTACTCATGCTTGGCCTTACCTGGCAGCAAATTCCCAGCCTATCCCTGCAGGATGAAAGAACCGCCAATTTCCTGAGAGAAGGAGAAGAGGTCGTTTGCCAAGGCGAGACCTGGCACCTGGTAATCTCTCAAGCCCAAGGGATAGCCACAAGCCAAAACTGGAAGCACGGCCACCTATACCTGACCAGTAGAAGACTCTGTTGGTGGCATGATTTCGAGGGAAGGCTTATATTTGAGGTTCCCCTGGAGCATATCGTCGCTTCAATACTGGTTACAAATGGACGCAAGGCTGCTCCCACCAACAACAGAAAGGGAGTCCTCGATGTTATATATCAGGGTGAGCATGGCAAAGAGGTATCTTCATTTTCGGGAGATCACCTCACGGGCTGGAAGAGTGAGCTCAATCGAATCGTTTTGAGCGAAGGCATTGAAACCAATCACTACCCTGAACGAACCGACCTGCAAGAGGGAGTCAGCAGCGCTCCAGTCGCGCAAACCCTGAGCAGAATAGACAGCTAGATTGGACTCGTCAGTCTCGCAAGGGATTGGATTGCAACTATTTAGAAATGACTAAAGCTATAGGCATCGACCTCGGAACAACATATACAGTAGTGGCTGTCATCGAAGATGGACGGCCTAAGATTATACCCAACGCTGAGGGACAGCGACTCACACCCTCGGTTGTCGCTTTTACCAAAGAGGGAAGACCACTGGTTGGACAGTTAGCCAAAAGACAGGCTGCTGCTAACCCTGATAGGACTGTCTTCTCGATAAAAAGGCGCATGGGCTCAGACTACAGGGTTAAGATCGACAGGAGGGAGTATACCCCTCAAGAGATATCCGGTCTGATTCTGCGTAAGGTCAAAGAGGATACCGAGGATTATTTGGGCGAGAAAGTGGAGAGGGTAGTAATAACCATACCAGCCTATTTCAATGACAGGCAGCGCCAGGCTACCAAGGAAGCCAGCATCCTGGCCGGTCTGGACGCTTTCAGAATCATCAACGAGCCCACAGCAGCCGCTGTAGCATACGGCCTGATGAGAGAGGATATTCACACCACCCTAATCTGGGACCTGGGTGGAGGTACGTTCGATGTCTCCATCATGGAACTGGAAACCGGTATCTTCGAGGTGAGAGCAGTCAGCGGAAATACCTGGCTGGGCGGGGATGATTATGACCAGCGCATCGTGGGCTACTTAGCAGAGCAATATAGAGAGACACATGGAGTCAATTTCCCCTGGGACGGAACGGCACGGCAAAGGTTGAGGGAAGCTGCGGAAAAAGCCAAGATAGATCTTTCCAGAGAGTTGTCAACTAATGTTTACATCCCCTTCCCCGGCGATAGTTCAGACACTCCCAAGCCCCTGAAAACTACCCTGACAAGGGAGAAGTTAGAGGAACTTACCGCAGACCTTCTTGAGAAGATGGTTCCGCCCACTCGTCAGGCCCTGTCTGATGCAGGCATGGAGCCCCGGGATGTCGACCGGGTTATCCTGGTAGGAGGAGCCACTAGGATGCCTGCTGTGCGAGAGCTTGCCAGACGACTTTTTGGGGGGGAGCCGTATCAAAGCATCAACCCGGATGAAGTTGTGGCCCTGGGAGCAGCGATTCAGGCGGGGATGCTTCTGGGGGTGATTGATAAAGCAGTCCTTCTGGATGTGCTTCCTCTATCGCTGGGGATTGAGACCCAGGGAGGCCTTTTCGCCAAAATCATCCCGCGCAATACACCATTGCCAGCCTCGGAGTCGCGTATCTTCACCACCGCAACAGATAACCAGATTTCCGCAGACATCCATGTGCTGCAAGGGGAAAGGGAGCTTGCGCAAGACAATATCTCACTGGGGCAGTTTCAACTCCAGGGTATTCCACCACTTGCCAGGGGAATGCCTAAGATCGAGGTCGCTTTCGACGTTGATGTGGATGGAATTGTTCATGTTTGGGCTAGAGACCTGCTGACTGAAGAGGAAGTAAAGGTAAAGATAGTTTCCTCGAAGGGACTTCCCCCTGAGGATATCAAACGTTTGCTTGAGGAGGCAGAGTCCTGTGCCAAAATAGACGGGGAGCGTAAAGAGAGGGTGATTGCAGGTATACAAGCTGAGAACACTATCGTTGCTGCTGAGATAGCCCTGCGAGAGACCTCCGGCTCGGGGACAGAAGAGCAGGCAGAGGAAATCGAAAGAGCTGTGCTCAAGGTTAAGGAAGCCCTGGCTAGCGGGCGATGTGCTGAGATAGCATCGCAGAGTAAGGATTTGAGAGAGCTATTGGAGACCATCCACAAGCAACTTCAAGATGTTATCAAACAAAGGGCTTAGTCATTTTTTTAATTTATATAGAACTTGTTCACCTCCGCCGGTGAGCTTTTACCCCGGGGGGCAGGGGACATGGGGTCTCAATCTGTTTTGTTCATATTCAGGTGCTGGCTCTCGCCGAGCTCTAAGTATTGACATATGTTTAATCATGTGTTATACCATTATTAGCACATAGAGGGGGTCAGCACTCATGAAAGACAAGGGTATTAAGCAATTGCGGCTGGAGTTGGGCCTATCCCAGGAGAGATTTGCCCAGCTTCTCACTGTCTCCCTGCAGACGGTAAGGCGTTGGGAGAGCGGGCTAACCAAGCCTCTCCCGGTAATCAGCCTCAAATTAGAGGAATTGCAGAAACAGGTAGGCAACGCGCATCACAACGCAGGAGGTGCTCCGATGAGTAAGAAGGAGGGGAAAACCCAGGATAGCGCCGGGTTCGGCCTCAGCAACATGTTCAAGGGGATTGGCAACCTGTTTGAATTGGCCTCCAAGATGACCGAGGAGGGCAAAGAGGAATACAGCCGCTCCGGCGAGGCAGAGGTCTTGGGGGGCAAGGGAAAGGCTGTTTACGGCTTCAGTCTTAAGCTGGGGTTGGGTGGCAAACCAGTTATCGAGCAATTCGGCGACATCAAGGCCACCAAAACAGGCGCTGTAGTGGCAGAGTTTCGCGAACCGTTAGTAGATGTGATAGACGAAGGTGATCATCTACTGATTATCGCCGAGCTCCCCGGCGTGGAAAGCGAGGATATCTCTATCGAGGTTAAGGGAGACATCCTGGAGCTAAAGGCCGAGGCAAAGGACAGGAAATATGGCAAAGAGGCCTTACTGCCCTCGCCTGTGGACGCCGATTCCCTGAAGTCCTCCTGTAAAAACGGCGTCCTCGAAATCAAGCTCAAAAAGAGGAAATAGGTCTTGCCGAGTCGAAGAGAAATGAAAGGATGACACCGGTGAAGAATGCAACTTTTACCCTTAGGGTCGCCGAGGCTCTGGCTAAGGATGTGGGCCGGGCTGTGGCAAGGCTCGACCCCCAGGATATGGCAAAGATAGGGGTTGGTGTGGGGGATATAGTCCAGATTAAAGGAAAAAAACAGACGGTAGCCAAGGCTATGCCATCATACCCGGAGGATCGAGGCAAAGAAATAATTCAGATAGATGGTATCACCCGCGAAAATGCACAGGCTGGTCTGGGAGAAAAGGTTCAGATTGAAAAGATAGGGTTTGAGAATGCCAGCACTGTAGTCCTTGCCCCTATGACCTCCTCCAAAGCCTTTATCAGCGAGAAGGATAGAAAATATCTGGGAAGGCTCCTTGAGGGATTACCAGTGACCACAGGGGACAAGGTGAGAGCTACCTTCCTGGGCAGTCGCTATCAGGAATTCTCCGTGGTGGATACCAATCCAAAGGGGGTTGTGCTAATTGGCCCCCTCAGCAACATAAAAGTGAAGGGCGAGTCTGCAGTCCAAAAGGAAAAGACCGGTGTGACCTATGAGGATATCGGCGGTCTGCAGAGGGAGATTCAAAGGATCAGGGAGATGATCGAGCTGCCCCTGAAGTACCCGGAGCTTTTCGAGAAACTCGGCATCGAGGCCCCCAAGGGTGTGCTGCTCCACGGCCCTCCGGGGTGCGGGAAGACATTGATCGCCAGAGCGGTGGCGAACGAAACGGACGCCTATTTCATCCATGTAAGCGGGCCAGAGGTAATTCACAAGTTCTACGGGGAAAGCGAGGCGAACCTTCGGGCAATTTTTGAGAAGGCGAGCCAGAACGCTCCAGCTATAGTCTTTCTTGACGAGATTGACGCCATCGCCTCCAAAAGAGAGGAGGTCAGAGGCGACCAACAGGTGGAGAGAAGGGTTGTAGCACAACTTCTGGCACTCATGGATGGCCTCAAATCGAGGGGGCAGGTAATTGTCATCGGTGCCACCAATATACCAAACGTACTCGACCCAGCTTTGAGAAGGCCAGGCAGGTTTGACCGTGAGATTTGCCTGAGCATACCAGACAAGACAGGCAGGCTCCAGATACTGAATATCCACACGAGGGGCATGCCTCTAGCCTCCGATGTAGACTTACAAAAGCTCGCTGAGATAACCCATGGCTTTGTGGGTGCTGACTTGGAAGCGCTAAGCCGCGAGGCTGCTATGACCGTGCTCAGGAAGTTGATGCCCAAGATTGAATTCGATGCTGAGTACATACCCTACGAGATGCTCTCTGAGCTGCAAGTCACCATGGACGATTTCCTCGAGGCACTGAAGGAGATCGAGCCTTCGGCTATCAGGGAGGTTTTCATCGAGGTATCTGATGTCAAGTGGGACGATGTAGGAGGTCTGGAGGAAGCAAAAAGACTTCTTATGGAAACCATCGAGTGGCCACTTAAATATCCTGATTTATTCGAGCAGGCACATACCACGCCACCCAAGGGCATACTGCTTACAGGAGTTCCCGGCACAGGGAAAACCCTGCTGGCCAAGGCAGTTGCCAGCCAAAGCCAGGTAAACTTTATCTCGGTCAAAGGGCCAGCTCTCTTATCCAAGTGGGTCGGCGAATCCGAGAAGGGCATTAGAGAAGTGTTTAAAAAGGCAAAACAAGCAAGCCCCTGTATAGTATTCTTCGATGAGATCGACGCAATTGTCCCTACAAGGGGAGCCAGCGCTGACTCTCACGTCACTGAGCGTGTCCTCAGCCAGTTTCTAACCGAGCTCGATGGGATAGAGGAGCTCAAGGGAGTGGTTGTACTTGCAGCGAGCAATAGACCTGATATTATAGACGCAGCCTTACTCAGAGCAGGTAGATTTGATATACAGCTTGAGTTACCCATACCTGACGAAGCAACAAGACTCGCGATATTCAGGATTCACACTAAGGACAAGCCTCTGAACAAGGATGTCGACCTTGAGTCTCTGGCTAAGGCAACCGAAGGCATGGTCGGCTCAGATATAGAGGCTACCTCAAGAACGGCTTCTATGCTGGCAATAAGGGAGTTTATAAATCTTGATAAAAAGGATCTCACTAAATTCAAGATTAGCGCCCGACATTTCAGCGAAGCGCTTGAGGCGAGGAGGAAGAATAAAACCCAGCTATGAGAAAGCTCCTCTACGTTCCCATTATCCACTTGGGTTCTGACCTGGGGAGTGCAGCCTCTGCCCTTGATCAAAGAGGCGCATCCCTGTGCGGAGAGGAGAGATGGGCCAGACACAAAGAGACAGTAGCTAAATTCTGGGATAGCATTGCGAACTACTTTGCTACTGTGGATGCCTCAAATTTGAAAATATATCAGGATGGGCTCCCAGCAGACGGAGAGCTAGGCAAAAAAATAATTGAAGAAGGAGTAAAACGGGGTAGCAAAAATTATCAGATCATCCTCGATCTAATGGTAAGAGGCGCTAAGATAATTAAAACCGAAGATCCTGCCCTCCTGCAAGAGGAATATGAAAATATTACCGGGCTTACCCGTGCAGAATCAGCTCCCGAGAAATCCGATGCTTCCGTAAACTATAAGACCCGCAGGAACAAACTAACGAAGGAAAGAGATAAGTTCGTAGCAAAGAAGATAAATGAGACCTTAAAAGAAGGGGAAACCGGGGTTCTGTTCATAGGAAGCTACCATGATGTACTCTCCCATCTCCCCAAGGACATTGCTGTGCAACAGGTCAAAGAACGAGAAAAACTCAATGCCTATTTCGAGGAGCTCATCTCAGGAAAGAATGAGAAAAGATTCAAACAACTGGCTGAATACCTTATATTACCTTGTGTATATTAAGAACTTCAACTAACTGCTGATTGAGCGAAGTTCGATATTAGCTTTGTAAGACCCAGTTCTGCCATTCTGATACCAGGAATTGCAGGCTGATTTTGTTTCCTTGTTTGCTTGACCGCGGTGGGGCTCCGGTCGGCACGTGATACTTTTGGGACTCCTCGTATGATAGCTGGAAAAACGGCCTTAGTTCTTCCTTTGGCTTAACTCCAACAACCCTGTTGTGCTCAATTATGATGCGTTCAAACAGAGTGTTTGCCAACTTGTTGCGTTGCTCTTGGTTCGCTTCGTGCCATGCATCCGCAACATTGCTCAAGAAGTGAGCCAGTCTGTCTAGGTTATTACTACTTGCTTCTGGTGGCCTTAAAACGTTAAGCTCCCGCTTGATCTCATTATGCTTATCTGAGTACTCGTCCTTCGCAATGTGGCCCCATTCATGCTGCTCTTGCAGGCGCAATAGTCGGTTCTGAAGCTGGTTTCCGCCAGAGCTGGTCGGCCGAAAATTCAGGGCCGGTAATATTGGCCTGAAGATAACGATATTTAGGAAGCACTACACTAGCTTGACTTTATATTGTCACTAATCGAGTTGCGACACAGCCTGATTGACATAAAAAGGGGCGACCCTTGGGTCGCCCCTACGGTTAACGTCTACAGCAGAAAGGGGAGATACGAAAGCTGTTTCATAGCGCCACTGCGACATTTTCCCCTTGACAGCATGAGAACCGATGTTCTATTATTGCTTTGCCCTGATCTGTAGGGGTGCACAGGCGCCATAGGGGCGTCCTTCTCTGAAGGACGCCCCCACACCACCTCCACCCTGCCCAACAGAAGGAGGACAGAGGGATAGATCCCATATAGGGCGGTTCGCGAACCGCCTCTACAGGTTTGGGCACAAAATTTTGTGCCCCTACTCGGTGACTATAATGCCCTGGCTCAACGTTTCGGCTTTGATATCCGGGTTGTAATAGGAATAGGCCTGGGAGCTGACGCCCTTGGCAGTCACCGGATACAGCGCTCGTACATCGAAGCTGAAGGATACTTTGTCGCCCGGCTGCATGTCCTCGATGTAGAAGATGACCTTCCTGCCTGCAATCTCGTAACGCTTGATGTTGTCGTTCCCCGCGATTACTTTGTCTATGGATTCCGCAACCGGAGAGAAGCCGGTGGGGACCGACACATCGAGTACCACCATCTCAGCGTTCATCTCTATGGGCGGGTTATACTCCAGCCCCACCGAGACTTTGACCAGGTCGTTCACCTCAACCTGGGTAGTGTCGTAATTTACGTTTATCTTCAGTATCTCGTCGCCCTGCTCCGCCTGGGGCAGGTTGAATCTCTCGACGACCTGGGCTATAGCATCGCCTCTGCCCTCCGTACTTATGGTAATCTCCTGATTCACGGACACTTCCACTATCTGGAGGACATCGAAGTTGTCCTGCTTTATCCGGAGCTGCTTTACCTCTCCTCCTGCATTTATGGTCACGGTCAGGTCAACGTCAGCCCTGGCGTTGGTGCAATACTCAATCAGGGCCTGCAAAGCCACCACCGTATCCTGGGTCGAGCCGTAGCCGCCGTAGGCATTTCGCTGGGAGACCAGCCACTTCGCAGCGCGGGAGGCATCGAAGGCATCGCCATTCTTTATCAGGGCAAGGGTAGCGTAGCCAGTAGCCTCGATGGCATTGCTTCTGTTGAACTCCATGGGCCGGAACGGCATCCTGCCGCCATCCATCTGATTCAGGGGCTGGGGCTCAACTTTTCCCACATCGCCCCAGTGCAGGCCGTTCTCGTCCTCCTGCGCCATCCCCATCAGCTTATCGTGGGCCTGGCCGCTCAGGGGGCTTCCGGCAAGCTCGAGGGCATAGGCTGTAATCGCCATGGTGTAAGAGTTATCTATATTGTCAAGCTCGCCCTCCAGGTAACTAATCGCCTGGGCAGCATCCGCTTCATCGCCGGCCTCGAGCAGTGCGATAGCGACATAGGCAGTCAGGGCGGTTTTCCCTTTGAGTCCGCCCATCAAATCCTGATGGGCAACGAAGCCGACAGAATCGAAGGAGCCGTCAGTATTCTGATGGTCAGTTATCCACTTCTCAGCCTGACTCAGAACGTTGTCGTCAATGTATATGAGGTCTTGGGCTTGAGAGAAGCACTTCAAGACAAAGGCGGTGAGGAACAGGCTGCCCTGCTCATCACTATCCCCGAAGGCAGAGAAGCTGCCGTCGCTGCGCTGATAGGTAAGCTCTCTCTGATAGCCGGTGATCATGAGCTTTTCCGCTTTCGCCATTATCTCAGGCTTAAGCTGGCCTGATTCCTTGAGATACTTGGTGATATAGACGTCGGGTGCAAACAGAATCATGTTCTGCTCGCCACAGCCAAAGGGCATCTGGATGAGCGAATCCAGCCCATCGATGGTCTGAGTCAAATAGCTGGAGGTCACTGCGATGTAAGCCCGGCCTGAGCCATCGACTATTATGGCTGGAATAAAGGTGTCCACCACTGTGCTGTTTCCAGCGGAGAGCACCAGATTCTGCACGTTCTCTCTGGCGACGCCCTCCGGCTCGACAATGAGCGTCTTAATCACGGCATCGGCAGCCTGGTTGCTCCGGGCGGTAATTTTCAACTCGCCGACTCCGAGATGGGTCGGCTTTATGTTAAACTCCACGCCGCCGACCTCGTTGGGCGCTATCTCCACCGTCTCCTGGGATTCGTCAAGCAAATCGAACCAATCTGCATTGTCTATCTGAACCAGCACGGTTTGCGGCTGGTCTAAATAGTTATATATAGCTACGCTGACCGGAAACTCCTCGCCCCTTATCGCCGAGTAGGGCAGGTCGGCGCTGAGGAAGAACGGCTGGAACGCCGTGAGCTGGTCTTCAGCGATGCCCAGGCCATTGTCTTTGGACAGAGCTACAGCACGCAGCATCCAGGTGGTTATGGTGTCAGGGACTACGACCTGGACGGAGGCTTTCCCGTCGGCTCCGGTAATGACGTCCTGCCAGAGCCAGGTCTCGGGGAAGTACTGCCTCACCCTCTGCACCTCGGCAAGCACTCCTGTATCAAACCCTGTGCCCGGAGTCGGCATGGGCGGGACAACGCCACCTTCGCCGTTGGCAAACACAACCACACCGCCGCCGGGTCCCTGGCCCATGAATTTCCAGGCCCCATTCCAGACGCGCGGGCCCCAATCCAGTTTGTACTCCTTACCCTCCGGGACATTGTTGTTGCTGAGCACCACCACGCCGGCGTCATCGAAAATATCCTTGGCCCCTTTGACATCGATTCCCTCATAGATGGAGACCTCGTGCAGCTCAGCCTGCGGCTTCATGTACAGCTTCTCCAACTCGTCGAAGACCTGCTGCAAATTCAGCCTGTTTCCGGCAAGGATAAAGACCGACTTGTCCACCGCCGTGAGGCCGACCTCAGACTGGCCCTGGGAGTCAATGTTTATCCGGACCTCGTCTCCGGGCCTGGCTTCACTCTGGTTGAACTCCACCTTCACATCATTGGGATACACTGCCTCGACATCGAAGGGTATGTAGTCCGCCGCCACCTCGCTGTTGGGCAGGATTTGGTAGACCAGCAGCTTGGCGGAAGGCGTCATGAGAGGGGTGGTATCGAGGGATATGACATCGCTCTGGGTGAAATCGGTGAAGACCACCCTGTCGCGGGCTACGACCTCGTAGTAGAAATTGGCAGCTTCCTTTGTGGAGTGGACCTTGAACCTGATCTGCTCTCCTATCTGGGGGATGCCTTCGCTTATCTGCTCCACATGGATGAAGTTACCCGAGGGAGAGTAGCCAGCCTCCACCATCTTGGAGGCTTGGGCTGGCTGCGTGGACGAAACGGGTGTAAGCTCGAAGGCTTCGATCGCCAGGGCCACGCTGTCTGCGGGAGGATTTACCTCGATGAGAGCTTTGCCGCCACTTGTATCAACGTTTCTCTTATCCTTGCTTATCTCCTCGAGTTTCTTGTTGAGGTAGGTTATGGTGACAGCTACTTTCGCATCCACCGCCTGGTTGTCAGGCGTCTCGGTGATGATGAGGATGTTGAAAGGCAAGCCAGGCTTGAACACCGAGCTCTCGGGGATTATCTGGATATTGAGAGGAGTGCTGGAGACTGTGAGCAGCTCGCTGGTGCTTTCCTCGTAGCCGGTGGCGGTCTCTTTGACGGTGATATCGAGCATAACATTGCCCAGGCCACCCGCTGCCGGCACACCGGCGACATAACCTACGGCGGGGAGTTCGAAATCAGTATTTCCGTCGATGGACTTGGACAGGGTAGCGTACTGCTCCCACTGGCCTACATACCTCTTAGCAGTGATGACAAGCTCGCCCTTCACCGCCTTGCCGAAGCTGTATTCCGCCGAGACGCTGCCTTTGATGGGCTCATTGACCAGGAACCAATCCTTGGGAAGCTCCGCTTTGACCTCGTACTTGGGCAGCACATACTCCTCGACCCTGACATCTATCTGGGTGTCGTCTTGCTCAGATTTGGCGGTTATCTTCCAGGTGCCCAGATTCGGCTCCTGGGAAATCGGCAACTCCAGGGTTGCCATACCGTATTCGTCGGTAGTTGTTTCGCTGCGGAAGATTTTTATGCCCTTGGCATCCAGAACCTCTACGGTGACGCCCTGGCTCACCGGCTTGAGGTCAGAATCCAGGGTGATTGCCCTCATCTGGATGGTCTGGCCGGGTTTGTAGATGGGTTTATCAGTCTCCAGGAAGATGAGAGAGCTTTTCTCTATCATCACCTGGGCTTTATCCTCGAAATCTGAGCCTTTGACCCTGAGCTCATACGCGCCTTCCGCGGCGAGGGGAACCTTGAAGTCTATAGTCCCTTTCCCGCTGATCTGCTTGGCGACCCGGAGAACCTGGTTTCCATCCTTGAGCAAAGCTACCTCGACCCTGTCCGATGTCAGCCCTGACTCACTGAAAAGGGCCAGGGATATAGCTTCCTGGCCGCCTGCATGCAAAACCTTGGGGACTACCGCCATATAGCTTTCGACTTTCCCCCCTCCCTCATTCTCCGTGAACACGGCCGCAATAGGGGCGACAATGGCTAGAACCAGAATGAGAATAAAAGCTATGCCGATTAATCCTGTAGACCTCATGACTTCCTCCTCCGAAAGCGTTTGGGGGGACGCTTCTCAACCCTTCGGGATACACCTGTCCAATTGGGGGGGGATTAACACCCTTCTGTAAATAAAAGACGCAGGGGGAGGCGGTAAAGTTCCCGTGAGATGATTTAAAGAGATAGGGGCACGGTGCACCGTGCCCCTACGTTTTGGATTTTGAATTCGTTGAGATTAGGGTTTAGGGATTGGGATTTTTAGGTTGTTGAGCCAGCTCTTTTTGATAAGCTTTCCAGCCGGGGCACCAGCCCGTGTGCCATTTCCACATCTTGGAGATTAGGGAGTTGGGGTTTTTCTCGGCACGCTTGTGCATGCCACATTCCGCGCAACGAGATTTCATATTCGCACCTCTTTTCCTTGAGTCAGTCGAATCTTAGAGCAGGCATGGCGGTTTGTCAATTTCTTGTAGGGGCACAAAATTTTGTGCCCCTACTTCACCGTCTTTCGCCAGGCTTAGGATAGACTTTACGCTTCACGCCAGATAATGTTGTAGGGGCGACCCGATGGGTCGCCCTTAATCCCAATTAGAGCAGACACATTGGTCTGCCCCTACGGAAGTCAATCAGTACCTTCCCTTACACCAGCCCTTTCTTTTTGTAGTAGACCTCATAGCCACCTATGGTCAAGGCCAGGTCCATGTCCGTTAAATCCATGTCAAAGCGCCTGGAGGCATATTCTTTAATCCTGCGGGCAACATCCTCGTTTGTTCCACCCTCCTTCAGAGCTTTGAGGATTATGTCGCCCAGTATACGGGTGTTCTCCTCAGCTTGCGTAATCAGCCTGTCAACGTCATAACCCACTACCCCACCATGCGAATAGAAAAGGACTCGGGCATTCAGTTTTCTCAACTTCTCCATAGTCTGTATGTACGTCTCCTGGTCGAAGCTAGGCGGGGCCACAGCAGGCAGGGGAATCTGTTTATCTTTCCCTCCGGGCAAGCCCAGCGCCTCGCCGCAGAAGATGCCCTTCACGCTGCGGTCGAAGATGGCTATGTGATGTGGTGCATGGCCCGGCGCATAGATAATTTGCAGATCCCTGTTGCCAACCGTGATTATCTCGCCATCCTCTACAGACTTTATTTGAGATTCGGGGACGGGGAGAATCGGCCCGAATCCGATCTCGAAGTCTTCACCAAAAACCTTTCTGGTGCTTTCGATGAGCTTAGAGGGGTCTACGGCGTGTTTCAATCCGGCGGGGTGAACCAGAACCTTCGCCCCGGGGTAAAGCTGAGCCAGTTTGCCGGCACCGCCGGCATGGTCTACGTGGATATGGGTGGGGATGATGTAGGCCAAATTCTTCATGCCCAACTTTTTCATAGCTTCCTGAATCCGGGGAACCAGAGCCCCAGGGCCGGGGTCAATCACAACACCCTGTGACTCTTTGATAAGGTACACCGTGAACGGGCTGGTCATTACCGATAGCATAGTCTCGAATCGGTAAATCTTATCAGCCACTTTCTTTAGTTCTACCATCATGCTCCCTAGCTCAATTTAATCTTGGAATATTGGGCAGCGATGCCGAGCGCCTTGACGGCTGTTTCAAGATAGAAGTATGTCGGCAATCCCCGCATTTCCAACTGGCGAGACATCTCATCCATCGCAGACAATTTCATCCCATAAATCCAGATAGCTATCGGCTTGGTGATGCGCCCTTTCAAATTGTCGAACATCTCCACAATAGGAGCTACGATATCATCGAAGCCGGCATAGACAGAGATGGCAGCACAATCCACATTGGCGTCATTAAGCGCCAGGGCTATTACCTCTTCCTCAACAGCGAAAGGGTTGTCAGACACAGATAATATCGGGCCCAGGTCGACCGGATTGCTGGACAGCCTGGGGTATATTCTCTTCAGCTTGTCGGCTGTGGCAGGTGAGAAGCGGGCTAGGGCCAAACCAGCGCTCACCGCTACATCAACCCCCACCACGGCCACTCCTCCAGTGAGAGTGAGGATAGCTATGCGATTGCCTTCAGGCAATGGCTGGTACGCGAATATCTTGGGCACCTCCCAGTACTCCAGCCAGGTATCGAGCCGAATTGCTCCGACCTGTTTGATGGCGCTGTCATAAACCTGCTCGTTCCCCGCCAGCGATGCCGTATGGGAAGCTACGGCTCTGGCTGCTTCTTCGCTCCGCCCTGGCCTGAGAATCAGCAGTGGCTTGCGTGCCACCACCCTGCGGGCTGCATCCATAAATCTGCGGCCATCTTTCGCATTCTCTATATGCATAGCGACAACTTTCGTTTCGGGGTCGTCTGCCAGGTAGTTCAGAAGGTCGGCTTCATCGACATCGCATTTATTGCCGATATCGCACATCTTGCTGACAGGGATAGCTCGGTCTTCCAGGGGTTGCGCTGCAGTGCCCACGTACCCGCTCTGGCTGCAATAGGCTATGCCGCCCTTACGAATCTTCTTTTGAACTATGAGATAGGGGTTGGTTATGAAACCGTTTGCAGCATTGAAGAGGCCGACTGTGTTCGGCCCTATGATGCGGATGCCGGTGCGGCGGACTATATCCACCAGTTGTTGCTGATATTTGACACCATCCCCACCGGCCTCAGCGAAATTCTCAGAGACTATAACAGCAGCCTTAACACCTTTGCGGGCGCACTGCTCGATAATCCCCGGCACCGTCGGAGGAGGAGTAATCACAATAGCTGCATCAATAGGTTCGGCTACATCATTTGCAGCGGAATAGACTCGGAATCCCAGGACTTCGCCGCTATAAGAGGGGCTGACAGGATAAATCTTTCCTGAGTAGCCGAATTGGAGCATGTTCCTGATCACCCCATAGCCCAGCCCCAACCCCTCTTTTAATGAGCCGTATACTGCTACAGAGGCAGGTTCAAAGAACGGCGTAAGGTCGCTTCTATTGTCTTGTGATTTCATTAGCCTCCTACTCTCCTATTCCCCCTGAAACGGTCTCAATCAACCCCCTGTATCCCCCAGTCTTGGGGGATTTTTAAAAATTGGGGGACACCCTATCCTTCCAAAGGAAGGATGGCAACAAGTTTTCCGTCGTGACCCGCCTGAGGTGGGTCACGACGCTACATTAATATATTCTCAACCATGCCCGCGACATACTTTGCTATA
>CAYGWR010000011.1:0-27229 GCA_964353645.1 uncultured Dehalococcoidia bacterium
GGATGCAGACGGGGCATGCGGCTGAGCTTTTTCCGACCTGGCCCGGGCGTCCCATATACCTGGATGAGGTGGCATTAGATTTCCCCGGGCTCACTATCATCGGCTCTCACACCGGCTGGCCCTGGGGCAACGAGCTGGTAGCGATGGCCTGGAAGCACCCCAACGTCTACTGCGACTGCTCAGCCTGGATGCCCAAGCTCCTGTCCAAAATGCACCCCGAGATGTTCACCTTCATGTCATTCTGGGCAGGTCAGGAGAAGGTTCTCTTCGGCACCAATAACATGGGACTCTCAGCGTTCAAGAAGCAGTTCCTGGCTTTGCCGCTGAGCGACGAGGCCAAGAGAATGATAATGCGTGAGAACGCCATCAAGGTCTTCGGCCTGAAAGACTCTAAGCCCAAAAAGAAAAGCGCCAAGAAGAGCAAATAAGCCAGTGGTTGTATCCCAAGTATAGGGGCGTCCGCCTCTGGCGGACGCCCCTATACTGTTTGACGAGTGGGCAATAATTTTCCACTGAATGGAACAACGAGACACTTACCCTGAAGGTAGTACAGACGCCTTCGTCTGTGCCTGAATAACATGCGGCAGTTCCCAAACTCTCTCTTTTAGTTATATAATGTGCGGCGGAGGGTGAATGAGAGATCAGAATACTATAGATCGCTCCTCTCCCGATGCCAAAAGCCAGTTGCACCGCCTCGGGACAAGGGCTAAGAAGGGACTGGGACAGCACTTCCTGGTCGACCGAGGCGTGCTGGAGAAGATAATCTCAGCGGCAGAGCTTGAGACCTCCGATACAGTAATAGAGGTGGGCCCGGGATTAGGAGTCTTGACCGGGGAGCTGGTGAAAAAGGCAGCAAATGTGATCGCCATTGAGGCTGACTCCAAGCTCGCTTCCTCCCTACAAAAAACTTTCTCGAAGATTCCTCAACTTACTGTCCTTAATGCCGATGTCCTTGAAATAGACCCTGGAGAGCTTCTAAAAAGCCATGCCCAGGCCATAGACCGTCGCAGAGGTTATAAGGTTGTCGCCAATCTACCCTACTATATAGCAGCCCCGATACTGCGCCACTTCCTCGAGGCATCGCGCAAGCCCACCCTCATGGTGGTCATGGTGCAAAAAGAGGTAGGGCAAAGAATAGTAGCAGGCCCCGGCGAAATGAGCATCCTCGGCATCAGCGTCCAGCTTTACGGCAAGCCAACCATCGTTGACTATGTACCCGCCCAGAGCTTTTACCCCCGGCCCAAGGTCGATTCTGCCATCGTACGTATAGATGTCTACCCCAGGCCAGCCGTCGATGTAGCAGACATCGCTAGCTTCTTCGAGATAGTCAAGGCAGGATTCAGCGCACCGCGCAAGCAGATAAGAAACTCCCTTGCCCTGGGATTGCAAGTTACCTCAGCAGAGACCGAAGAATTTTTAGAAAAAGTAGGTATATCGCCGCAGCGGCGCCCCGAAACCCTATCTCTCGAAGAATGGGCAAAATTACACCGTGCGTTTGTGAGCAAGGTTAAGAAATGAGCTTGACACTTCAGGCATACGCCAAGATAAATCTGACTCTCGAGGTTCTAGCCAAGCGACCTGATGGCTACCACGAGGTCGCCAGCGTCCTCCAGACCATCAGCCTGGCAGACACGCTCACCTTCGAGCCCAGTGCAAATCTAGATTTTCGTTGCGATGTCCCGAATCTGCAATCTCCCGATAACCTGGTGCTGAAAGCAGCTAAATTGCTTAGAGAAGCCACAGGTTGTACCAAGGGCGCTGTAATCCAACTCACCAAGAGGATTCCCATAGCTGCTGGATTGGGCTCTGGCTCAACCGACGCCGCTGCTACTCTGGTTGGGCTAAACCAGCTCTGGGAATTGAATCTCTCTCTTGATAAATTGACAGAGCTGGCAGCAAAGCTCGGCTCGGATGTGGCTTTCTTCCTCTATGGAGGCACAGCCCTGGCAAAAGGGCGCGGCGAGGAGATAACACTTCTTCCCCCTGCCCCTGAACTCTGGCTGGTGCTGCTCAAGCCAGCAATCAAACCTGTACACAGTAAGACAGCGCAGCTCTACTCGCGGTTGAACCCCTCCCATTACACATCAGGTCAACACACCCAGAAACTATTTACCCACCTAAATCATGGGGGCAATGTAGACGACTCCTTCCTGTTCAACGTATTCGAGCAGGTCGCTTTCAACTTCTTTCCCAAGCTCTCCGAATCTCGCGCCAGCCTGTTGAAAGCAGGTGCCAGAAGCATCCACCTTGCAGGATCCGGCCCTGCTCTGTTCACTCTTGCGCCAGACAAATCTCGAGGTGAAGCTATATTGAACCATCTGAAGGGAGAAAGAATAGCGGCTTATCTTGTTCATATGATAAGGGCTGAGCCTTCAGCCTCTACAAGGAACAGACAATGTTAATGGATATCCTGGCTGGTCTCGTCTGCGGATTATTCATGGGGACGGTTTTCCTGGGGGCATTGATACTCGTATTTCTCTCTAACCGCGATTTATATGACAGGCTAGCCAGGCGGTTGCCCCAGGGTATACCCCCGACTTTGGTTATACTAGCCGTGGTGATTGCCTTGCCACCGGCCTGGGGCACATTCGGAGCTATCGCTGGCGCGCTTTATAATCTGGCTATTGACTCGGCTCCTGGCTCGGGGCTGGGCAGCTCCAACCAGACATTTACCCTGGCCATTCTTTGTTTGACAGGGCTGTTGATGCTGCCAGCCCTGTTTCTCATCATCAGGCGCAAAAAGTTGGGCTGGCTATTGTTTGTAATAAACCTGATATTCGCAGGTATCTTCGGCTGGCTTCTGCCCCTGCTCGCCCACTGGCGGTAAATAGACTTCTTAATCAAGGCGCTAAGCGCTCCGAAACCGCTTAGTTTTGGGCACCTTAACTTCTAGAATTGAACATTGCGCTAGATTGTGCAGGTAAGCTCACTTCCTTCTTCTTAGGATAGCAGAGGCTCAACGAAGTGAGTCTTTGTGCCCTAGCATTTCGTTTGCTGCCAAGAAAAAAGGGGTAATCAGGAAAGAGGTGCCTTCTACTGACTATGCTCTAGCCAGTTGTAGGCCCCGGTTTAAATAGCCCACTTGTGTCCGTATCCATGAAATCAAATATCTCAGCAGATGATGTAATCTCATGTGCTGATTGTTTTAATATGGAACCAGTAAGCTTTCCCACGCTAAGAATTGAATCCGCAACACCAATCGGCACTTGATAAGACTTACTCTCAAGTTTACGGGCGCCCTTTTCAGCCTCTTCTGGCTCGCCAGGATATCCAGGAGATATCGCATGCCCGAAGGTCAGAGCTGTTAAAATCATCATTGCACTAGAAACTGTTCCAGCAACAAGGAGATTCCCAAGGTTCTTAATTGCCTTCAGCCTCTTTTCTTCAGGTTGGTTCTTAAAGAATGAAGATACCTGCTCATTATTGAAAAAGGCTTTAATGCCATCGGGCAACAAGAATCCTCACTTCTCGAATGATCTTAATAAGGTTGAGGATAACTCTCCGCTTGAATGCCCAAATTTTGAGTATAGGCTAAGTGGGATGTGGTTCAGGATTACTGCTAGAATTCTAGCCCACCTTATAGCCCTCAATTGTGATTTTACCAACTGTGAGACAACTTCTTCAGGTAAAGTTGATAGTTCATATGCCCACTCACCCATTTCCTTTCGAGCACTACCCAGTTTTGCTCTTGTCTTTAGTTCGTTTAGACGGCGGAGGGATTCATTTTGACTGAAAAAACGGGCTTTCGATTGTTTAAAGATTGGCCCCTGAACATTATCTAGCAATAACTTCATAACAGGCGCTTCGACCATTTTTATTTGGATGTCCAAATATAGGCCAAACGAATCATGGCTCCAATTTAAAATATCTTCATAGGAGTATTTACCAGAGGCGATAGCGACAGCTTTTACTAATTTTTCAATGCTCCTCTGAAGAATAACAATTGCTGGTTGCGGGTTTGTAGGTTTACACTGAATAAGTGGGAACCAAGTACAACGAACCAACTTCCTGTAAGCGTCATAGTCAATCTGTGATGCCTTCAGCCATTCCGTGGCCCGTTTGATACGTAGCTCAACATTGGATTGGAGCGTTCTATTGTCCATGATAGACTTCCCCGATTTACTTCTACTGGAGGTGAACTTTAGACCTCTCTACGCTTCACTCTTCGGCACTTATCAGAAAATTATAGCATTCGGGCGGCCGAAGAGGCAGGGATTTCTGGAGTAAAATGTTTAGCGATTCTCCAAAGCCAAGCTCTCTTTGAGTACTTGGCGATTCACCCTTCCCATACAATAATTAAGCCAACATCATCTTTATAATCCGTCCCCGAAGCCGCCATTTCCCCAAGCATCTATTAATGCCCTCCTCCATAATGGTATAATTCCACTATGGACCAGACCTATGTCTCCCTCGACCTCGAGACCACCGGATTGAACCCCGATACCGATGAAATCATCGAGATCGGCGCCATAAAGTTTCAGGGTGAGGAAGTCATTGATACCTTTCATTCCCTGGTCAATCCACAGCGCCCTCTACCCTACCGCATCCAGTTGCTCTGCGGCATAACGCAGGCTGATGTCGCCACCGCCCCTGCTTTCCCAGAGCTCGCCAGCGGCCTTATCGCTTTCCTCGAGAACGGCCCGATTGTAGGACACAATATCTCCTTTGACCTCAGCTTCCTGGCCAGGCAAGGTATCAAACTTACTAATCCTACATACGATACCCACGAATTGGCGACTATTCTCCTTTTTCACTTATCCGATTACAGCCTCGCCTCGGTAAACAAACACCTCGGCCTGTCCATCCCCCTCCACCGCTCCCTCCCGGACGCCATAGCAACCAAGGAGCTTTTCGTTGCCCTCCTCGAACGCGCCTATCAGGTAGACATTGCCACAGTTGAAGAGCTAGTCCGCTTGGCCGAAAAATCGGATTGGCCGCTCGGCTCACTTTTCCGGGAAATTCTCAGGTTCAAGACCAAGATAGCGTTCTCCGATACCCGCGGCCCCAAAGCCAGCAAGAGCGAAGATAAAAAGTCCTTATGGAAAGAAAACAATAAGCAGCCGCTAACTCCACGCGCCGAGAAAATCCCCCTGGACACAGATAATCTCTCCGAAATCCTTGGGGCCGATGGCCCCCTGGCAAAAGCCTTACCCGGTTATGAGCACCGCCCGGAGCAGATTCGCATGACCCAGGCAGTAGCGCAGGCGCTCAACAACAGCGAGCACCTCATCGTGGAAGCAGGCACGGGCACCGGGAAATCCGTTGCCTATCTTTTGCCTTCGATATTCTTCGCTTCACAAAATAGCCTCCCCGTTATCATCTCCACCAACACCATAAACCTGCAAGAGCAGCTCATCGGCAAGGACATCCCCGATTTGCTGCAGGCTCTCGACAAGGAACAGGAGACTATGATTAAGGACCTCAGAGCAGTTCAGGTCAAGGGCAGAGCTAATTACCTCTGCCTCAAGAGATATGAGTCCTTGAGGAACAGCGACAGGCTCTCCCTCGACGAAGCCAGGCTTCTCGCCCGCATCAGGGTCTGGCTGCTCTCAACCCGGAGCGGAGACAGGGCTGAGCTTAACCTGGGCGGCAGCGAGTTTTCCATCTGGAATAAGCTCTGCGCCGAATTTGACGAGCGACTGGAGAGCCAATGCGCACACCACCAGCGCGGCACCTGTTACCTCTACCGTGCGCGCCAGGCTGCTGAAAGCGCCCATCTTATCGTGGTCAACCACGCCCTGCTACTTTCCGATATGATTGCAGACAACAAGGTCTTGCCCCCCTACAACCACCTCATCGTCGACGAGGCGCATCACCTTGAGGAAGAGGCAACCAGGCAACTGGGGTATCAGATCACCCAATGGCACCTCTTCGATCACTTCAACCTGTTTCGACAGGAGGTCGGAGGACAGCGCAGCACCGGGCTCCTTGCCTGGCTGAATGACTGCTTCCGGGGCAGCACTGTCTCCTTATCCAGACAAAGGCAAGTGAGACAGCTCGCCGAGTCGCTCAGCGACAATGTGGACAAGGCACGTGCCGGCGTCTCTAAATTCTTCGACAGCCTCCGCGATTTCATCGAGGGCCACGCCTCTGACCAGGGCGAATATGACCGAAACCTGCTTTTGACATATTCCAAGCGAACGCAACCGGGATGGTCGGTGGTTGAGATTGCCTGGGAGGACCTGAGCCTGGCGCTCAGCGCCATTGGAGATGATTTAGACCATCTCTACACAGGACTGGAAGATCTGGGAGAAAACAAGGTGTCCGGTTATGATTACCTGATGCTTGAGATATCATCCCTGCTTTTTCGAAATAAGGAGTTGCACCAGAGGCTGGATTCCCTGGTCTCTCACCCTAGCACCGACAATATCTACTGGCTCAATATCAACATTCAGAACAATTCAGTCGGCATGTACAGCGCTCCGCTCAGCGTGGCTAACCTCCTGGAGAAATCACTATTCTCCTCCAAGGACTGTGTTATCCTTACCGGCGCTACACTGAGCACAGAAGGCACCTTCGAGTACATCAAAAGCAGGCTGGGGCTTGAATACGGCGGCGAACTCCTTCTGGGCGCTCCCTTCGACTACCCCAACGCAGCTATGATTTACCTGCCCAACGATATTCCCGAACCGGGAAGACCAGGCTATCAAAAGGCGGTAGAGAAAACACTTGTCGACCTTTGCCGTGCCTGTAAGGGGCGTACCTTGGTCTTATTCACCTCTCATTCTGCACTGAGAGCTACCCAGGCCGCCATCCAGGCCCCTCTCGAGGAAGAAGGTATCCTGGTCCTTGGCCAGGGAGTGGACGGCTCGCCCAAAAAGCTTCTAGCTGCTTTCAAGTCTAATCCCCAGACCGTGCTCCTGGGCACCGCCAGCTTGTGGGAGGGCATTGACGTCGTGGGAGAGGCGCTCAGCGTCTTGGTCATCGCAAAGTTACCGTTCAGCGTGCCCACGGAACCGATATTCTCCGCTCGTTCCGAGCTGTTCGATGACCCCTTCAACCAGTATGCCATTCCCCTGGCCACTATCCGCTTCAAACAGGGTTTCGGCCGCCTCATCCGCAGCAAGACCGATCGCGGTGCTGTAGTTATCCTCGACAGGCGGTTACAGACTAAGGGATATAGGTCAGCTTTCTTTGATTCCATACCGCAGTGCACTGTAGTCAAGGGCTCATCGCGTGACCTGCCTCCGGCAGTCACCCAGTGGCTTAAGGGAGAGCGTAAGGGCCATCTCAAAGGCCATGATAGCTCCGTATGTCTCCCAAAATAGCTTTTCGGGGGGGCTCCTATGAAACAGATTTATGACTATATAGATGACCACTGGCAAGAAGGGGTTGAGGACCTTATACGGCTTTGCCGTCAGCCCAGTATCAGCGCCCAGGGAGTGGGTATGCCGGAGATGGTCCAGCTTCTGGCGCAGATGATGAGTGAATATGGGATAAGCGCCCGGATTCTCCCTGTCCCGGGAGGTAAATATCCCGTAGTCTATGGCGAACTCAGTGGGGAATCGCCAGCCACCATCCTTTTCTATGACCACTATGATGTCCAGCCTCCGGAACCCCTGGAGCTATGGACTTCGCCCCCGTTCGAGCCCGTACAACGCGAAGGGAAGCTGTTCGGGAGAGGAGTCTCAGACAACAAAGGAAACACCGTTGCCCGCCTCCTCGCCCTCAAAGCCTTCCAGAAGATGAGGGGCAAGCCCCCGATTTCGGTGAAGTTCTTAATCGAAGGTGAAGAGGAGATAGGGAGCCCCAACCTGGGCGCTTTCGTTGAGCGCAATCGCCGGCTTCTCAAGGCCGATGCCTGTATTTGGGAGTGCGGGGGAGTCAACTGGAAAGACCAGCCCATCATCATGCTCGGCCTCAAGGGCATCCTTTACGTCGAACTCGAGGCGCGCGGTGCCTCACAGGACGTCCACTCATCGATGGGCACAGTGGTGCCCAACCCGGCCTGGAGGCTGGTATGGGCTCTTGCCTCCCTCAAAGACATGGATGAAAACATCCAAATCGCAGGCTTCTACGACAATGTTACACCTCCGACCAGACAGGAGATAGCAGCCATTAAAGCTATCCCGCCGGATGATGAGGAAGCAAAACAAAGCCTCGGTCTGAAGGAGTTTGTCAAAGGGGTCACCGGGTTCGATTACAGGTCTCGCTATATCCTTGAACCCATCTGCAATATCTGCGGCATCTACTCCGGCTACACCGGCCCGGGCTCCAAGACAGTTCTGCCCTGCGTTGCCCGGGCCAAGCTCGATTTTCGTCTCGTACCCAACCAGCGTCCCGATGAAATTCTTTCCAGGCTGAGAAAGCATCTCGACAGACACGGCTTCTCAGACATCGCCATCGCTCCTACAACAGAAGGGGAAAATCCGGCCCGAACGCCGCTGGACTCTCCATTTGTCACCATAGTCGCAGCCACAGGCAGGGAAGTCTTCGGAGCCGACCCTGTGATAATGCCAGCTATGGCCGGCAGCGGCCCCATGTATTATTTTACCGATACGCTGGGTTTGCCTACCGCCGGCATCGGAGTGGACTATCTTGGCTCCAGGGCACATGCTCCCGACGAGAATATCAGGCTCGCTGATTTCATACTGGGCACAAAGCATGTAGCTGCCCTTCTGGAGCGCATGGCTTCGGACTGGCAACCTCGGCAAAAAGGAAGGAGCAAGAAATGGAAATAGTTGGCTGGGCAGGTTTTGCCTTGACCCAGTGTTTCTATATACCGCAGATTATCAAAATCCTCAGGAGTCACGATGTAAGCGGCCTGGCTTTGCCCTCGTGGTTCATCCTGGCGATAGCCCTGCTTTGTTACCTCATCTACAGCATATGGAGACACGACCTTGTATTTACAGTGGGCAACGCGGCAGGCATGGTGCAGTCCTTATTCATGATTGTGCTCATCATGAGATACAGAAAAAGCCAAGCGATTAAACAAAGCGCACCTCAGTAGAAACAGATGTCGTCAGCCTCTGGGGAGTGCAGAGGGGTCCTTCTTCGGAAGGATTGGGGGACATAGGGGGTTGATAAAACTATTCAACCGCTTCCCGGCGCTAAGCCGAAGCCAAACTAAGGGTTGGCCTTCACATCACCGAAGGGCTTCTGCACTGCGGAGCAGTGCTTACACACAAAAGCCAGGCCGCAGGTATACAACTGTGTCACAATATGGCTACAGTCATCATTAGAGGTTTCGGCCGGAGAAAAGTGGATTTTCCTACCACAGGCAATGCAACTGACCGCATATATCTCATCCAAAGGTTTGCCGCACACACTACAGATTTCTTCCACTTAGCTCCTCAGTGTTTCCCTTTAGCAAGCCACCTGCGGACCAGTTTTCCCTCCTCCTCTCTGGTTGTTACTTCCCCATTCAGCCTTGCTTCCTTGAGCGCTCTCAGCAGCACCCCCATCTTCTTGCCCTGAGCAACGCCCATCTTCTTCAGGTCATTTCCGCTGAGTGATGTCTCCACAAACCTCAAGCTGGAGAGATAAAGCTCAAGCCTCTGCCGCACCAGTGCGGAATCCGTAACCAGAGCCGCAGCCAGTATCGTCTGAAAGTGATGGCGCTCAAGTATATAATAGACACTGCTCGGCGTGCGTTCTGGCGCTGCCAGCGCAGAGAGAGCTTTTTTTACACCGGGGACATTCCGCACCACCTGCGCCACCTCCCCTCCGAACTTCAGACGCTCCATGAAAGCTTTAAGTGCATCATCGTTAAGCCGCCAGACCAGTAGCGCCAGATAAAGTTTCATATCGGGCTTAGAGCTGCCGCTCGCCTCGCGAGCCATGTCGAAGTGCTCCCCCAGCCAGCCGTCGCCCTCTAGCGCTGGATGTAGCTGCCTGAGCACACCCAGCCTCTCAGCCCGGTAGAAGACCTTTTCGGGGCAATCATCTTTCAAAATGCGTTCTAGCTCATGGCGCAGCCGGTCTCCGCTCACCCTTTCCATCAGGGCCGCATCGCGGCGCAGCAGGCTCGCAGTGTCAAATTCAAGCCTGAAACCAAGGCGCTGCTCGTACCTGATAGCGCGCCAGACACGGGTGGGGTCGTCTTTAAAGCTCCTCTGGTGTAACACCCTGACAAGGTGCCGGTCGAGGTCGCTCTTCCCCCCATAGGGATCGACCAAATGCCCGAACCGGGCAGGCTCAAGGCTGGCAGCCATAGCGTTTATCGAAAAGTCGCGCCGGAACAGGTCTTCCTGGATGTTGCCCGGCTTCACAGTGGGCAATGCAGCAGGCTCAGCGTATGTTTCCGACCTGGCAGTTACCAGATCGAGGCTGAACGCCCCTTGACTGAAGGTAGCAGTGCCGAAGCGAGGGTGAGTCACCAATTTCCCACCCCTGCCCTTGGCGAGCTGGCGAGCTAGCGGAAGGGCATCCCCTTCCACCACCAGGTCGATGTCCAGATGGGGACGCTTCAACAAAAGGTCTCGCACCGACCCGCCGACCAGATACACCCTCTGTCCGTTGGCAGCGCCGATTTCCCCCGCGGCTCTTACCAGAGCCAGGATTTCAGGTGGCAGATACGCCTCGATACTTTTGCCGATGTTAATCAAAGAAATCCCTCAGTGCACTATTATATCAGGGGCTTCAATACCCTGAAACGACCCCGAGTATGATTCCGTACGAGCAATCCGTTCGCCCTGAGCCTGTCGAAGGGCAAGTATTAGACAAACGTTTCCCCTTTTCTAAAGGGGAATACAGGGGGATTACGTAGGGGCACAAAATTTTGCGCCCAAAAACGTAGTGGCGGGTTTGAAACCCGCCCTAAAAGCATGGTGTAATAGAGGCAAACCAAATGCCCTCATAAGCTTGCCCGGATTGACTGCAGTATGTCATTGCTTTGAAAATAGCCTTACAGAATACGGTATCCATAGGGTAGGTGCTCTGTCCCCTACCAGCGGAGGCGGGTGACAGAGCACCCGCGCTATTTTCATCCTTCGTGGTGACGGCAGCAACCGTCATGGCAGATTCCTGCGCCAAGCAGGAATCCAGGCACGCCACGAACCGTAGAAATCGTAGGGGCATCCGCCTCTGGCGGACTGTGCCCAAAAAACGTAGGGCGGGTGAAATGAAATGTAACCCACCACCTTGTGAATTGGTGGGTTTCGTCCGCCTGGGCGGACTCCACCCACCCTACACTTGCTCAGTGTGTGTTGCTGTGGAGGTATAAGCGATTCTAAGTCTGTGCTTCAAGAACGCTTTTCAAGTTCCCAAGAGCCTTCTTTAACGCCTTGCGCATTGAGCTTACTATCATCGGCGAAAACAGCTTCATGAGCCCGCCCACTTTCGCATTGTACACAATAGTAAACTTTATGCCTCCCTCTATGGGGTCATAGGTGTTGTGCTGTTCAACGGTCATGCTACCTGAGGTAATATCCTTACCGAACTTTTTGTTTGGCTCGTACTCCGTGGCCTTTGCAGTCCACTTCATACTGAGGCCCATCATGCGGATGGTCCCTTTGAACGTGGTGCCGACACCCACGGCTCCCTGGGACGTCTGCTCCGCTTCCGGTATAGTCGACTGCCACTTCGGCCAGCTCTTCGCGTCAGTGGTGTAGGCGAACACCCTGTCGGCCGGACGCTTGATCTCCACGCTTTCTTCTATTCTTGCCATCTAGCCACCCCCCCCTTAAAGAAATCCATGCGAATCTTAGCACTACCTATCGCTTGTCGCAACTGTCTCTCTTGTGTCAAACTCCGATGAAAAGTTCCAATTCAGTTCCGGTAGGGTGGGTGAAATCTGCCGTAGGCGGATGCAACCCCAGAGAGCCAGTTGCGACGCCTACAAATACTATCTTGGATAGGGCATTGAATAAGCAGTAAATTGCTCACTTTGAATTAGTTTATTCCGATGAGTTTTGTGTTGTTTATAAGCTAGTAGAACCTTAGAGTGGCCACAGCAATCTTGCATTAATTTATTACTTTCAGCACTGCGCGGTGTTAGGGTGACCTTGATAGCATTATGAACCCCTGTCCGTGCAGTTACTACAACTTCCGAAGGTTCATGCATATCAATCAACATATGTCCAAATCCTTAACCTACATCGGTCTTACCCACGGCCTAAGCGGCTTTCCCCGTTTCTCTTATTCGAAATGCCATCACCACAGATATCACCACTAATACCGCTATGAACACAAGCGGGTAAATATACTCGCCTCTTACGCCGTGTAAAACCTCCATTATCGGGACAATAGCTACAGCCGCCCCATTTCCCAGAAGCTGCAGGTATGCCACAGAAATTCCCGCGTATTTTTCACCTGTAATCTCGATAGACATCGTAAGCACAATCGGCAGAGCCGATAATAGAAAGAAGCCCAGTACCATGCCGTTGACCATATTACCCACAAAGCCGCTTTCAAACATAAGGACAGTGACGCATATGGCTCCCACTAAAGATGCCAGGATCAGAAAAGGCTTTCTTTTTTTGATTCTATCCGAGACTATGGGGATGACAACGCAGCCGAGCATGCCGCTGAAGACCAGCACCGAAGATATAGTGCCCGCATCGACCATCGAAATGTGATGCAGTTCATTCAATATCTTCTCCAGCCAGGTGGCCAGTCCATTGAAAACCCCGATACCGATCAAAGCTACAAATCCCAGAATTACAAAGTCCCTGATTCTTAAAATGCTTTTTAGCCCTTCCCGGATGGAAATCTTTTCTTCCTCTTTCGCTTCTCTGGCAGGCGTGGGAGGTTTAGACCTGGCCAACAAAAAGAACAACAGCATTCCCGCGATTCCTATGATGCCGTAAATTAGCAGCATTGATTTAAGCCCGAGGGAGTCCACCAGGGAAGGAGTCAAGCCCAGGCTGATGACCATTCCGATGAATAATGCTAATGAACCAAGTCCTACCGCAGTGGCCTCTTCTTTCCGCGGAAACCAGGTTACCACAAGTTTGGTGATTCCATTCAATACGAAAGGCTGTCCTATGGAAATTCCTATTTGTGAAATCAGAAGAAGGGGATACGAGTATGGATCGATTATACGGATCATACTGAAGACACCCGTAAAAATTGCACCTATGCCTATACTGTATTTGAAACCCTTTTTATCGATAATCATGCCCGCAGGCAGGGAAAGCAGAACGTATGTCAGGGGGAAGACCAGTGCCAGCAAGCCGGTGCTAAATGCAGAAATATGTAAGTTTTCTTCGACATAGGTATCTATAGCTGAAAAGTTTAACCAGTACAACTGGGTCAGAGCGGCTACATACATGTATGCAGCCAGAACAACCCATCTATACTTGTAAGCTTTGTACGTCTCCACTTTTCCTTCCTATTTTTAACCTGCCCCCAGTAATTGTACCGTTGCTGCCGGTGGTCGCATTGTAGGCTAACCTTAATAACCTGTCAAAAAGGAGCAAGTCATTTATGGGTAGGTTGGAGTCCGCCTCTGGAGGGAGAGAGCTAGAGTGAGGGGGCAACCAGGTAGCTTCTGACTCCCATCACGGCGCCTTCTAACCTGACCACACGCAATCCCGCTCGCCCTGAGCCTGTCAAAGGGCCTGCCATATCTTATTCACCCTTTCCCAAAGGGGGATACAGGGGGGGATTAGCGCCCAATCCTATCCTTCTTTCTCAGCGAACTCCGCGCCCTCTGCGGTAAATAGCACCCTATGCGACATTTTCCCCTTGACAGTATTGGAACATATGTGCTATTATGCTGCCAGGATAAATCCGGGCTCAGGAATAGAAGTAGGGGCGTCCTTCTGCGAAGGACGCCCCTACTTTCGATGCCGCCACGCCTGTGTTACACTGAAGGCGTGAGACTCAAATTGAATAGCTTAGAGAAAAAGCTTTTCAGCGCCGCTCAGCCAGACCAGGCCTGGGGGGCGCTGATAGCATCCGGGGTCGTAAACAGTGTAGACCTCGACAACTATCTGGCCAAATTAAATACGCTGTATCAGCAGGTAGTAGCTAAAATCCCCGCCGGGAGTGAGCTGACAAAAGCGGGAGCGCTCTTCGACTGGTTATGGCATAAAAAGCCCAACCGGTCTGAACGAAAGGGAAGCTACAAACTGACTGAGGTCCTGGACGCCCAGCTCGACCCCAAAATTGAAAAAGTGGGGAACTGCCTGGGTTTAACCGTACTATACCACGTGCTGGCGCAGCGGCTCGGCTTAAAAGTAAAGGCAGTCCACGTCGAGGACGCCTTCGGCCAGGGCCCCCACGTTTTCTCCATACTGTACACAGTTCAGGGCACCGTAGACATCGAGCATATCCTGCCCAACGGATTCGACTTCAAAAGCCACCTCCACAACCCTCACAGAACAGAGTGGGGCGATGCTGAGCTAATCGCCGACATCTATCACGGCATCGGCAACAGACTCTTTGAGCAGGGCAGCCATGAGGAGGCTGTTCAAAACTATAGCAAGGCCATAAGACTCAATACCAAATACGCCAAAGCCTATCTCAACCGCGGGATCGCACTATCCATGCTGGGGCGCGAGGAGGAGGCAAGAAGGGATTTAGAACAGCAAGAATGACTCAAGGTTATCACAACTTCGAGCCGTAATAGCCACTAACGCTGGGAGAAACAGCCTATTCAGTGAAATACTGCATGGTGGCGTCGGGCACTACTGCTACTTTGGCGCTTTTGCCATAGGCTTCAGTGAGCCTCTCCAGCACCTCGGGCCACGTTTTGGCCCAGACTATGGAATCAGGTGATGCCAGCCAGTCGGCCCCCGCTATGTCAATGTAGGGAGTGAACACGATAAACCTGTTTATATTATGGAGCGGGCCAGGTGGGGCGTTCCAGAGTCTTCCCCCCAACTTTTTCCCGAAGCTTCTCACGAGATAGTGGGGCACCTGCCCCTCAGGTGCATTGGCAATGAGCACCAGATCGCCCTGACCTTCCCGAAGCAATCCCCCCAGTAAAGGGATTGCCAGGACAGCCTCGCTAGACTTGCAATAAGTGTTGAGGATAACAATATCTGGTGGCTCCACGGGCTCTGTGGCGTAGACTTCTCTGGCAAGCCTTACTCCTTCAGCATAAGCAGCAGTGGGGGCACCGACAAAGATGGCTGTGGTTTGCCCTCGTCCATTCAAAACAGTGTCAATCTTGACATCAAGCCCCGCCATCCTCGCTGCCTCCTCAATATCAAGGCGCAGCAGATTACTCTCAAATGTGGCTATGCCTATTCCCGGGTCCTTCCCCTGGGTGAGAAGCTTCAATATCAAATCGCGGTGATGGGCAGCCATGGTATCAATAGAGGCCACGCCAGGGAGGATGATTTTACCGCCGCCGCCGAATCCGGTGAGGGGATGAGGGAGCAGAGAGCCAATGCCGACCTTGAAGTCACAATTCATTACCTCGGCGTTGACAGCGACAGGGGTTCCGTTGCTAGTCTCACCAAGGTAAGTGCAATTCTCGTAGGGATTATGGTTGTAGACCGGGAACCTGCAGAGCGCTTCCTCGCCCAGCTTCTTGACGAAGTCCAGGCGGGTGAGCGCACCGTGCGCTCCCACTGCGGCGATGAACCTTATGCTTTCATCTTTCACTCCGGCCGCTTTTAGCTCCTCAAGTACATAGGGCACTATCTCAGCCACCCTGGTGGGCCTCGACATATCGTCAAAAAGGATCGCCACCTCTTTTTTGCCCCTGGCGAGCTCTCTTATCCGCTTCGTGCCTATAGGTTTGGCGAACGCCTCGCGGAAGCCCTTCTCGCCCAGCGCCCGGCGCTGGTGTCCCTTCATATAGCATACGGCTACCTCCCAGGAGGGCGGGAATTCGATTTCAAGCTCATTGTTATCGTACCAGGCAAGCTGCGGCAGGCGAATTTTTACGGCGTTCATCTTGTACGTCCTCCCTGACGGCCATTATAGGGCAGCGGTTCAGGGGATGCAATACCTGTCGCGGCGAGGTTGCTAAAAGACCCACTACCCCAAAATACAGTAGCGTTGACAGAGGGTTGGGTGATGTTGCATAATTCTCGCACGCGGACAGTTCCCCGTCCGGATGAGCTACATTGACCAGAGTGTAGTCAGTAAAGGAGGAAACAATGCGCAGGCTGCTACGGATCAACCTTTCCAAGGGTGTGACAAAGGAAGAAGATATCCCCAAGAAGATGGCTATGGACTTCGTGGGGGCGCGCGGCTTCTGCGCCAGGTATCTTTATGATGAGGTCAAGCCCAATATCGACCCCCTAGGCCCGGAGAACAAGCTGTTTCTCACGGCAGGGCCGCTGGCCGGTACGAGCGCGCAGGCGTTCTCCAAATGGATCTCTGTCACCAAGAGCCCGCTTACCAATACCTATACTCGCAGTGTCGGCGGGGGCGACTTTGGAGCCTGGCTGAAGTGGGCCGGGTTTGAGCTCATGATTATTGAGGGTAAGGCGGCAAAACCCTCCTACATCTTTATCAAAGACGGCAAGTACGAAATCCTAGACGCTGCCCCCATCTGGGGGAAGACCACCAGCGAAACCCAGGAATATCTGAAGAAAGAACATGGGCCGAAGGCGCGCATGGTTTGCGTTGGGCCTGCGGCGGAGAAGCTGGTGCGTTTTGGCCCCATCATCAGCGGAGAACGCGCCGCCGGCCGCGGTGGTACCGGCACCGTGATGGCTTCCAAGAACCTCAAGGCTGTGGTAATAGTAGCCGATCGAAAGGAAGACGTTGCGAATCCCGTTGAGTTCAAAAAGCTGGTGCAGGAGCAGGTAAAGGCCATGAAGGCGGGGCTGGGCTACGGTGTATTCAAAGAATACGGCACTGTGCAGGGATTGGATTACTTCTACCCTGTTTTCGGCTCTATTCCCATGAAGAACTGGCGTTACGCTGAGCTGCCAAACTGGCCTGAGAACATCGGAATGTGGCCATACTCTAAGATTACTATAGACCACGTTGGCTGCTATGCGTGCTCACTTAAATGCGGAAAGATCAGGAAAGTGCCCGACGGGCCCTATAAGGGACTCACTGTCGAAGGGCCGCAATTTGAGGGCGCCTGGGTCTTCAGCGGACCCACCGGATGCACCGATACCAACGCGACACTGGTTTGTAACCACATCTGCGCTGAGCAAGGTCTGGACGTGATAAGCACCGGCAACAGCATCGGCTTCGCCTATGAGCTTTTCGAGAAGGGTATCCTCACCAAGAAGGACACGGATGGTCTAATCCTGAAATACGGAGACCCTGAGCCTATGATCGCACTCGTCAAGAAGATTGCCGCTCGCGAGGGACTGGGCGACATCCTTGCTGAGGGCGTAAAAAGGGCCGCCGAGCGCATCGGCAAAGGTGCTGAGCAATATGCCATGCATGTCAAGGGGCTGGAGATGCCCGGTTACGACCCCCGCGCTCGCAAAGCTATGGGCATGAACTGGGCTCTGAGCAACATGGGGGCAAACCACAACTTCGGTTGGCCCCAGCAGGAGATCGGCGATCCCAAGCCTCGGCTTTTGGACCCTACCGATGATGAAGGCCAGGGAGACGTCATAAAATGGAATCATGATTCCACTGCTGCTCTGGAATTGGGTATCGCCTGCATATTCCCCAGCCACCATTTGCAGTTGTACGATCATGAGCTCATGGCGAAGATGCTGGCAGCAGCTACCGGCGTACCCAAGTTTGGAAGCGTCGATTATCTGTTCTTTGTAGGGGAGAGGATATACAATCTGGAGCGATGTTTTAACGTTCGTGATGGCTTCAGCAGGAAGGACGACAAGCTCCCCAAGAGATTTCTTACCGAGCCTCTAATAGGGGGAGTGCGCGACGGCGAGGTGATAAGGACGCCGGACAAAATCATAGACCAATACTATGATCTCAGGGGATGGGACCGCAACGGTATCCCTACTAAAGAAACGCTGGTCAAGCTCGGGATCGGGGACGCAGACAAGGATATTGCCAAGTTCCGGAAATAGGGAGGCCGATATGTCATTGCGAGCCGCAGCGAAGCAATCTAATGGCTTGGCTACTATACAGACGCATAGATTGCTTCGTTCCGCCTAAGGCGGGCCAAGGCGGACTCCTCGCAAAGACATTTGAAGAAGGAGTTAAAATGCGAGAAGCAGTAGTCGTCGGCGAGAGAAAATTTGCCATAAGAAGGGCGCCGAAGCCGGTACTGGATAAAGATGAAGTTTTGATAAAGGTACGATATTGCGGGATATGCGGCTCCGACCTGCATACCTATATTCTAGGGCTGCCCGGAAGATACGGCCACGAGTACGCCGGAGACATTGTTGCAGTAGGCTCCGAGGTAAAGGGCTGGAAAGCAGGCGATAGGGTCACAGCCGAATCAGCCTGCTCCTGCGACGAGTGTTACTGGTGCACACGCGGGGAGATTGGGCTCTGCGAGACCTTTTTGGAGAGGTGGGGTGGAAGCGCCGGAGGCTTCGCCACCTATACCAAGACTAAATACCAACAGCTTCATAAATTACCTTCAGGGTTAAGCTATGAGGAGGCAACCATAGCTGAGCCAACGGCTGTGGCATTGCACGCTGTCAGGTTGTCCGGGATGCTTACGGGAGATGTAGTTGCAGTCCTCGGCCTGGGCCCCATAGGGCAGCTTGTAGCCCGGCTGGCCAAGATATCGGGAGCAAGGGCAGTCTACGCCTCAGAGACAAGTAAATCCAGAATCAAGCTGGCTAAGGGTGCGGTGGACGAAGTCATAGATGCAAAAAAAGTTGACCCCGCTGCCAGGATCCTTGAGCTTACAGATGGCAGAGGACCAGATGTGGTATTCGAATGCGCCGGGGCCGTTGCGCCGACACTGCAAGCTATGACCATGACAAGAAAGGGAGGCACAATCGTCATTGTGGGAGTTAGCATGAATCTGGCTGAAATCATAGTGGGCAGCATCGCGCTTAGGGAGCTGACCATTAAGGGCTCTATGCTTTTTAACCCCGGCGAGTACGGACTTGCGCTCAGCCTAATAGCAGGAAAGAAGATCGATGTAATTCCTCTGATAACAGATGTTCTGCCACTGGATAGAATTAACGAAGCTTTCGAAAAAGCTACCAGTGGAGAGGGAGGAAAGATACTGGTAAAACCCTAAAACAACGTGGACAGGACTCGCCTCCAAGTAGCTCATTGGACAATCGGAAATCTCTAATCATCTCACTACAAATATTCTTTTACCCTCTGCGCCAGTTGCTTTGTCATGCCAGGGACCGCCATAAGCTCCTCGACTGACGCTTCTTTGATGCCCCTGACTGAGCCGAATTTCTTGAGCAAGGCGCGCTTGCGCTTGGGTCCGATGCCGGGCACCGACCAGGCTGAGGTCAGGGCAGCCTTCCTGCGCACATGCAGATGATACGAGAGGGCAAAGCGATGCGCCTCATCACGAATGCGCTGCAACAGATAGAGCGCCTGGGAGTCGCGGGGAAGGACTAAAGGCTCCGCTACATCCGGCAGGAATACCTCCTCATTCTCTTTAGCCAGAGCAGCAAGTGGGATGGAATCTATCTCAAGCTCTCGCATCACCTCTTGAGCAGAGGTCAGATGCCCCCTGCCCCCATCAATGAGCACTAGGTCTGGTATCACCGCCCAGGAAGTGGCATCCTGCGCCTTGACACGTTTAAAGCGCCGCCTGAGCACTTCCTGCATCATGGCGTAGTCATCAATGCCTTCCACCGTCTTTATCTTGAAACGGCGGTATGCTGAGGGCTTGGGCCGCCCGTTCTCAAACACCACCATACTGCCCACAGCAAAGGTGCCCCGAATGTTCGATATGTCGTAGCACTCCATCCTGTTGGGCAACCTGGGCAGGTTAAGCCTTTCTTGAACCTCCTTAAGCGCAGCGGCTGTTTTTCCGGTATCAGCCAGCCACTTCGCCTTAAGCTGGGCCAGCGCCTGCTCAGCGTTCTCGGTCACCATGTCCACCAGCTTCTTCTTCTGACCCCGTTGGGGGACTTTCAAGCTGACTTTGCCGCCGCGTAAGCTTTTCAGCCAGGATGACATCACTGTCATATCTTGAGGCTCGGTCTGCAGCAATATCGCTGGAGGCACATAGGGAGCAGAGCCGTAGAACTGCTGGATGAAGCTGGCCATGATTTGGCCGGGCTCCTCGTCTTGCGTTCCCTCCATTATAAAATTATCTCTCCCGATGAGCTTGCCACCACGAACAAAGAAAATCTGCACACAGGCCTCATCCCTCTCCCTGGCAAAGGCTATTACATCCTCGTCACCTGCGCCGGCGGAGATAATCTTCTGCCCCTCGGTGACACTCTCCACTGCATGAAGCTGGTCGCGCAAGGAAGCAGCCTTCTCAAACTCCAGCGCTTCAGCGGCTTTATCCATCTTACGCCGCAAATCGCGAACCACTTCTTCGTGTTTCCCTTCGAGGAAGAGAATTACCCGGTCTATAATCTCGCGGTACTCCTCCTTTGTTATCTCACTGCTACATGCCCCGACGCAGCGACGGATAGAGTAGTCGAAGCAGGGACGTGGCTTCTTGCCTGTGATTACCCATCTGGGTGAACAATAGCGAAACAACTTCTTCAGCAGGTCGAGAGTCCTGCGCACGGAGACAGCGCTGGCATAGGGCCCGAAGTAGCGCCCGCCGTCATCCTCAAAACGCCTGGTCAGGAACACGCGGGGCCATTCTTCATGGAGGCTTACCTTGATGTAGGGGTAACTCTTATCGTCCTTCAGCCTAACATTGAAGCCAGGTCGATTCTTCTTGATAAGGTTGCATTCCAGGATCAGCGCTTCTTGCTCGGAATCGGTGACGATGAAATCGAGTTTTTGAACCTTGGACATCATTTTGCGAAGCTTCGGTTCAAGGGTATGGGGAGCACCGAAGTAAGACCTTACCCGCTGGCGCAGGCTTGCTGCTTTGCCTACATAGAGTATCTTCCCAGCCTCGCCTTTAAACAGATATACCCCTGGCTTCGCTGGCAGCGTTTTCAGTTGTTCCTTAAACCAGCCCTGTTCCACTTGAAAGGTTCCACCTACCCCTCGCGCCTTACATCCGAGGTGCGAATCACATTGATTACCCCAGGCACTCCCTCTATCTTGGAGAAAATCCGTCCCAGTTGCCCGATATTGTTTACATCAAGGGTAAGGAAAATAGAAATCGTTCCGTCTTTTCGCTCCGCATCTGACAGCGACACCGCAGTTATATTCATCTTTTCCTCAGATACCCGTGTTGTGATGTCCCGCAAGAGCCCCACCCGATCCCAGCCATCTACTGTAATATTCACAGGGAAAGAAAGGCCTGCCTTGCCCCATTCCACCTTGATCAGCCTTTCCTTCTCATCTTCGTTGAGGATGTTGGGACAGCTCTTGCGATGTATAGTAACCCCTCTACTGCGCGTAATGAAGCCGATGATTTCATCGCCGGGCACTGGCTGGCAACAAGGGGCGATGTGCGTCAGCAGGTCGCCGACGCCAAGAACTTTAACCGCTGAGGAGCTCGCTTTAGACTTGGGGGGGGCAACTGGTGGGGGGGTCTGCTGAGGCCTTTCCTCAGGGGCAGTAAGCTTTAAAGCTATCTGGTTGGGGCTGATATCGCCACAGCCGATAGCTGTCAGAAAATCATCCACCAAGTCGTACTTGAAGAGTCCCGCAATCCTGTCACGATCGGCGAAACTTATCCCCAGACGGCGAAGTTCCTTCTCCAGAATCCCTCTGCCTCTTTCGACATTCTCCGCCTTCTCTCTGCGGCGGAACCACTGCTTTATCCTCTCACGCGCCTGATTGGTTCTGACATAGCCCAGGTTGGTATTGAGCCAGTCGAGGCTTGGGCCACGGTCCGCCTTGGTTGTCATGATCTCGATGGTATCGCCGTTCCGCAGCTGATAATCGAGGGAAACTAACCTGCCATTTACCTTGGCCCCGACGCAACGGTGCCCCAGGTTAGTATGAATACGGTAGGCGAAATCGAGAGGCGTCGCGCCTCTGGGCAACTCCTTTATCTCTCCTTTAGGGGTGTATACGAAGACCTGGTCCTGGAATATGTCGGTCTTAATTGATTCAATGAACGCCGTGCCGCTCAGTTCACGCTGCCATTCCATAAGTTGCCTGAGCCAGGTAATCTTCTCCTCAAATGCAATATCCTTCTTCGCCCCTTCCTTATACTTCCAATGCGCAGCCACCCCGTATTCGGCGATACGGTGCATACGGTAGGTGCGTATCTGTACCTCCAGAGGTCTGGCACCGATACACATCACTGTACTATGGAGCGCCTGATACATAGTCTCTTTGGGATTGGCGATGAAATCATCGAACTGGTCAGGAAGCGGACGCCACAGGCTGTGGACAATCCCAAGAGCACTATAGCAATCCTGCACAGTGTCCACCAACACGCGCAGAGCAAGCAAATCATGGATATCGCTGAACTCCTTGCCTTGAGAAGCGTATTTCTGCATCTTCTGATATGCACTGTAGAGGCTTTTCGGCCTCCCGGTAATTTCCGCTTTGATACCTGCTTTCGCAAGCTCCTCCCTTAAAATTTGGCCCACCTTCTCGATATAGCGCTCCCGGGTCGCCCTACGGGCAGCAATCAGCCGAGCTATCTGGCGATACTCATTTGGCTGCAGATAACGGAATGCCAAGTCTTCTAGCTCCCACCTCAACTGCCAGATGCCCAGACGGTGGGCTAGAGGAGCATAAATATCCATCGTCTCCCGAGCTATCCTCTGCTGCTTATCAGGCGACAATGCTTTCAACGTGCGCATATTGTGCAACCTGTCAGCCAGCTTGATGAGCACCACTCTTATATCCTCCGCCATCGCTACAAACATTTTGCGCAGGCTTTCCACCTGAGCTTCGCTTTCAGCGATCTTTTTAAGCCCTACCCCTTGAACCTGTGAAGATATCTTGTCCAGTCTGGTCACTCCCTCGACAAGCTTTGTCACTTCGGCTCCAAACTTGCTTTCGATCTCAGAGAAAGGAATCCCGCAGTCCTCAGGTACATCATGGAGTAGTGCGGCAGCAACCGAGGTTTCATCGAGCTGAAGGTCAGCCACAATCATAGCTGTCGCCACAGGGTGCGTGATAAATGGGTCACCCGACTGGCGAAGCTGATTGCCATGCGCCTTCAGTGCAAAAAGAAAAGCATCTTTCACCAGCGAAAGCTTCTCTTCGGGGAGATACTCTTTTACCTTGTCGAGAAGAGGCTTTATATCCATGAGCCCGCCTTCCACATCCCCTCTACCTAAAGTATATTGCAAGGGTGTTTTTGATGCAAACTTCTTTACAAACCACCCCCTGATGCTGTATGCTGCTAAAAGTTAAATTTTTTACGTTTGATTATAGGAGGATTCCTTTTTGTATCAAGCACCAAGAGGTACCTCGGACATACTACCTCAAGAGCAAGGTTACTGGAGCTATATAAAGCAGAAAGCAGCCGCTATCAGTGAACTCCACGGCTATCAACGCATAGATACCCCAACCTTCGAGGATGCTCATCTCTTTGTGCGCAGCATCGGCGAGGATACTGACATCGTTGAGAAGGAGATGTACTCCTTTGAGGATAAGGGCGGAGACCAGGTCACATTGCGCCCCGAGGGGACTGCTCCCGTCTGTCGCGCCTATGTGGAGCATGGTATGCACACCCTTCCCCATCCAGTAAGGCTCTACTATATGGCTGCAATCTTCAGGTATGAGCGACCCCAGGCAGGAAGATACCGTGAACATCACCAGTTCGGCGTCGAAGCCCTGGGAGATAGTGACCCTGCCCTCGATGCCGAGATAATCGAGATGGCTTGGCAGCTTTATGTAAAGCTGGGATTAAAAGGGCTTACACTCAGCCTGAACAGCATCGGCTGCAATAACTGTCGGCCCCAATACCTCGATACTCTAAAATCTTACTATACCCAGCACGAAGGAAGGCTCTGCCCCGATTGCAGGCGCCGCCTGTCGAAAAATCCCCTGCGCCTCTTGGATTGTAAAAACCCGACCTGCTTGGCCTTGACCGAGCAGGCGCCGAGGAGCACCGACCACCTCTGCCAGGAATGCGCTGACCACTTTGACCAGCTAAGGAGATACCTCAACCTGTTAAACCTACCGTTTTCCCTCAGCCACCGCTTAGTACGAGGTTTGGATTACTACACCAGAACTGTATTCGAGATTGCCCCGGAGGGTGAAACCGGAGCTCAGGTCGCCATTGGTGGAGGCGGCAGGTACGACAACCTTATCGAGCAGCTTGGTGGCAGGCCTACCCCAGCAGTCGGCTTCGCCACCGGCATAGAGCGACTTGTGCTCAACTTGAAAAAGCAAGGGGTTGCTGTTCCCGCTCTACCACCATCCACTGTGTTCGTAGCCTATCTGGGCAAAGATGCCAAGGACGAAGCAATAAGGCTCACCTCCCATCTGCGCAAATCAGGTATAAGTGCCTTGGCCAGCCTCAGTGAGAGAAGCCTTAAGGCGCAACTCAAGCAAGCTAATGTCTCAGGAGTACGATACGCTGTGATCATAGGCGAGGATGAAGTCAAGAGTAAGACAGTGGTGCTGAGGAACATGGCCAAGGGCGAACAAGAAACAATACCGCTCGATAAAATAGCCGAATTATTGCGCTCCAACCTATAATCAACTAATCAACCCCTCGCCACTAAAAGCAGCTTTATTATGATATAATAATCCTATTCCCGTAATGGGTAATTTTCGTCAGGTGGGCTATGTTAGAGAGACTAGAATCAATTGAGAAACGTTACAATGAGCTGAATGAGCTTATGGCTCAGCCTGAGGTAGCTCTTGATTTCGACAGGGTGCAGAATCTCGCGCGGGAGCGAGCAACTCTCGAGGACATAGTGACTAAATATCGAGACTACAAAGCCACCATGAAAAGCCTCGAGGAGACCCAAACCATGCTCAACCAGGGACTGGACGAGGAGATGGCTGCTCTGGCTAAAGAGGAGTTGTCAAATCTTCAGGAGAAACGTGAGCGTTTGCTCCAAGAGATAAAGGTTGCTCTCCTACCCCGTGACCCGGCAGACAAAAGGGATGTCATCGTAGAAATCCGCGCTGGGGCGGGGGGCGATGAAGCGGGATTATTTGCCGCTTCCCTTTTCCGAATGTACTCCCGCTACGTCGCTTCCAAAGGATGGAAAGTGGACATCATAAACAGCAACGAAACCGGCATCGGCGGCTTCAAAGAAATCATCTTCGAGGTCAAAGGCAAAGGCGCCTACAGCCGATTAAAGTACGAGAGCGGTGTCCACCGCGTGCAGCGTGTACCGGTAACCGAATCCTCTGGGCGTATTCATACCTCCACAGCGACTGTGGCAGTATTACCTGAAGCAGAAGATGTTGAGGTTGCCGTCGATCCTGGCGACTTGAGGATAGACATCTTCCGTAGCGGCGGTGCCGGAGGACAGAGCGTTAACAAAGTATCCTCTGCAGTGCGAATAACCCACATCCCCACAGGGATGGTGGTCGTCTGCCAGGATGAGCGTTCCCAACTGCAAAATAAGATTAAAGCGATGGCAGTTCTTCGGGCAAGGCTTCTAGACCAGGAACGACATCGCCAGTTCCAGGAGGTAACCGATGCGCGCCGCTCTCAGGTAGGCACAGGCGACCGCTCAGAGAAGATTCGAACCTACAACTTCCCCCAAGGAAGGGTATCGGACCACCGCATCGGCTTAACCATCCATAACCTTGAGGGCATATTAGAGGGCGACCTCGAGGACATCATCGATGCCGTAGCCACTGCCGACCAGGCCAAGCAATTGGAGGCGAAAGTGGGGTAACTTTAGCCGAGGCGCTAGACCGAGCAGCAAAAGACCTCGCTGCACAAAATATCGACAATGCCCGCCTTGAGGCTGAGATTCTTTTAGCACATCTCCTGGGGCTTGACCGCGTTGGCCTCTATATCAACACGAAACAAGAGATCTCGAATGAGCAAACCACAGCCTTTTCCCAACTAATTCACCGCCGCCTCAATCACGAACCTACAGCTTACATCACCGGCCACAAGGAGTTCTTCGGCATCGACTTTCAGGTTTCACCTAGCACCCTCATCCCCCGCCCCGAAACGGAGCTCCTCGTGGAAAAGGCAATCGGGCTGGCAAACACCTCATTTCCTCAATCCTGCCTGATTGCCGATATCGGCACCGGCTGCGGAGCCATCGCCATCGCCATTGCCTTTCATCTCCCTCAGGCTAAGATTTACGCTACTGACATATCCGCCTCTGCCCTTGAGATAGCAAGAGGCAATTGCCGACAACACGGCGTGAGCGATAGGGTTACTTTGCTACAAGGTGACCTGCTCGGTTCCTTGCCTGAACCGGTGCACTTAATTGTTGCCAATCTGCCTTACATCAGTGAGTCAGAATTGCCCACACTACCACCCGAAATAGCAATGTTCGAGCCGCAGATTGCTTTTTCTGGAGGTCCAGATGGCCTTGAACAAATTGAAAAACTTCTGTCCCAAGCGAGGAGAAAGCTGCTACCCAAGGGGGCAGTGATGCTCGAAATAGGATATGAACAGGGACAAACTGTATCGCAGCTAGCTAAGAAATATATACCCAATTCCAGAGTCAATGTACTTACTGACCTTGCTGGACTCGACCGGGTGGTGAGCATTTCCTCTACCTAGCAATCGAAGAGGTTCCGATCCCCCATCTCTGGGCATGGGCTTGTTTTAGGTTTTGAAACCTCTTCACATATGGAGCCGATGTAATCCCCTCTGCGGTCATAATCACAGCGTCCTCTTTGTTATCCATATAGTAGCCGCGGCGGGTCCCCACTTCTATCAGGCCATACTTCTCGTAGAGTGTTTGAGCTATCTTGTTAGAGGCGCGCACCTCGAGTGTGATAAACCTTGCCTTACGCTCAATGGAGATCTCTATCGCTGAGATCAGCAGACGCTCCCCGATACCCTGGTTTCGATAAGCCCCTCGCACCGCTATGTTGGCGAGATGGGCCTCATCCACCATGAACCAGAGCCCAGCAAATCCCAGGATAAATTGACTTGGGCCTGCTGGCCTTTCACTTCCACCGAACAAGCGTCTCAGCCCAGATCTCAACGCCTCCAGCCTTGATTTAGGGGGGCTAGAATTCTTTACAGCCTCCACTTCAGTGACCGCCTCCGTTTGCTCGGGCATCTCCTCATAAGCTACAAAATAATGGGTCAGGCTGTTAGACGTCAGATCTCGCTTGAAATTGGTGGCAGGCCAAGGCGGCGGGAAAGCCTCCCGTTCGATCTGAGAGACCTGAGGGACATCCCTTAGCTCCATATCACGGATGGAATAAGTCATCGTATCAGCCAACCTCGGTTTATGCACCGCTAAAGACAGACTTTGTCGAATATTCTATCATACCTGAGAAGAGTTTTCTTGCCCTCTAGTACAACTTGACA
>CAYGWR010000012.1:0-25046 GCA_964353645.1 uncultured Dehalococcoidia bacterium
GGTGCAAAGCATCAGCGCCTGTCTCCGAGATACCGTGTCCCTGAATATTTGTATGGTTCCATCTGGGCATCTCTTTGCAGCAGAAATAGATAAGGTCGGTGGCGAGTTTCAGTGCGCCCTCGGTTTCCCAGAGGAAATTCGGAGCATACCATGCTGTGAATTCCCAGTTCATGGTGTTGCCGCGAAGCTGGTCGCGTTTCACACCCTGGCTCTCGGCATAGGCGATGTAGTGAGCCAGTATCGGCAGTGTATCGCCGTTTATCAGCACAATGTTGGTCTTGGTCAGGTCTATGCCGTGTAGCATCCTCCCGAAATCCTCGTCGGTAACGCAGCAGACCCCGTCTTTGCCTTGGTATCCCTGAGCATCCGGCTCATCCGGGTCCACTCCGAAGTATGAAGGCACATCCCATACCAGGTTGTAGGCTCTACCGCCGAAGTATCCTTCCATCCCGGCCTTGGCTAGCGCATCCATTCTTTCTCGGGTATGTTCAGGCAATCCGTAGCCATGAACAGGCTGGTTTATCCAGGGCTGGAACTGGTAGTGAATGGGGTAGTTGCTTCTCATATAAGGATAGAAGCCCGGCACACCAACGTCTTTTTCGTAGTCCAGGTCTTGTACATCGAGTGGAGTATACACTGCCTTTATCGGTATCTTCGAAGAACCTGTAGTCGTGGCATAGTCCTTGCCCTGATACCGCTCATCAATAGTCTTCTTGTATTGCTCCATCAACTTTCGGCACTGTTCCAGAGTCTTTTCGTCGAACATTCAGTCTCCTCCTTAATTAACCCGGGTCTTGGACACAACAGTACAGACAGGTTTACCAGAAGCCTTTTATTAGTGTTTGCCCCTCGTATCACCTTTCAGGAACCGGGCGAAAGCGCCCTGCATGAACTCGGTGGCGAAGATAGCAGGCATAAAGCGCTCGGCCTCCTGATACTCCTCCACGGCATGGCGGTTGAGCGCGGTCTTGATAAAGGTCTTGGCCATGTAGCTGTTGGCCGCGATGCGCTTTGCCAGCTCTTCGCACTTGGGCAGCAGTTCATTGTCCTCGAAAACGTCGACCACGATGCCCAGGCGCTTGGCTTCCTCCGGATCGATTTCGACGGCCGACATGCAGAGGTAGGCCACCACTGCTTTGCCGTACTTCTCCAGGCCGCGGGTAATGGTCCAGGCGGGCACCGCGCCGTGGTTGATCTCCTTTAAAGCGAACTTGGCGCTCTTGGAGGCGAAGCTCACGTCGCAGGCGCCTGAGATCTCGAAGCCGAAGCCGAAAGCTGCCCCGTTCACCGCAGCAATGATCGGCGTCTCCGAGAGCTCGATAGCTTTGAAGGGCTCGAAACAGACCTTAATGAAGTCGAACCCGGGCTCCGTCTTCCCCAGGGCGGCGAACTGTTCCACATCCGCGCCTGCTGAAAACACTGGAAACGGAGTGCCTTTCTTGGGGTGGATGAAGGTCTGTCCGGTCAGAATCATGCAGCCGACTTCCTTGTCCTTATCCATTTCTTGGACAGCGGCCGCGAGTTCGTGGAAAATCTGGGCGTTGGCGGCATTGAATTTATCGGGGCGGTTGAAAGTAAGGATGGCGATGCCGCCCTCTTTCTTTTCCACCTTTATCACTTGGTATGCCATGCTTCCTCCTTAGGGGATGAGCGTATATCAATTTGTTTTTTATGCGCTATCCCATTCGGCCTGAATAATGGATGGGAGCTTGGTGGCCCGTTCCTTGCCGCTCATGAAGTCCAGGAACCTGATGCCCTGAGGGTCGATTTGCTTAATGAGCTCGAGCTCCTGGACAGTGGGTGCTTTGGTAACCGGGCAATCAGGTGATATTTCCACTTTGAAGCCAGTATTGTTAATTACGTCCTCTGGTTTGACGCCTTTGTGTAGCGACAGAACCTTCCACTTGCTGCGCTCGACCATCTGCATCACACAGAGGTTGGTGACTACAATCATGGGGCCGGGGCGCAGCCCCTGGGCCTTACGCTCCTCATCGGTAAAGTAGGGCCTTGTGCCCGTGATATAGTTGACTTTGGGGACAAAGGCTTGTTTCGAGTGGCCTGCAAAATATGCTACGCTCTTGCGGTGCAGCCCGTAAACCACTGGTGCCCCAGCGCCTCCGGGCAGTCGTATTGCGCGGCGGTTTATCTCGCCTGTGGGCTTGCCCTCGGCATCCTTAACCGGCATCGCCAGCCATGAGATGTTGATATCGCCGTTGGCATCAAGTTGCGCGCTGGAAACTGCCTCCACATCGCCCATTCCCCGCAGGTGTAGCGCCTCGATGCATTCCGTCATAGACCAGAGCCCCGCTGCATATTGGGTGCAGGCAGCTTCCGAAGAGTGGAAGGTCAACTGGAAGGGGAGTGGGTCAACGCCGCTGTAGCCCACGATAAAGGCGTTGGGCGCATGGGTCAGCTTGGCCAGCATGTAAGCCGTGTAAGCCAACGGGGTAAACGAGCCCAGTATAATGGAGTCCCCATCGTCAATGGTTCGTGCCAGGCTCGCCACCATCTGGGCTGAGGCGTCGAAATCGGTTGCAGCCTCATGGCTCAATGCCTTAGGGAACTCAATACTCTTGGTCTTCTTGACCAGGCTCTTGAGCTTCTTCTTGGCTGTTTCCCCACCGATATTGTTCAGGTACTCCTCTTCGTTATTTCCGACGATGTTTCGGATATATTCGCCCGCAGTCTTGGGGTCACTGATGCCCTGAGAGTCCTTCATCATCTGCATAAGATGGGCGGTGTAGTAAGGCACACAACTGCAGGGGGTGGCTCCGAAGGGAGCGTGAATCACCATATCCACTTCAGTACGGAAGAGCATGGTTGCGGTCTTATCCGCGCGAATGTGTTCCGAGGATACGATTTCTTCTACAGTCACTATTACTGACCTGGCGGCCATTGCCATATCCAGGTCAGATGCCGAGGTGCCGAATATCTGCACGTTGCCCTGCTCGTCGGCCCTCTGGGCGTGGATGATGGCCACATCCGGGACAATGGCCTGGATAGCAGTGAGTTCTTTGCCGGTAAAGGGGCAGGTCACGGTCTTATACAGCTCGGGGGCCTCCTTGATGATATCCGAGCCTTTGGGGCCATTGAATGCGGCGAAGGGAAGGCCACGGCCTGCGGCCTGCAGCCCCTTGATCATGCTGCAGCCCTCGATTTCGGTTAGCTTGATCAGCTTTCTCTCCGCCACCCTGCGGAAGTTGGGGGGCAATCCGAAAGACTCCAGGCTTAGAAAGCTGAAGACCAGATGATCCACTGCGCCTGCAGCCAAAAGCCACTCCATCTCCCAGCCACCGACGATGGACATCACCTTCAAGCCGGTTATTTTTTGCCGGATGATTTCCCTGACGATGGCCATGGGCTTGTTGCAGCTCCATCCGCCGCCAATGGCGACAAAGCTTCCGTTTTTGACATACTTGCCTATATCGCTTAGCTTACCGACTTTGCTGAGGAGTCTCATGTGTTTCCCTTCTCCCTTTTTGGTTTACCGAAGGTGTTTACTATCCTTTTTGCCCTAGGATTTCACGAAAGAAAGACCTTGCGGAGACAAACAAAAACCTTGGGTATTGTAGAATATTCGCTCTAAACTGTCAATCAATCACCAAGGTGCAGAATCAAAAATCTCCTATATATTGGGTCAAACAACCATGGTATCTTAACCTGTAAAATATTGACATCTCGGAGGGGCGTAAGCTATACTATCTACGAATGGTTCCATGGAGAAATTCCTGGAAGAAGCTGCTCATGAGATTGTGGGTAAGTGTCATAGTTTTGACATGACATTTACCCACATCTTTTAAGGAAAAAGAGGGAGGTACTTCAATGAAGAAAAGGGAGCATTTCAAAATTCTTATCACGGATCCTCTGGTCAAAGAGATGGTTAACCAGGCGAGCAAAAAGTTTCCCGAGTATGCCTCTAAGATAGAGTGGGTAGTGGCTGAGAAAGGCGATGAACAAGAGCTGATAGCGAAGGTACCCGGCGTTGATATACTTGTCGGGGCCAGAAACCGAGTAACCAAGAATGTGTTTGATAAAGCTGACAAACTCTTCTTTATCCAACAGTGCAGCGCAGGCTATGATAACGTAGACCTCAAGTCAGCCAGGGAGAAAGGCGTCAAAGTCTCAAATGCTGGGACAGCAGGCGTTATACCGGTAGCTGAGCATACCTTAATGCTGATGCTGGCTGTTTCCAAGAACCTGACGAAAGCCCACGAGACCATGAAGGCAGGCGAGTGGATATTCGGCCAGTGTGTGGCAAAGATTTATGAACTGAGGGACAAGACCTTGGGTATCATCGGGATGGGCAAGATAGGCACTCAGGTTGCCAGGCTTGCTCATGGGTTCGGAATGAATATCCAGTACTATGACCCGTACCGCAAGGATACCAAAGACCTGGAGTTCCCAGCCAAGGGGGTCTCTCTGGAGGAGTTGCTTAAGACCTCCGATTACATCAGCATAAATGCTTTACTCACCCCTGAGACCAGAGGGCTTATCGGGAGAAAGCAATTGGAGATGATGAAGCCCACCGCGTTTCTCATAAACACCTCCAGAGGCGCGATTGTTGACGAAGAGGCGCTGGCTGACATACTGGAGCAGAAGAAGATTCGAGGGGCTGGGCTGGATGTTTATGGTGAACATGGGGACCCACCGCCCAAGAATAGCAGATTGCTAAAGTTGGACAATGTGGTACTTACTCCTCATATCGGCGGGGTAACTGCCGAGGATATTTTCCGTAATTTCTACGTAAACTCGCTGGGCAACATCATGCGTGTTGTCAAGGGAGAAGAACCTCAGTGGGTTGTAAGCTAGTTGGATAGGTAAGGTTATATTCAGCGGAGGTCGTAAGTATGATACAAATACGGGTGCACGGGAGGGGTGGACAGGGTGCGGTAACATTTGCCCATATTCTATGTGCCTCTGTTACCTATGAGGGCAAGTACGGGCAATCCTGTATGGCAGCTACTGTAGAGAGAAGAGGGGCGCCGGTAGAGGCCTATGGAAGGATAGGGGATAAGCCTATTGCTGAGCGCGGTGTGATTCTAGCCCCTGATTTCGTCATTGTATTGAACCCCATGCTTGTAAAGGCAGTGAATGTCGAGGCAGCCATGAAAGATGGCGGAAAGCTGGTAATCAATTCCCCCAAGGACCTGGGGCTAAAGCATGAAACGACCTACATTGACGCCACAGCTATCGCTTTAGAATTATTGAAGACCCCCATCACCAATACGGTAATGCTTGGAGCGTTTGCTGCTGCTACAGGTTTGATTTCTTTGGATTCTCTGGGAAAAGGGATCCGACTCATCCTTTCCAGGTTCTCCAAAGAAAAGCTAGACCTTAATATTAAGGCAATCAAAGCTGGATATGAAGAGGTGAAACGTGGCAAAGGTGTACATTAGAGGCGCAGGCATCCATGCCGCCGGCACCATCGCCCTCGTCAATAAGACGGGGAGTTGGAGATATGTCAAGCCGGTGCATGAGGAGAAGATGCCGCTATGTAATAACGCTTGCCCTGCCGGAAACAATATTCAGGGTTTCATCAGCTTAATCCGCGAGGATAAGTTACTGGATGCCTGGCGATTAATCAAAGAGACCAGCCCATTCCCTGGTATCTGCGGTCGTGTTTGCCCTCACCCCTGCGAGAAGGAATGCAACCGCGGAAAATACGATGAGTCCGTGGCTATTCACACTCTGGAAAGACTGGTAGCAGATTATGCCTTGAGTGAGAAAGTTAGTGATAAGGCGAAAGTGTCGCCGAAGAAGGAGCGGGTAGCTATTATTGGCTCCGGTCCGGCCGGCCTCTCCTGTGCCTATTTTCTGGCTAAAGAAGGCTACCAGGTGGCAGTCTTTGAAGCATTACCAGCACTCGGCGGTATGCTGAGAGTTGGTATCCCCAAGTATCGGCTTCCCAGAAAGGTTTTGGATAAAGAGATAGCTGATATTAAGGCTCTGGGAGTGACATTTAAAACCAATGCCAAGATTAACGACGTAAAAGAACTTAAGGACTACGATGCTGTCTTCATCGCCACAGGAGCCCATATCAGTAGAAAATTAGATGTCCCCGGGGAGGACGCAGCCGGAGTGATTTCGGGTACTGAATTCTTAAGGAATCTGAACTTGGATGGCAAGTCCAAAATCGGTAAGAATATGATGGTCATCGGAGGCGGCAACACCGCTATAGATGCCGCCAGATCAGCCGTAAGGCTTGGCTCAAAGGCTACCATCGTCTACCGTAGGACCAGAGATGAGATGCCTGCGGTAGAGGATGAGATCGAGGCGGCTGGCAAAGAGGGGATTGAGATTATCTACCTGGCCGCCCCCACCAAGATAATAGCTCAGGATGGCAAGATCAAAGAGGTAGAATTCGTCAGAATGAAGTTAGGAGCGCCGGATGCAAGTGGCAGAAAGAGGCCGATTCCCATTGAAGGTTCAACGTTTAAGATGAAGGCCGATACGGTCATCACTGCTATCGGTGAGGCATCTGACCTCTCCCTGTTGCCCAAGGAAGTCAAGCTTGCCGAAAAAGGCGCCAAAGTCAAGGGAATACAGGTATTCGGCGGTGGCGATGCCGTTACCGGCGCCGGAAGGGTAGTGGATGCCATTGCTTCAGGCGGGCGTGCCGCTCGCTTTATCGGCAATGCCCTGCAGGGCACACCGGTTGAAGAGAAGCAGGCCAAAGAGCTTGCTAAATATGAGGAAATCAATACTGCTTACTTCCCACGGCAGTCAGCGGTGAGGATGCCCGAATTATCGGTTGCCAAGAGGACTTCCAACTTCTCCGAGATTAACCGCGGCATACCAACTGAAAAAGGAGTAAAAGAATCCCAAAGGTGTTTCTCCTGCGGCGTTTGTCGAGAATGTAACAATTGTCTGTATTTCTGCCCCGACATTTGTGTTTCAGTGAAAGATGGCAAGTACGATTTTGACTATGATTATTGCAAAGGATGTGGGATTTGTAGCCACGAATGTTGTACTGGTGTAATTAGAATGGTGCAGGAGGCTGCGTAAAATGGAGATGTTTCTTTCAGGTAATCAATGCATAGCCCATGGGGCCAAGTTATCCAGGGTGGAGGTGATAAGCGCTTATCCTATTACACCCGCCACGCCGGCTTCGGAGGAGCTCTATGAGATGGTTGAGAGAGGGGAGCTGGATGCTGATATCGTGAACGCTGAATCAGAACTCGGTGCGATGGGTATCTGTGTTGGCGCTTCAGCGGCGGGATGCAGGACCTTTAACTGCACCTGCTCTCAAGGGCTTGCACTCATGCGCGAGCTGTTGTGGGCGGCTTCTGGAATGGCTCTGCCTGTAGTCTTAGCCATAAACAGCCGTGAAATAGGGATACCTCAAGGGTTGCTGAGCGACTACTCCGACTCAATGTCGGAAAGAGATGCCAGCTTCCTCCAGTTCTATTGCGAGAATGGTCAAGAGATTATAGATTCCATGATAATGGCCTACAAGGTCAGCGAAAACGAGAAGGTGCTGCTGCCTTCCTTTGTGGTGACCGAGGGGCACAGGGTAAGCCATAGCTTTGAGCGGGTAGACGTACCCGAGCAGGCCAAAGTGGATAAATTTTTGCCTAGGTACCAACCCAAGCATGTGTTCGTTGACCCGAATTATCCTATGACCCAGGGCCCAGCCGTTATGACTCAGTATCCCAGCTTCAAGTTGCAGCAATACCAGGCAATGCAGGATGCCAAGCAGGTAATAAAAGATGTCTGCAAGGAATATGCCCGGATGTTTGGCCGAAGCTATGACCTGGTGGAGGCATATAAGACCGAAGATGCAGAATTGATTATGGTGGGGATGGGCACTGTTGTCAGCGTCCTGAGGGAAAAGGTGGATGAATACCGCGATAAGGGCATAAAGGTAGGCATGCTCAAGCTAAGGGTTTTCAGACCGTTCCCTGAAGAGGAAATCAAGCAATACTTATCGAAAGCTAAGAAGATACTGGTTATCGATCGGGCATGTTCTCCGGGCAACACTTTGGGGATATCCTGCATTGAGATAAAATCAGCTCTTCGAAAATCACCAGCGGTCATTTCCAATTACATTATCAGTGGCAAGGATTTCAGTGGCCAGGATGTCGATGATATGGTCGCAAGCTGGTCGAAGAGAGATGATGAGTTCGTAGAATGGTTCAAGGTAGGTTTCGACGACCGTACAGCGACCATCAGCGGCTGTGACAACTGGGAAAAGCTGCTGAAAGGTGAAAAGGTCGAGAGGCAGGTGATCAAAGAGGGCGATGGCTGCTTGAGCAAGGGCACTGCTTCCTGCGCTGGTTGCATAAGCCTTCAAGCGATCAGGCAAGTTCTAAGTGTCTTTGATAAGAAGGCTGTGATCGTCAATAATGCCGGCTGTCTTTCGGCGGTGGGCACTTTCTATCCGCTAACTGCCTGGAAAGTTCCTTTCTTCTTCTTTACCTATAGCCACGCCGGGGCTGCATCCAGTGGTATAGAAGTCGCTTTGAAGAGGAAAGGCATTGATGCTGATATAGTCCTGGTAGCTGGTGATGGGGCAATCTTTGATATTGGGCTGCAAACGTTCTCCGCTGCTCTGGAAAGAGGGCACCGGGTAATTTACCTTTGCTATGATAACCAGGCATATATGAATACCGGTGTCCAGAAGAGCGGTTCCACGCCTTTTATGGCTAAGACTAAGACAACACTGGGAGGGAGACCTGGGAGGGTAAAGAATATCGAACAGATTGTAGCCGCTCATGGCGATATTTATATTGCTACTGCATCCTCAGCCTATCCTGAGGATTTGCTGAGAAAGGTCAAGAAGGCGAAGAGTCTGAATAAACCATCTTTCATACATATAATTTGTCCGTGTCCTCCTGGATGGGAGTACGATCCTGCCCTGGGAATTGAGATCGCCCGTCTCGGTGTTGAGACTGGAATGGTGGTGTTGTACGAGTACGAAAACGGCAGGACAACCGTTAACTTGGTGCCCAAGGAAAGGAAGCCGGTGGAGGAATACCTTAAGAAGCAGGGGAGATTTTCCAAGATCACCAAAGCTCAGACAGTCGAAATTCAAAAGGAAGTAGATAATAATTTCAATCAACTGCTGAGTGGCAATCTATCGTAGGAGGAAAAACATGTTAAAGTCCAAAAAGTATGACACCCTAGGAAAGCTACTCGATAGGGCAGCAACGCAATTCCCCAAGAACGAGGCTATAGTCCAAGGTGACAAGAGGATAACGTATGAGACTTACCTGGACAAAGTCAACTGCATGGCCAATGCCCTGCTAAAATTAGGCGTTAAAAAGGACGAAAAGATAGCAATCTGGATGGCCAATATCCCTGAGTGGGTTTATGCTCATTTCGCTGCCGTGAAGCTGGGAGCACCTGTTATCCCGCTTAATACGAGGTTCAGGGTTCACGAGCTGGAATACATCCTAAGGAAATCAGATTCTACCACCCTCTTTGTGCAGGACCGCTTTCTGAAATCGGATTACATTCCCATGATTTACGAACTTCTGCCTGAGCTTAAGAAATGCAAGCCCAATGAGCTAAAGAGCGAGAAGCTGCCGTTACTCAAGAGGGTGATCATAGTAGGTAGCCAGAGTTACGATGGCATGCTCGATTACAATAAAGTGCTGGAAATGGGCAAGGATTACGCGAGCAGTGCTGAATTGAAGAAGGCTCAACAGGCAGTCAAGCGCGATGATGTTTATATCATCCCCTTCACCTCAGGGACAACGGGCTTCCCCAAGGGAGTGGTCACAACTCACGACCAGTACATTCAGGTTATCGAGGGCTTTAGCGAGAGATTCCAGATGACAGATAAAGACCGCATCCTGGTTGTATCCCCCTTTAACAACAATATGGGCAACATGACAGGCATGTCGCTGGGCGCATGCCACGGTGCCTGCATTCTGCCCATGCTGCAGTTCGACCCCGGCGAGGCTCTAAGATTGATAGATGAGGAAAAGGCCACCAATTTCACCGGTTCGCCGACGATGTACATCATGATGATGGACCATCCCGATTTCCCCAAGCGCAACACCCGTTCTATAACAAGCTGCATCATCGGAGGGGCTGATGTGGCCCCCGACCTGGTGAGAGCCATCATGGACAAGATGGGCATCAAAGACGTTATCTCGGCCTACGGTATGACGGAGAACTCAGGCATCAGCACCTGTTCTCGCCGTGGAGACCCGCCCGAGGTAGTTGCCAATACTGCCGGAAAGCTCATGTTCAAACACTGCGACCTCAAGATATTGGACCCCGAGACTGGCAAAGAGGTTCCGCGCGGCACCCAGGGCGAGATTGGCACCAGGGGCTGGTTCGTTATGAAAGAGTATTACAAGATGCCCGAGGAAACTGCAAAAGCCTTCGACAAGAATGGCTGGTTCCGTACCGGAGACCTGGGCGTCATGAACGATAAGGGGTATATAAAGATTACTGGCCGCATCAAGGATATGTTCATCACTGGAGGCGTGAATGCCTATCCAGCGGAGATAGAGAGCTTCCTGTATACTCACCCCAAGGTTGCCGTGGTCGCGGTGGTCGGTGTCCCCGATAGGAGAATGGGTGAAGTCGGAATGGCTTTCATAAAACTAAAGGAAGGGCAAACAGCTACCACAGAGGAGTTCATCGCCTTCGCCAGGGATAAGATGGCGAACTATAAGGCTCCCAAGTACGTCAAGTTTGTAACCGACTTCCCCATGACACCAACAGGCAAGGTTCAAAAGTTCGTTCTGAAGGAACACGCCATAAAGGAAATGGGGCTAGATAAACAATGATGATTTCTGAGTTCCAAGAGGCGTATCGCAACAGACACAAACTGGCGGAGGGATGGAAGAAAGCAGGTAAAAAGGTATTCGGGTACTTCTGCAACTATACCCCAGAGGAGATCATCTATGCAGCAGGCTTCATCCCCGTGCGCATCAGAGGAAGCTCTGAGAACATAGAGCTTGCAGATGCCCACTTACCCGGCATCTGCTGCTCCTTTATGAGAAGTGCTCTCGATCAGGCGCTGAAGGGGCAATACAATTACCTGGACGGGGTCGTATTCCCGAAGTCCTGCGACATGACCCGAGCCCTCTACAGCATCTGGAAGAAGAATATCAAACTGCCCTACTACTACTTTTTGCCTGTTCCCGGCAAGAGCACAGACGCAGCGGTAGATTTCTTCATAGAGGAGCTACGCCTATTCAGGGAATCCCTGGAGAAATACACCGGACACAAAATCAGTGAACAGTCGTTAAAGCAGGCGATCAAACTATATAATGAAAACCGTGCCCTTGTACACGAGCTATATAACTTAGGGTTACGGGATAATCCTCCTCTTTCTGGCAGCGAGATGTTTGCGGTGTCGCGTGCCGGGCTTGTGATGCCTAAGGAAGAGCATAACGCCATGCTCCGCAAATTGCTGCCCGGCCTTTCGTCTGCCAAGGGCTCCCCGGACGGCAAAGTGCGGCTCATGATAGCAGGTAATACATTCGAGACTATAGAACTGCTGCAAGCGGTAGAAGAGAGCGGTGGAAATATAGTGGTCGACGATATAGATATCGGCAGCCGCTACTACTTCTCTGCGGTTGATGAAAATGCCGAGCCCCTGAGAGCGCTGGCTGAACGTTATCTGCGGAAAGTTCCTTGCCCCTGTAAGCATCCCGCTGAGCCCAGGTTGTATCACATGCTGAAGTTGGCCAAGGAGTACCGTGTGAAGGGGGTCATCCTGCTGACTCAGAAGTATTGCGACACCCATCTCTACGACCGCCCATGGCTCGAGAGCAGCCTTAAAGCGAATGGTGTTCCCGTACTTGTAGTTGACCATTCGGACACGGGTTGGGTGGGTGGTAAGTTCAAGACGATGGTTCAGGCATTTATCGAAATGGTGGGGTAGTTTAGTATGGAAATTAAACAAGATAAACCAGTAGCGACACCTTTTAAGGCAGCCAGATTGGCTGTATCGGCAGCTTTGGGCACCCTCAACGATATTTACTACAAAGAGCTGGCTAACGCTAAGCAGCAGGGTAAGCCTGTAGTCTGGATAACTTCAATGACTCCCATCGAACTGGTATATGCCTTCGACGGGATTCCCTTCTTCCCCGAAAACTACGCTGCGCTTTGCTCGTCTCGTAAAGTAGCTGAGGAACTCTGCAAGGCTGGCGAGGCTAGAGGTTATTCGCAGGACCTGTGTGCCTACGCTCTATGTGCTTTCGGGATTATGTTCGAAAATAAAGGCGCATTCGGTGACCCGCCTCCGGCTCCAGACGTCATGATTGCGACCGAGGGTGCATGTGCCACCCATCCCAAATGGTGGGAGGCTATGCAGAGGCATTACAAATGCCCCATGATTATGATAGATGCAGCTTATACGGTAGATAGCGAGACACTGGCCCAGCGCCACAAGGCATACTATGCAGCGGAACTGAAGGAAGCTGTAAAGTTGATGGAGCAGGCTACCAGGAAGAATTTCGACATGGATAAGTTACGTGAGATAGTGTCTTTCTCGGACCAGGCCAGTGCGCTTTGGGACGAGATCGATGCCATGCGGGCAGCGATACCCACTCCCATAAGCCAGATCGACGTTTTCACTTGCCTGTTCCCTCTGGTCACACTTAAGGGCACCAAAGAGGCTGTGGAATTCTACAAGCAGCTTCGAGATGAGGTGAAGACGAGAGTGGACAACAAGGTCGGTTTCGTCCCTAACGAGAGGTTCCGGCTTATTTGGGACCTCTTCCCTATCTACCACAACATGCGCCTGCTGAACTATTTTGCAGAGTTCGGTGCGGCATTTGTCACTGACCTCTATGGAAATGCGTTCAGCGGCCGCGTGGATCCTTCCGATCCCTTCGGCAGTTTGGCTGATAGATATCTCAGTTTCTTCATGCGTGCTGCCTCGTGGGGGAAGGCAGAGCTCTATAAGAAGCGGGCGAAGCAGTATCATGTGGACGGTATTGTCTTCCATGCGAATCGGTGCTGTAGAAATTTCACCGCTGAACAACCGGACGTCGGCGCTATTCTGAGAGACGAACTGGGTCTCTCTAGCATGTCGTTTGAAGGCAATATGGTAGACCCCAGAGGGTACGATGATGCCGGAGTTAAGTCTAAGATCGAATCCTTCATCGAGATGTTAGAGGCCCGAAAATACCCCAAGAAGTAAAGTCGAGACAAACGAAAAGGGAGGAAAGCAACCGTGGATTTCAACCTGACTGAACAGCAACAGATGTTCAAGAATTCGGTGAAGAAGTTCGCCGAGCAAGAGCTTACCCCTCTGGTGGACATCATGGATAAGCAGAACAATTTCCCCCACGAGGTCCGGCCGAAGCTGGCTGCGATGGGTCTCTACGGAGTCCCCTTTGACCCGAAATATGGAGGGGCTGGAGCCGACCATGTGAGCCTGGCGCTGGCGCTTGAGGAGATCGCCAAGGTCTTGGCTGCTCTGGCGATACACATACAGTTGCAGCACGTGGTAGGCGACCGGTTTAACAAGCTCGCCACCGAAGCTCAGAAAAAGCAGTGGATGATCCCGATCGCCGAGGGCAAGAAGGTCGGCTGCTTCGGCTTCACTGAGCCCGATACCGGTTCGAACCCCAAAATGCTAAAGACCGTGGCCAAGGAAGTGAAAGACGGCTATATCATAAACGGGGTTAAAAGATTCATAACCAACGCCCCCTGGGCCGATGTGATGTGCGTATTTGCCAAACTAGAGGGCGATATCAGCTTGTTCTTTATAGAGGCGAACAGGCAAGGGTTCTCCACTGGCCCTAAGATGGATAAGCTGGGGCTGAGGGGCACTGACCTCTCAGATGTGTTCCTTGAGGATGTCCATGTGCCTAAGGACCACCTTATGGGAGGCAAAGGCGGAAAGTTCGATGCCCTGAAAGATGCCATGACCATAGGCAAGATGTGCCTCAGCGCCCAGTGCGTGGGGCTCATGCAGGCTTCTCTGGAAGAGGCAATCAAATACTCTGTGCACAGAATGCACTTCGATGAGCCGATATTCAATTTGCAGGCTATTCATTGGCTGCTGGCTGAGATGGCATCCAGGCTCGAGGCATCGCGCTGGTTGACCTATCGAGCAGCTTTCCTGAAAGACCAGGGCCAGGACACTATTAAAGACATGGCTATCACGAAGCTGTTCGTGACCTCAACCGCAGTGGATGTCTGCCGATGGGGCATGCAGGTGCATGGTGCCTATGGCATCAGCAAGGAGTACAAGATCGAGCGCCTGTTCAGGGATGCCAAGATGTACGAATTGCTGGAAGGCACCTCTGAGATACAGAGAGAGCTGATCGTGAAGCGTCTGCCCAGGTAAGGCAGGCTCTGCAATAGGTTCCCTCTGGCGGCAGGTTTAGAGACTGGTCAAGGAGGACTGATTATGGATTTCAAGCTTACAGACGAACAAGTCAAGCTGCGTAAAGAGTTTTACGACGTTTGCAAGGAGCTGGAGAAAAAGAAGCCCAAGGGATTCGCAGGCCTGGAAAGCGTTTACGATACTGATGAAGGCTGGCAGTATCACCTTTATTGTGCCAGAGAGTATGCCAAAAGGGGCTGGATTTCGATTGGCTGGCCCCCTGAGTATGGCGGCAAAGGCACAATTGGGGACAAGGTGTTCTTCGGTGAAGCCAGGGGATATTATGACCTTCCCGGGATAGACATCTTCGGCCCCGAGATGCTTGCTCCTACACTTTTGGGAGTGGGCAACGAGGAATTAAATAAGAGGTTCCTCCCTGGAATCGCTTCTGGTGAAGTCCAATGGTGTGAATTATGGAGCGAGCCTAACGCAGGCTCCGACCTGGCTTCCCTGACCGCATCGGCGGTGCGAAAGGGCAACGAGTACATCATAAATGGCCAGAAAATCTGGAGCACGGGCGCCCACCGCGCCCACTGGGCATTTGCACTGGTAAGAACCGACCCGCATGCGCCCAAGAAGCAAATGGGTATCACCTTTATCCTCTTTGACATGAAGACACCCGGCGTTACCGTGAAACCCCTTTACTACATGGACCAGGCACATGTATATAACGAGGTCTTCCTGGACGATGTGCATGTGCCTGTAGAGAATGTCGTCGGTCAGGAAAACGAGGGCTGGAGAGTCACCCAGCTTCTAGCCGGCTTCGAGCGGTCCAGCCTGGGCGCTATTATGATGATGCTGCGCCAGTTGGAAGACTTGGTGAAATACTGCAATGAGACCAAGGTGGGCGGTCAACTGCTGGCCAAAGACCCGCTCATCCGCAATAGGCTTGCCCAGGCAGCCTGTGAGGTTGAGGCGCTTCGCTGCCTCGGCTACCGCATAGCTGATGCCCAGGAAAGGAACGAGATGGCTGGGTTCGAAGCTTCCGGGGTTCATATACTTGCCAGCGAATTGCAGGAACGTCTTTCCTGGCTGGGGGCTGATATACTAGGGCCTTATGGTCAGGTCAAGCGTTCCAGGTGGTCGCCATTCGACGGCTGGTACGAGAAGTGGTATCAACAGTCCTTCGTGCTGTTCATTGCCATGGGCACCAACGAGATTCAGAGGAACATCATCGCCTGGTACGGACTTGGTTTGCCCAGGATGAAATAGAAAAGTCATATAACAATTAGGGAGTGCAGAGGGGTAAAGCCCCTTTGCTAGGGGGTTTGGGGGTAGCCCCCAATCTTAAAAGTCCCCCAAGACTGGGGATTTAGGGGGTTGAGGAGAATAAGATAATGGATTTCAAGTTTTCAGACGAGCAGTTGAAGCTGCGAAAAGAGTTTTTCGATGTCTGCAGGGATTTGGAAAAGATTAAACCCAAGGGCTATGTAGGGCTGGAGAGCAATTACGATACCGATGAGGGTTGGGAGTATCATCTTCATTGTGCCAAGGAGTTTGCCAGGAGAGGGTGGCTGGCGCTCGACTGGCCAGTTGAGTATGGCGGCAGCGGCACAATGATGGACAGGGTGTTCTTCGCCGAGGCCAAAGGGTATTACGATGTGGCTGGAGCGGATGTCTTCGGTGTGGAAATGCTCGGCCCCACAATTCTGGGAGCAGGGAACGAGGACATAAAGAGAAGATTCCTCCCTGGGATTGCCTCAGGTGAAGTTATGTGGTGCGAGCTATGGAGCGAGCCCAATGCGGGCTCAGACCTGGCTTCACTGACCACAACAGCGATAAGGAAAGGCGATGAGTACATCATGAATGGGCAGAAGACCTGGAGCACAGGTGCCCATCGCGCCCACTGGGCTTTCGCTGTGGTGAGAACCAATCCCCATGCCGAAAAGAAGCATCAGGGTCTTACCTTTATGTTGTTCGACATGAAAACCCCCGGCATTTCTGTAAAACCCCTTCTATATATGGAGGGGGGACATTACTATAACGAGGTCTTCTTAGACGATGTGCGTGTCCCTGTGAATAACGTTGTAGGCGAAGAGGGCAAGGGATGGCAGGTCACCCAGATGCTGGCTGGTTTCGAGAGGTCTAACCTGGGAGCCATAATGTGCATGCAGCGTCAGCTGGAAGACCTGGTTAAATACTGCAATGAGACGAAAGTGAAAGGTGAGGTGCTGGCGAAAGACCCGTTAGTCCGAAACAGGCTGGCACAGGCAGCCTGTGAGCTTGAAGCAGCCCGTTGCCTTGCCTATCGCATAGCTGATGCCCAGAGCAAGAAGGAGATGGCTCCCTTCGATGCCTCGGCGGTGAAGATAACCTCAGGAGAGCTGCAGGCGCGTATGGCTCATATGGCAACCGACCTGTTTGGTCCCTACGGCCAGGTTGAGGTTTCCAGATGGGCTAAGCTCAACGGCTTCTTCGAGACCTGGTATCAGCACCACTTCAGACTGAACATCGCCATGGGCACCAACGAGATACAGAGAAACATCATTGCCTGGAACGGTCTGAACTTGACCAGGATGAAATAGACGGACTTCGAGGGAAAAGGAGTAATACCATGAACATAGCTTTCAGCGAAGAACAGGAAATGCTGCGAAAGGCAGCCAGGGATTTCCTCACTGCAGAGTGTCCCAAGAAGAAGGTAAAAGAGCTTGAGGAGGACGAGGTAAAAGGGTACTCCCCCGAGATTTGGAAAAAGATGGCTGACCTCGGATGGCAGGGGATGGTAATCCCTGAGAAGTACAAAGGCCAGGGGATGACCTTCCAGGACTTCGCTGTCCTTCTGGAGGAGATGGGGAGGAATATCCTGCCCGGCCCCTTTATCTGCACCGTAATTGAAGGTGCTTACCCCATTATGGATGCCGGCACCGAGGAGCAGAAGAAGGAGTTCCTGCCCGGGATAGCCAGTGGAGAGCTTATATGCACCATGGCTCAACTTGAGCCTAATGGGCTGTTCGATGCCTCCGGAATTACGGTCAAGGCGACTCATAAGGGCGACCAGTATGTCCTCGAGGGCACAAAGGTCTTCGTGGAGATGGCAAATGTCGCCAATTATATAATCTGCGTCGCCAGGACAGATAAGGGAGCCTCAGCCGATGATGGCATCACCGTTTTTATAGTTGATGCCAAGAGCCCTGGAGTACACATCGAGGTTATGCCCACCATCGGCATGGACAAGCTTTGCGAGGTGCAGTTCAAGAATGTCACTGTTCCTCAAAAGAACGTCCTTGGGAAACCGGACAAGGGCTGGCACATCGTTGAGAATGTGATGAGAAGAGGCTCCATCGCCAAGTGCGCTGAGTCCATTGGCGGTATGCAGGCTGCGGTGGACATGACCGTGGCGTATTCCAAAGAAAGAGTTCAGTACGATAGGCCTATCGGTGCCTTCCAGGCGCTTCAGCACATTATGGCAGATATGTGGACCGCCATGCAGACCAGCCGCTACATTGTCTATCAGGCAGCCTGGATGGAGTCGGAAGGCCTGCCTTGCACCAAAGAAGTGGCTATGGCTAAGGCGTATGTCAATGAGAAGTACAAGTGGGTCACTGAGAAGGGCGTATTGCTTCATGGCGCCATCGGCACCAGCAGGGAGCACGACATCCCGCTCTACTTCAGAAGGGCTAAGTCTGCTGACATCCGTTACGGCGGCACCGACTTCAACAGGGAGATAGTGGCTAAGAAGATAGGCCTGGTTTCATAGAAAGCGTTTAGAAAGTCAGACCTTGATGGTGCGGGGCAGCTTCGCTGCCCCGCACCCTTTCTTTATTTAGCGCTGTTATTGGGTGAATTGGAGCATCTGCTCCAATCGCTCCTGGAGTTAGTAACTCAACATCCTCATTATTTGGGGTGGTGGGTTTCGTCTATTTCGCTTACTCTGCATAGTTGATTAAGGGGGTGTTTATAAACTGGGGATTAAAGGGGTTGAAAAGGCGTTTGTAAGCGCTCTCGATTAAAGCATTTGCTCTGCCTGGAGCGACCAGCTATCATAGATAAACTGCCTGTGTATCTGAGAGGACAAGATGATAGATTGGGAATCCAACTGCCGGACCACCGCTATGGGCATCATGCCTCATACCGATGTCGATACAGCTATCGAGCTTGCCCTGAGCCTGGATATTCCTTTCTGGCCCCAGCTCCCCAAGGTGAGTTTTTACGAGGATATGTATGTCCAGTCCTCCCAGAATTTCCCTGGGATAGTTGTCGAACCTGAAACTCAGAGAGTTGTCTTCGATAATGCCAGATTTGGGGAAGAGCTTGCGAGTTACTCTGAGAGAATCGGTGACCCTGAGACCTTTTCACTGAGCGGGGAATATTCGGCGGTATATCACAGATTTCTGGAAAGGGATCTCTCAGGCTATCAGGCCATAAGGGGACAGCTGACAGGCCCGGTAAGTTTCGGCTTTAAGATTGTCGATGAAAACGCTAGGCCCATCATCTACAACGAGGAGATAAGAGATATACTATTTGACTTCATTCAGAGAAAGGTCAACACCCAGTGCCAGGAGTTACAACAGAAGAACAGGAACGCATTTGTCTGGCTGGATGAGCCTGGGTTAGGATGGGTGTTCAACAGCATGTCTGGTTACAACGATGTCCAGGCCAAGAGAGACTATCTCGATTTCATGAACGGGCTTAAGGGCCCCAAAGCATTGCACCTCTGTGCTAACGTGAATCTGCCGTATCTTCTCGATCTGGGTGTGGAAATCCTGTCTTTCGACGCTTATCAGATTCAGACTATGCCTAAAGAATATGCTGTTGCAGTAGCTAAGTACCTGAACAATGGCGGAGTCATCTGCTGGGGAATTGTGCCTACAGACTCCACAAACCTCGGCAGGGAGAGCCCGCAAACGTTGAGCAAGCTGCTCACAGGTTACTGGGAAGCGGTCTCACGACACACCGGGCTTACTCCGAGGCAGATTGCCCGACAATCTATGTTGGCTCCAGCGAGATGCTGCCTCAAAAATATCGGCCAGGTCGGTGCCGCCGATGAGATGGCTTGCCCCATTACAGATGGAAGCCGTTCTTCCAGCATAGAGGAAAGACTGGTTGAGCAAGCATATGCCTATCTTCGAGAGTTATCTCAAATCCTGAGAAACAAGTATAGCCTGTAACACATTAAGGATTTAAGATGGTTTATTTTCAAATAATGGGGGGTGTTTGATGAAAATCAAAGGTAACACAATTCTGATTACAGGCGGGGCAACAGGCATTGGCTTCTCACTCGCCGAAGCCTTCGTTAATGCTGGCAACGGAGTAATGATTTGTGGAAGACGGGAAAATAAATTGAAAGAAGTAAAAGATAAACTGCCACAGATTCATACTAGAGTATGCGATCTGTCGAAAGAGAAAGAGCGCAAATCGCTTTATGATTGGGTCAGTTCCAATTTTAAGGACATTAACATATTAGTAAATAATGCCGGAATTCAGAGAATGGTCAGCCTCAGGAAAGGAACCCGTGATTTGTTCGATGGTGAGGATGAAATTGAAATCAATTTGACAGCGCCAGTTCACTTGTCTGCGTATTTTATTCCATTGTTGTTGAAGCGGAAAGAGGCGGCTATTGTTAATATCTCTTCCGGCTTAGGTTTTGTACCTATCGCATCCATGCCGGTTTATTGTGCGACTAAGGCTGCAATTCATTCGTTCAGTTTATCCCTTAGGCATCAATTAAAAGACACCTCTATAAAAGTATTTGAGATGATACCGCCCATTGTTGATACGGAATTAGATAAGGGCGCCAGGGGGGAAAGAGAACAGCAGGATAGAGGGATACCTCCTTCCGAAGTTGCCCGGGCAACATTGAAGGCATTAGAAAATGATGAATACGAATTAGCAGTTGGAATGGCTGAGAATTTGCGGATGGGGTCAAGAAATAATCCTGAACAAACCTTTCAAAATATTAATCAGTGGTGACCATTAGAGTGGATTGGACAATTTGCTCCCATCGTGGATTATGGTAAGCTGCAGGTTGGGTGCAGCATAGCGGAAACCATCACTAATAGAAAATAGATGTGCCGATGAATTCACCGACCCATCTCTTCTATTTGCTATACTTTTTTGCCGTCTGGGTAGCTTGGAGCGGGTGCTCTGCTACCCTTTTAAAGTGGCTGCCAAGATAGGGCTGGTTTCCTGAGAATTTGTGGAGCGGGAGACGGGACTCGAACCCGCGACAGCCTGCTTGGAAGGCATTTGAATGCTCTCAAATTACTTAACAAACTACCTGTTTCCACGATAGCAGAGTTAAGTAATTTTAGTAGAAGCTACATCTCACAGGTTAAGCATGGAAAGTGTCCACCATCACCAAAGCTCCTGGATAAACTTTGTGAACAAACACAGATTCCAAATGCAGATAATGATTACTATAGCCTGTTTATGCAGTCAAGAGAGGCCATGGGGGTAAGCCCCATGACGCTGGAATTCTACCGTCAGAGGCTAATAAGATTTCTCTGCCAGGTTAATTATCCAAAAGCCACCAGACAGGATATACAGAGATATTTGAATTCCATTCCAGCCAACCACTATGGTCTTTCCACCAGACATGCTACCTTTAGAGCCATGAAAACATTCTATAGGTGGCTTAATATGGAATATGGGCTTTGTAATCCAATGGTTGGTATGCCAGCACCCATATTAGCCAAGCCTATACTGCCCTCTTTGGAAAAGGAGCAGATTCTCCAACTAATTGGGCAGGCTCATACTCCAAGGGATAGAGCAATTATTGCCCTATTTGTTGAAAGCGGTTTGAGGCTTAGCGAGTTAGCTAACATAAAGCCAGCAGACATAGATTGGATAAATCATAGGGTGAGAATCATGGGCAAGGGCAGAAAAGAAGGCTATGCGCCATTTGGTGGCCTCACGGAGCAATATCTTAAGGCATGGCTAGCTGAGTATAAGCCCAGTGGCAACATATGGGGCATGAGTAGGTTTGGAATTATTGTGATGCTCCAACGCTTGGAAGCTTCCACTGGCCTTAAATGCAATCCCCATACCTTCCGTAGAACCTTTGCCTGCCTACTTAGGAAAGCTGGAGTGGATACCATGACTATCAAAGACTTGGGTAGATGGGAAAGCTTGGAAATGGTGCAGAGATATACCAGGTCAGTTACCTTTGAGGATTCCATGAAGCACTACAAAGCCCCGTTATCTTAGCTGACGACAATTTATAGACAAAATCCGCTTGGGAAGAAGGGGTAGAGACAGCCCTCTATTCATTCAGATATAGTATTCTCAATTAATTAACAATACTATATCCAGTTAAATAGCATGGTGTCGTGTATAGTTCAGCAGCTACAGAGTCGGGGGGTATACAACCGAAAACCACTTCATTGCAGAGCCTATCTGGTTGGACGAGCGAAAATTATCCATATTCCAAAATTGATGACAGATAATGGATTATAATACACTTGGTGAAACCAATTTCACATTATCAGGCATCATTCATATTTTAGGAGGCGCTTCGGCAACTTCAATCCAATCACCCGCTTGGGGAATAGCATACTGCTTATTAATTGGTTTATCTCTATATATCCTATTAAGGTGATATAGCCCATAATCTTGTTTTCTGCCCGAGCTATTGTGATTCTCCATTAGTGACTCAAGGGCACCACCAAGAGTCAAGGTCATCGATTTCAAATCCTGACTTTTAACCATGCTAACCAAGTCGTTAACTGTGTCAATGGCTAGCCACCATGCAACGTCCCAAGGTGCCACATCCACATAAGGCAAGTTGGCTTCTTTAATAAAAGCTAATATGGGTGCATCATCCTTATCCGCATTTGCTCCAATATCCAAGTAGCTCACATACACATAATCAATTGATAGCAGTATACTTGCATCCTCGTTGGATACTTGCTCGGGGCTAGGAAGTACAACGTTATATTTCCGTAGTTTCTCTTCAGAGTGTTTCCAGTGCTTCCTTCCCTCTTCACTCCACATATAAGATAAAAGGTCACCATAACGTATCCTGTGTATTGACAATGATGAATGGAAATCCAAGGATGGTCTTAAGGCGCTAATCTTTCCCTTTGGAAAAAGTTGATTCACCAAATCAGGACTACGGTCAAGTGTTTGGTAGATGGCACTGGCTCTTAGATAAATTGTTTCATGGTTCATTGAGTCTGTTACCAAACTCTTTCCCCACTCCTGAACTGCTTCATCCAATAATGGAAAGATTCTATTAAGCTTGATGGAATTCCTTCCGTAAAGTAGTGCTAGCATTCTCGGAATTTCATGGTCTTTTGGTGCTAATTCAAGTGCTCTCTCATAATTGGCAATTGCTGCTTTGTCATCCCCCCTGTTCAAAGCTTCCCTAGCTGCGTTGATTTCCATGTTTGGGCGGAATTTCATACCATCAAAAAAACCCATGGTGTATCCTCCCCTTTAATTGCATTTGTCAGACCTTAATCCAAGTGTTAATTTTGTCTTCTCCTTCTAAAAGCCAGTACCCTTTCTATTTCCAACTTGGCTCGCTTAAGGTTACCCTCAGCAATTCCGCTTAAATGCTCCAAGACGCCTCTTATTCCCTTATAATCCTCTTGCGAGATTTTACAGCGAAATGTATAATGGCGCAACCAAAGCAAGGAGGTCTATGGAAATGAAACAGTGGTCAGTTATCTTGGTGCTTGGAATTGTGATTATATGGCTTGCCATTGCAGCAGGCTGTCAGGGAAACACACAGGAAATTGAAGACTTAAACTCTAGGATAAGTAATATGGAGTGGCAGCTAAATACATTAAGTAGTAAAGTGACCACTTTGCAGAATGAAGTCAATGGCACGAATACGACAACAGCGACAAGCTCCTTGGAAACCCTAGCCAAAGCCATCTCTGATTTGAGAAGTAAGGTTAATTCCCTGGAGAATGAACTCTACTACAATGTAGGTGGTTGGAGCAAAATAGACGATTTGGAAAAGAGGGTTAAAGCATTGGAATAAGGGCGGTAAGCCATCCGCTAACTAAATTAACCAATCCAAGCAAACTATCTTGCCAATGGAAATCCACAGCTTCAGCCATTAGCTTCAAATGGGAGATTCTAAAATATTTGGACAGCCACGATAGGGCAGCGAGACCCCGCTATATTCTCTAATATAATATTGTCATTAATTGAGAGTACTATATCGGTATGAATAGCGGGGTCTCACATTATGCAGCTATAGGGGATTGAAATCCAAGTTCATATAGACCGCAAGCTGCCTTACAACCTCGACATCCTTCTCCTCAACAGTATCTCTCCCTTCACTTATGGCATTGGCCATAGCTAGCCTCTGTAGAATCTTCTGCAATCGGAATCCATACACTTTCTGAGGATTGGCTTTGTTGCCAATACTGGATAAGGCTGTGCTGAGGATCATTAGGGCGTCTGCTTCCTTTATATCCAGCTTGACCTCAATATCCTCCTTGGGCAAATTTAGCTTTATCTTAGCCTCCGATTGGTACTGCCTCTCAGCTATGGATTTGTGGATACTAAGTTGCGTGTTCACATTGTAGCCATAGGAGACTGGCAGCAACCTGGACATGAAGCCCATACGTGCCCAGCCATGTCTGCCATCAAGTAATACTTCTTTTGCCATTGCAGTTATTAAGCCACACTTGATTGGAAGAGTTGGTGAACTGACGCTCATGCCTTCAGAAGGCACACCAACCGACATGGCATATGTGCTCATTTTCATGACACCTTCCTCAAGCAGGCAGTTCAGGAAAGCTATTAAGCTGTGGACGGTATCCTTACCCCTGCTCATGGGTTTAATCAAATCTGGGATAATGATGTGTCGTATTTCCTTTTCTGCTATCCTTTTTGCATAGTCCTTCATGATTCCATAAGCTGTCACATCTGTAAGAACAAGGCAACCTTCGTTATCCATCAGCTTCATAATCATCTCGGTCTTTCCAGCTTCAGGCAACGAAGCTACCACCGCACTGACTGGTTGCTCACCCTTTATGTGGCCACTGAATACCACCAACTCCAATATCTTTATTATGTTGTCGACTCCGACCATTTTACTCTCCTATTTCTTAAATTTTATTGGGTTACCAATACCTTTCGCTACTGCCCACTTTTTCATTCAATTAGAGTGCTTATATACCCTCCCCTTTCCTCTTATATGAAAGAGGATGCCATAACCGCAGAACATGATGGGGAGCCAATAGGATGCAATTAGGGCTCCCTACGATAGAATGTAGCATGCGGAGGGAGAACTCGCAAGCGATTTCGGATAGAGTTAAAAAAATCGTATCCATGCCTTGGATAGCTCCAACTTGTCCAAAGTTTCAGCAGTCATGCAAAGAGAATCCAAGACTCACAATAATCCCAGACAGTCACGGCTAATCAAGCCTTGGGATAGAGTCCAAGACCTTTTTTAGAGGTCTATTAAACAAAATAGACTTGACATTATATCCAACTTCGGCTATAATATCTCCATGATGTACAGTGTGAAACAAGCAGCGGAAAAACTTGGATTGTCTGACAGACACGTTAGGCTACTACTGGAGGGAGGTGAGATTAGAGGTAAGAAATTAGGGCATTACTGGGTGGTATTGGGACTAAACTACAAGAGGAAACGGAAACCAAAGACTAAGAGAGGGGGCAACCAATGAGGACTAGACATAAAGAGTTAAGTAAAAATCCAAAGCTAGTTGAAGCTGGAATAGTTAAGTTAATGGTTAAGAAAAAATCTGGAGCGGGAGACGGGACTCGAACCCGCGACAGCCTGCTTGGAAGGCAGGAACTCTACCACTGAGTTACTCCC
>CAYGWR010000013.1:0-7475 GCA_964353645.1 uncultured Dehalococcoidia bacterium
ACCGCAGTCCACTTTTCAAGCTTTAACTCTCCACCTTTCAATTTTTTTTAACACCATCTTAAATTACCCACCCTTGACATATAACTTGAGTTCCATTATAATTTCAATTTAGCGCCTAAATCATTCTCGAAGGGTAAGGAGGGGCGTTGCCTACAATAAACCAGTTGGTTAGGAAAGGGCGCAAGAAACTGAAGAAGAAGTCCAAAGCGCCGGCACTTCGCTTCACCTTAAATAGTCTGAAGGGTAAGAGTGAGCGGGGCAGTAAGGGCTCTCCCCAGAAGAGGGGGGTCTGTCTTCAGGTAAAGACGGTCACGCCTAAGAAACCGAATTCCGCATTGCGCAAGGTCGCGCGGGTGCGGTTAACAAATGGGATAGAAGTAACAGCCTATATCCCTGGCGAGGGTCACAGTTTGCAGGAGCACTCAGTGGTGCTGATCCGTGGGGGGAGGGTACCGGACCTTCCAGGTGTGCGCTATCACATAATCCGCGGCGCTCTGGATGCTACTGGTGTGGAAAATCGGCGCCAGGGTCGTAGTCGCTACGGAACCAAAAAGCCCAAGGCCACCCCTTAAGCGGGCAAACCTTGGTTTTTCGATAAATGGTCTGTAGGAGCTTCTAATTTATAGAAGCTCTTTGATTGAAAGGATGGTTTGAGAAAAGAAAAATGCCACGGCGAGCTCGAGGAACCAAGAGAAAGATATCACCTGATGGCAAGTACCAGAGTGCGAATCTGGCGCGGTTCATTAATAAGATAATGGGCCGGGGCAAGAAGAGCACGGCTGAAGGTATCGTCTATGGAGCTATGGAAATCATCGAGAAAGAGTTGAAGAAGAATCCCGTGGATGTATTCGAACAGGCATTGAAGAATGTGACACCGGTTATTGAGGTCAAGCCGCGCAGGGTTGGTGGCGCAACCTATCAGGTGCCGGTTGATATTAAGGGAGATCGCCGTATGGCTCTGGGGATGCGATGGTTGGTTATTTCAGCAAGGGCGCGCAAGGGCAAGCCTATGGCGAATAGACTGGCAGAGGAGCTGAGTGAGGCTTCTCGAAATCAGGGTACTGCTATTAAGAAGAGAGAAGATACACACCGTATGGCTGAGGCGAACAAAGCCTTTGTCCATTACAGGTGGTAAACGAGGGTTATAAGTATTGTGGGTAATAACAAAGCTTGTCTAGCTGAGAGGGATGGGGCCATGGCGCAGGGGTTGGCGCTGGAGCGGGTGAGGAATATCGGGATTATCGCTCACATCGATGCCGGTAAGACAACCGTCACCGAGCTCATCCTGTATCACACCGGCAGGACCTATAAGGTGGGCCAAGTGGATGACGGGACGGCGGTGATGGATTGGATGGAGCAGGAGCGTGAGCGCGGGATCACTATTACCGCTGCCGCTACAAGCTGTGAGTGGCTGGACCATCAGATAAATATCATCGATACCCCTGGCCATGTTGACTTCACTGCTGAGGTGGAACGCAGCCTCAGAGTCCTCGATGGTGGGGTGGTGGTGTTCGATGCCGTGTGCGGGGTTGAGCCGCAGTCCGAGACGGTTTGGCGGCAGGCGGATAAATATAGTGTCCCCAGGATATGCTTCGTTAACAAGATGGATCGCGTTGGCGCTGACTTTTTGGCAACGGTGCAGTCAATCGTAAGCCGCCTTGGGGCTAACCCGGTGGCGATACAGCTACCTATCGGTGTAGAAGCAGATTTCAAAGGTGTTATCGATCTGATTGAGAGCAAGGCGTGGCTTTTCTCTGATGACAGAGACCAAGCTTCTACTGAGGTGCCTGTTCCTGAAGAGTACAAGGAAGCTGTTGCCCGCCATCGCGAGAAGTTAATCGAAAAGGTGGCTGACAGCGACGAAGCGCTCATGAGCGCCTATGTAGAAGGTAAGGAGATTGCTGTCCCGGAGCTTAAGGCAGCGATTAGGAGAGCGACGCTGTCCACCAGGCTGGTCCCTGTGCTCTGTGGCAGTGCCTTGAAGGGCAAGGGTGTACGATCGGTTCTGGATGCTGTAGTCGATTATCTCCCTTCACCTCTGGATATGCCTCCAGTGCGGGGAACTGACCCGCGTACAGGCAAAGAGGTAACACGTGAGGCTAGCGATAGCGCCCCATTCTCGGCTCTGGCATTCAAGATAGTCTCCGACCCCTTCATAGGCCGTTTGATATATCTACGAGTGTATTCGGGAAGAGCACGGACTGGCTCCCAGATCTATAATTCGACCAGGGAGCATAAGGAACGGCTGGGTCGATTGCTTCTAATGCATGCCAACCGACGGGAGGAGACAAGCGAGATAGGATGTGGTCAAATCGTTGCCGCTGTCGGTCTCAAGGATACCTTCACGGGAGATACACTCTGTGAACCTACCAAGCCAGTCGTCCTGGAATCTATCAAGTTCCCCGAGCCTGTTATATCTGTGGCAATAGAGCCCAAGACAAAAGCAGACCAGGACAAGTTGGGTGAATCATTGGCTAAACTGGCGGACGAGGATCCTACCTTCAAAACTCGCTATGACCAGGATACCGGTCAGACTATAATCTCTGGTATGGGTGAGCTTCACCTCGATATCATCGTCGACAGGATGATGCGCGAGTTTGGGGTTGACGCTAAGGTGGGCAGGCCACAGGTTGCTTATAAGGAAACGATAACTGTCTCCGTACGTGCGGAGGGCAGGTTTGTCAAGCAGACTGGTGGGCATGGGCAGTATGGGCATGTTTGGATCGAGTTTGAGCCGCTGGAACGGGGCAAGGGTTTTGAGTTCGTAAACAAAATGAAGGGCGGAGCGGTACCCCGGCAGTATATCTCCGCTGTGCAACAGGGCGTCAGAGAGGCGCTGGAAAACGGTGTCCTCGCTGGCTATCCCATAATAGACATAAAGGCAACTGCGGTCGATGGCAGCTATCACGAGGTGGACTCTTCGGAGATAGCCTTCAAGATGGCAGGATCCCTGGCGGTGAGAGAGGGAGTAAAAGAGGCCGATCCTATCCTTCTTGAGCCAATAATGAAGCTTGAGGTGGCGACGCCCAAAGAGTTCCTGGGGGACATCATGGGTGATCTCAACGCCAGAAGGGCCAGGGTTGAGGCTATTGAGTTGCGGGCATGGACACATATAGTTCGTTGCTACGTACCATTGGCTGGGATCTTCGGTTATGCCACTGACCTCAGGTCGATAAGCCAGGGAAGGGCAACCCATTCCATGGAATTCTATCGTTATCAAGAAGTGGCCAAGGATATGGCGCGTGAGATAATCACCAGAATGAGGAGCTAGATGCCGAAACAAAGAATACGCATCAAGCTGAAGTCGTATGATCATAGGATTCTAGACCAGTCTGCGGTGCAGATTGTTGAAGCAGCGGAGCGCACTGGCGCAGCGGTAATAGGTCCGGTGCCTCTTCCCACCCATATAAGGAAATTTTGCGTCATCCGCTCTCCCCATGTGGACAAGGATTCGCGTGAGCAGTTCGAGATCAGGACTCACAAGAGGTTAATCGATATTATGGACCCCACGGCGAAGACCATTGATGTTCTGACCACGTTGAATTTGCCGGCAGGGGTGGACATCGAGATAAAGCTATAGGTAGTTTCAGGTTGTAGATAATGATTAAGGGAATTCTTGGTCGAAAAATAGGCATGACACAGTTGTTCACCAAAGATGGCACGGTGGAAGTGGTGACTGCCATCGAGGCTGGTCCTTGCACTGTGACCCAGATTAAGACAGTTGCCAAAGAGGGTTACAATGCAGTTCAGCTAGGCTTTCGAGAGGCGAAGCGCCTCAATGCGCCGGAGAAGGGACATCTGGGTAAGCTGGGATTGTTCAAACTATTGAGGGAGTTCAGGGTTGATGAGGTTCCCAATGTTGAGGTGGGGCTTCGGGTTGATGTTACCTTGTTCCAGCCTGGGGACCTGGTGGATGTAAGCGGGTTATCCAAAGGGAAGGGCTTTGCTGGTGTGGTCAAGCGCCATCATTTTGCAGGTGGCCCCAAGACACACGGCCAGTCTGATCGCCACCGTGCCCCTGGTGCAATTGGCTCTGGCACTACCCCGGGGCATATACTCAAGGGGCTCAGGATGGCGGGTCATATGGGTAACCAAAGGGTCACTGTTAAGTGTATCGAGGTAGTCAAAGCTGACCCTGACCGCAATTTGCTCTTGCTCAAAGGGGCTGTTCCTGGAGCCAAGAATGGGCTATTGGAGATAAGAAAATCCAAGAGACAAGTTGTCAGGAAACAAGAGACTGCGAAGCAAGAGACGAAGAAGCAAGGCAAGTAGTTGGGAGACACTGTGCAGATTTCAGTTTATAATAATGCGGGGCAGGAGATCGATAAGATCGAGCTTGACGAAGCTGTCTTCGGGTTGCAACCGAATGAGGCCGTGGTTCATCAGGCGCTGGTGAGGCAGTTGGCGAACTCCCGTCAGGGAACTGCCGACACCAAGACCCGCCGTGAGGTCTCAGGAAGCAGCCGTAAGCTGTATAAACAGAAGCACACCGGGATGGCGCGTGCTGGCAACAAGAGATCGCCGTTGCGCCGCGGTGGTGGGGTAATTTTTGGACCTCACCCCAGAAGTTACAGGCAGGCGATGCCTAAGAAGATGCGACGCTTGGCTATAAGGAGTATCCTCTCAGCCAAGGTAGCTGATGAAGAGCTTAAGGTGATTGATACATTTGGTTTGGAGGAGCCCAAGACCAAGCAGATGGCGCAGGTTTTGCAGGCGCTGGGCATCGAGTCCTCGGCTTTGCTGGTTACCGCTGATCTCGATACGACCGTATTTAAATCGGCTCGCAATATCGCGATGGTAAAGACGCTGCCAGCTAGTATGCTGAATGTTGTCGATCTTATATCACATAATACTTTACTTATGACCGTTGATGCGGTGCGGCGGGTGGAGGCGATGCTGGGTGAGGAACGGGTGGTCGCTGAGGCAAAGACCTCTTAGGGGGAGAGGATGCACACTTACGAAGTGTTACGTCGGCCTATTATAACTGAGAAGAATTCGATGCTCTTGGCTCAGAGCAAGTACACCTTTGAGGTATCTCGGGATGCTAACAAGCCTCAGATAAAAGAGGCGGTGGAGAAGGCGTTCAAGGTTAAGGTGACATCAGTGAATGTAATCTGCGTCCCGGGCAAGATGCGCCGTGCCGGAAGGCAGCGGGGGATGACCTCACCCTGGAAAAAGGCTGTTGTCACCCTGGAACCGGGACAGAAGATCGAGCTTTTCGAGGGAGTGTAATCGTAAGCTAGGCTAAAGGAAAAGGAGATCGTTTTGGGACTGAAGGTATATCGCCCCACTTCACCAGGGCAAAGAGGTAAAGTTGGATCCGACTTCTCCGAGATAACCAAGAAGGAGCCGGAGAAATCGTTGCTATTGCCTCTTAAGAGGAAGGCGGGGAGAAGCAATCAAGGCAAGATAACGGTGCGCCATCGTGGTGGCGGCGCCAAACGGAAGCTCCGTATCATCGATTTCAAGCGTGACAAGTTAGGTATTCCGGGTAAAGTGGCCTCTATTGAGTATGACCCCAATCGCTCGGCGAACATCGCCCTGATCAATTATGTTGACGGTGAGAAGCGCTATATATTGGCTCCGCTCGGGCTCAAAGTAGGCGATGTCATCTCTTCGGGAGAGGGTGCTGAGATAAAGCCTGGTAACACTCTTCCGTTAAAGTTGATCCCGATGGGCACCGCAGTCCATAATATCGAGCTTCACCTCGGCAAGGGTGGGCAGATGGTGCGTAGCGCCGGGGTGTCTGCCCAGATTATGGCCAGAGAGGCAGGCTACGTTTTGGTGAGGTTGCCTTCCCGGGAGCTTCGCCGCTTTGATGAGAGATGCATAGCTACGATAGGCCAGGTAGGGAATATTGACCATAGCAATATCAACTTGGCCAAAGCTGGCGGCAATAGGCACAGGGGCTTGCGCCCATCGGTACGCGGTTCGGCAATGACACCACGTGACCATCCTCATGGCGGTGGCGAGGGCAGGTCTCCTATTGGGATGCCAGGGCCGAAGACCCCTTGGGGCAAGCCGGCACTGGGCTTTAAGACAAGACGCAATAAGCGCAGCAACAAGCTGATTGTTAAGAGAAGGAACTAGTATCTCAGGAGGGTTAAAACTTTAATGTCGAGGTCGACTAAGAAAGGGCCTTTCGTTGATCCCAGGTTGCTTAAGAAGATAGACGCTCTGATTAGGAACGATCAGAAAGCGGTAATCAAAACCTGGTCGAGGTCATCAACTATCGTCCCTCAAATGATCGGGATCACTATCGGGGTGCACGATGGTAGACGGCATGTGCCTATCTTCATAACTGAGAATATGGTGGGCCATAAGTTGGGGGAATTCGCTCCCACCAGGACTTTTAGAGGTCATACTGGCAGGGCGGAGAGAGTAACTGCTATTAGAAAGCCGACTGCACCGGCAGCCCCGGCCACAATAAAGTGAGTGGGTTTTTAAAGTGGAAGTAACAGCAAGTGCAAGACAAATAAGAGTGTCGCCGCGAAAAGTAGGGCTAGTGTTGGACACAGTGCGGGGCAAGAAGGTGAGTGAAGCCTTAACCATTCTCAATTTCCTGCCGACGCCAGCGGCTCGGACTGTGGCTAAGGTGGTTAAGTCCGCTGCTTCCAATGCCGAAAACAACTATCAGATGGCACCGGCGCGGCTCAAGATTGTTAAGGCCTTTGCTGATAAGGGACAAACTCTGAGAAGATACCATGCCAACGCTCGTGGGAGGGCAAGCCCGTATCACCGACGTTTTAGCCATATCACTATCATCGTTGAGGAGGAATGATTGGGGCAGAAGGTTCATCCTTTCGGTTTTAGACTCGGCGTAATCAAGGACTGGCGTTCTCGATGGTATGATGAGAAACATTATACCGAGCTGGTGCACGAAGATGTAAATATTCGCCGCATGATTCGCTCTGCCTACGACGAAGCTGGCATTTCTCTGGTTGAAATCGAGCGCAAGGCTAGTGAAGTTACGGTGACTATTCACACCTCGAGGCCCGGCATTGTAATTGGCCGTGGGGGGCAGAGGGTGGATGAGTTGAGGGTTCTTTTGGAAAAAAAGACCGGGAAGAAGGTTCGTCTTAATATTCATGAGATAAGAGAGCCGGAGATGGATGCGCAACTGGTGGCAGATAACATTGCAGAACAGCTTAGGAGGCGTGTAGCCTACCGCAGGGCTATTAAACAGTCTATTTCTCGTACTATGCTACGCGGCGCTAAGGGGATAAAAATAACATGCTCGGGTAGACTTGGAGGGGCAGAGATCGCTCGCCGTGAGACCGGGCGCGAGGGCAGTGTTCCTCTGCATACCTTGAGAGCTGATATCGACTATGGCTTTGCTGAGTCATTCACTGCTATGGGTCTTATCGGGGTTAAGGTGTGGATATACAAGGGTGAGGTTCTTCCTGAAGCTAAGGTGGTGGAGGAAGCAGGGACAGGTGAAGTCCTACCCGAGCGAGCTGCTACTGCTACTGAAC
>CAYGWR010000013.1:7575-20055 GCA_964353645.1 uncultured Dehalococcoidia bacterium
TAAGGAGGAGTTGGCGCGGGAGGCGATGCGCTTGGCTTCGAATAAACTCCCAATTGAAACCAGGTTCGTTGCCAGGGAAATTTTCGCTGAAGTGGCTGCATAACTGGTGATGGCAATGAGAGTAGATAAGATAAGAGCGCTGAGTACGGATGAACTGGCTAGGCAACTCGACGATGCTTATCAGGAGCTGTTTAACCTCAGGTTTCGGCATGCAACCAGGCAACTGGCGAATTATAGTGAGATGCCCAAGGTGAAGAAGAAGATAGCTGTGCTGAAGACGATAATGCGTGAACGGGAGCTTAGCGGGGAATAACGATGGAAAAGAAACAGAAGACTCGTCTCGCTCGGGTGCTGAGCAATAAGATGGATAAGACAGTGTTGGTAGAGGTGGAAACTCGTCGTCGTCATCCTCGCTTTAAACGTGTTGTTAGCTACAGGGCGAAATTCAAAGTTCACGATGAGAACAATGCATGTGGTGTCGGCGATTTGGTGAGGATTGTCGAGACTCGGCCTCTGTCTAAGGAGAAAAGGTGGCGGGTGGCGGAAATCGTAACCAAGGTGGAGCAGATTGAGGTCAAGCCGGCAGAGATAGAGTAAGCCATGATTCAGACATTTACCAGGCTTAAGGTAGCGGATAACTCTGGCGCCAAGAAGATTATGTGTATAAATGTTCTTGGTGGTAGCAGAAGGCGTTATGCCCGTCTGGGCGATGTCATCGTGGCATCGGTAAAAGAGTCGATCCCCGGGGCGGCGGTGAAGAAGGGCGATGTCGTCCGTGCTGTTGTGGTTCGCACAGTTAAAGTGCATAGTCGCCCTGATGGCTCTTATATCAGGTTTGATGAGAATGCTGCGGTGATCCTTGATGAGAAGGGCAATCCCAAGGGTAGTCGCATCTTTGGGCCAGTAGCGCGGGAACTTAGAGAGAGCAACTTTATGAAAATTGTCTCTTTAGCGCCTGAGGTGGTGTGATGAAAATTCGCAGAGACGATGAGGTGCTGGTGATCACGGGGGATGATCGGGGGAAAAAGGGAAAGGTTCGTCGTTACTATCCTCGGGAGGATCGGCTTGTGGTGGAAGGGGTGAATATGGTCAAGCGCCATATGAAAGCCCGTGCAAACATAAGGCAAGCGGGTATCATTGAGCGTGAAGCGCCGATCCATGTCTCCGATGTTATGCTTGTATGCTCTAAATGTGATAAGCCAACCCGTGTTGGGTTTCTAATCTTGGAGGACAAGACCAAGGTTCGGGTATGCAAAAAGTGTCACGAGGTGATTGGCTAGTGTCCAGGCTGAAGGATAGATATCAGAAAGAGATCGTACCCGCAATGATGAAAGAGTTGGGGTACAGAAATCCCATGCAGGTGCCGCGGTTGAAGATGGTCGTGCTAAACATCGGCCTGGGGGAGGCTATTCAAAATGCAAAAGCTATGGAAAGCGCAACCAATGACTTATCTTTGATTTCAGGGCAACATCCTGTGATTACACGCGCCAAGAAGTCCATTGCCGCTTTCAGGTTGCGAGCTGGTATGCCTATTGGGATTAAGGTAACGCTACGGGGTGAGCGCATGTATGAATTCTTCGACCGGTTCGTAAGCGCTGTTTTGCCCCGTGTTCGTGATTTTCAAGGTGTCCCCAGGAATGCGTTTGATGGTCAAGGTAATTATACCTTGGGTATGAAGGAGCAGATTGTATTCCCCGAGATCGACTATGACAAGGTGGATAAGGTTCGTGGACTTCAGGTCTGCATTGTTACCACAGCGCGCACTAATGAGGAGGCCAGAAGGTTTCTGGAACTGATGGGCATCCCCTTCAGTAGACAGTGAGAGAAGATGGCTAAAGTATCAAGGATCGTAAAATCAAAACGCTCTCCTAAGTACAGGGTGCAACATCACAACCGTTGCAAATTGTGTGGTCGTCCACGCGCGTACATCCGTATGTTTGGGATGTGCAGGATTTGCTTCAGGAAGCTTGCGCTGGAGGGATATCTTCCTGGGGTGAGGAAATCTAGCTGGTGATTATTTTTGAGGGTTTGATATGAGTCTTACTGATCCTATCGCTGATATGTTGACTCGGATCCGAAATGCAATCGTATCCAGGCATGAATCTGTTCTCGTTCCTGCTTCCAGGACCAAGATCTCAATTGCCAAAGTGCTCAAGGAAGAAGGTTTCATTAAGGATTACGAGGTGCTGAAGGGTAATACTCCTCAGAGGGTAGTCAAGGTTCATCTCAGCTATGCAGGGAAAAAACAGCCGGTGTTAACTGGATTGAAGCGGGTGAGTACACCCGGTCTGAGGGTCTATTGCCAGAAGGGTGAGATCCCTCGGATTTACGGAGGTCTTGGTATCGCAATCATTTCCACCTCCCAGGGAGTGATGACGGGACAGCAAGCTTGGAAGAAGGGCTTGGGGGGCGAAGTTTTGTGTTATGCGTGGTAAAGCAGGCGGGAGATAACCATGTCCAGAGTAGGTAATAGGCCGATAACTGTACCCAAGGGTGTGGAAGTGTCGATCAAGGGCAATGAGGTCACGGTTAAGGGGCCCAAGGGACAGCTTTCTCGCTCTTTTCTTAAGGATATGAGCATCTCATTAAATGATGGCATACTTACTGTATCAAGGCCTACGGACAACAGGCGTCATCGTTCTCTTCATGGTTTAACCAGGAGTTTGCTTGCAAACATGGTTGAAGGGGTAAGCCAGGGGTTCAAGAAGAGCCTAGAGCTCTATGGGGTGGGCTACCGCGCTGCTAAGTCCGGAGAGAAACTTGTGCTCCAGGTGGGGTATACCAAACCTGTGGAGTTTACTCCTCCAACGGGGATATCGCTGGTTACCGAAGGTCCTACACAGATCAGCGTCTTGGGTATTGACAAAGAACTGGTCGGTGGAGTAGCAGCAAAGATTCGAGCGGTGAAACCACCCGACTCTTATTTAGGGAAGGGGATAAAGTACGCAGGTGAGCGGGTCAGACGAAAGGCTGGAAAAGCGGGTAAGGTGGGTAGAAAGAAATAGAATATTATGACTGGCGATAGAAATTCCAGTGAAGCGCGAAAAAGAAGACATGAGCGGGTGAGGAAGCGTGTATCGGGTACTGCCTCTCGCCCTCGCCTATGTGTCTTTCGCAGCCTGAAGCATATTTATGCTCAGGTGATAGACGATGGTTCTGGGCACACCATTGCCTGTGCATCAACCATGGATGTTGATATAAAGAACGGATCGGGCGAAAAGAACAAAAAGAAGATGGCTGAGCTGGTAGGTACTCTGGTTGCCAAACGTGCCCAGGACAAGGGGATAAAACAGGTCGTATTCGACCGTGGCGGTTACAAATATCAAGGGCGGGTTAAAGGATTGGGCGATGCCGCCCGCGGGGCAGGATTGAGGTTTTGAGCATTATGGAACAGACAGAGAGAATAAATCCCAATGATTTGAACCTGACCGAGAAGCTGGTCTATGTTAATCGTGTGGCCAAGGTAGTGAAGAGGGGACGGCGGTTCAGCTTCAGCGCCTTGGTGGTGGTTGGCGATGGGGAAGGGCATGTTGGGGCTGGGCTGGGCAAGGCCAGGGAAGTACCGGCAGCGATTCGCAAAGCTGGTGTTGTTGCTAGAAAGAACCTCATTCATGTGCCGATAGATGGCGGCACCATTCCTTATGAGATCGTAACCAAGTTTGGGGCAGCCAAGGTTATGCTGAAGCCTGCAGCGCCGGGGACTGGTGTCATCGCCGGAGGCGGCGTACGGGCCACAGTGGAGGCTGCGGGGATTAAGGACATTTTGACCAAATCTATGGGCAGCGCGAACCCTATAAACGTGGTCAAGGCTACTATGCTGGCACTAAGTCAATTGAAGGATCCGAAGCAGGAATTGGCGAGGAGAAGGGCGAGAACTACAGCTGGTGGGGGGGCCGGTGGCTAAACTGCGCATTACCTGGAAGAAGAGTGCTATCGGATACGCTAAGGAGCAGAGAATAACCCTTAGGACCTTGGGTTTCCATTGCCTGAACCAGACTGTCGTGCATAACGACTCTCCGGAAATCCGCGGTATGATAAACAAGGTTAGACACTTGGTTCGGGTAGAAGAGGCACCCGAGGAGTAGAAGATGAGGCAGAACGAGATCAGCCCCGTTTCGGGGTCTAAACACAGCAGAAAGCGGGTTGGTCGTGGTGACGGCAGCGGACATGGCACTTATTCCTGTCGCGGACTAAAGGGTCAAAAATCACGCTCTGGACCGGGGATTGCTCTACGATTCGAAGGCGGGCAGACTCCCCTGGTTAAGCGATTGCCACATAAACGTGGCTTTACTAATATCTTCAAGATCTATTATACTCTCGTGAAACTGCAGCGGCTGGAGGTATTCGATCAGGATACAGAGGTGACGCCGCAAATGCTATTTGATGCCGGCCTGATACGATCGCTCAAGAAGCCTGTTAAAATTTTGGGTGAAGGGGAACTTCAGCGCCCCCTGGTAGTGAAGGCCAATAAATTCTCCGAGTCTGCCAAGAGGAAGATAGAAGCCGCAGGTGGAAGGGCGGAGGAGATTTAGGGGAATAACTGTAAAATGCGACAGCCACAGAAGAGTTCAAGACCACGACTGATGCAGGCCATGGTCGATGCTTTCAGCCTCCCTGACCTGAGGTTGAAGTTGCTTTTCACCTTAGCCATGCTGATTGTCTTTCGTTTTGTGGCCCATGTTCCTGTTCCCGGTGTTGATTCCGCTAAACTAGCGGATCTTTTTGATAGGAGTGCTCTCCTGGGCTTTCTCGACCTGTTCAGCGGCGGCGCGATGAGGAACTTAAGTGTAGCTGCGATGGGTGTTTATCCTTATATCACTGCATCTATCATAATGCAGCTTCTTGTACCGATAATCCCTCAACTACAGGCACTTCAAAAGGAAGGAGATGCTGGGCGCAGGAAGCTGAACCAGTGGACTCACTGGCTCATGGTGCCTCTGGCCATGATGCAAGCCTATGGACAACTGATTCTCTTCCAGAGGGAAGGGGTCTTCCAGACAGGCGTAAAAATTGGGTTGACTGGTGACGCATTGTTGCCTACCGCAGCGATGGTGCTATCGATGACTGCGGGCACAGTTTTCCTTGTCTGGATTGGAGAACGCATCACCGAGAACGGCATCGGCAATGGTATCTCCATCATAATCTTCGGTGGCATCGTAGCTGGTATGCCAAGTAATATGGGACAGACTTTTGTGACATCGGGTGCATGGGGCCTAATTAAGACGATCATACTTTTGCTGGCGATTGCTTCCTTCATAGTCTATGTTACTGAGGCGATGCGCCGCATCCCGGTTCAATACTCACGCAGCCTGTTTCGGGGCGGGAAGATGTACCGGCAATCAGGGGGTACCCATATTCCGCTCAGGGTGAACTCGGCAGGGATGATACCTCTTATTTTCGCTTACTCAATTCTGGTGCTTCCATCAACAGTAGCCTCCTATTTTGCACACCCTGCGGGGCAACCTGCCAATTTAGCTAATCATATTCAGAATATTTTTGGAGTGACTGGGAATGTTTATTGGATTATCCTGTTTTTCCTCGTAGTCGGGTTTACTTTTTTCTATACTATGGTGATTTTCCAGCAGCAGAATTTGGCTGAAACATTGCAGAAGCAGGGGGGATTCATACCGGGGATACGCCCTGGGCGCCCTACCTCCGACTATTTGAACAAAGTGATCGTTCGTATCACCTGGGGTGGAGCATTGTTCCTGGCCCTGGTAGCAGTGGCTCCGATCCTGTCGCGCTGGTTAGTTGGCAGCTCGGCTAGTAGTACTAACCTTATGCTCATCTCGGCTGCTGGCCTTCTGATTGTCGTGGGTGTGGTTCTGGATACCATGAGGCAGATCGAAGCGCAGCTTCTGATGCGACACTATGAAGGGTTCATTAAGTGAGTAAACAGAAACAGTTGAATTTAATCCTTTTGGGAGCACCGGGGGCAGGCAAAGGGACTCAAGCGGTCACCATATCTAAGAAGCTGGGGCTGGTTCATATCGCTTCCGGAGATCTCTTCCGCAAGGAACAAGAGAGCGGAAGCGAGCTGGGGAAAATCGCCAAGTCGTATATGGAAAAAGGGCAGCTTGTCCCTGATGAGATAACTGTGAAGATGGTTTTGGGCAGGATCTCAGCTCCTGATTGTGCCAAGGGGGTTATCTTGGATGGCTTCCCCAGAACATTGGAGCAGGCGAGGGCTTTGGACAAAGCATTAGCAGTTGAGGGGAAAAGTATCGATAAGGTGCTGTATATCAAGGTCTCTGTCAAGAGGCTTTTGAGGCGACTTAGCGGGCGCTGGATTTGTCGCAATTGTCAGACCCCATATAATGTTGTTGAGCTGCCGCCGAAGGTGGCGGGGAAATGTGATCGTTGCGGAGGCGAGCTTTACCAGCGCGCCGACGATACTGAGGAGACCGCTAGAAAGCGACTCGACGTCTATTTTGCCCAGACTGCACCTCTTATAAAATATTACACCGAGGCGGGCAAGCTGGTGGAGATAGATGGTGAGAAGAATGTTGAGAAAGTAGGCAGTGATTTAATCGCTGCTATTCGGTCAAAGAAGTAGGAGATGCAGCAGATCAGGCAAGAGATAGGTGTGATCATAAAGTCCTCCCGAGAGATCGCTATGATGCGAGAGGCGGGACGAGATGTGGCTGCCGTTATTGAAGCGTTGACTAAAGAGGTCAGGCCAGGAGTAACAACAGGCGAGCTTGACGATGTAGCTGTTCGCGAGCTGAAGAAACGTGGGGCTGTTTCATCGTTCAAGGGATACCGGGGTTTTCCAGCCTCGATCTGCACTTCGGTGAATGAAGAGGTGGTTCACGGCATACCTGGAGCCCGGGTGCTGAAGGCGGGTGACATAATCTCCCTTGATGTTGGCGCAATGGTAAACGGTTTTCATGCAGATGCAGCAGTTACATTGGGTGTAGGGACGATAAGCTCAGATGCTCAGAAGCTTATCGCGACTACAAAGGGAGCTCTAGAGGCTGGTATCGCTGCCGCCAAGAATGGAGCCAGGTTGGGAGATGTCTCTGCAGCAATCCAGTCTTATGCTGAATCCAGGAATTTCTCTGTGGTGAGGGAATATGTAGGGCACGGCATCGGTAGGGATTTACACGAGGACCCCCAAATTCCCAATTTTGGCATTGCTGGGGAAGGGATCTTACTGAAAAATGGTATGACCATGGCGTTGGAGCCCATGCTTAACGCCGGAGTATGGCGTACCAAGGTGGCTGATAATAAATGGACGGTCATTACAGCCGATGGCAAGCTTTCCGCTCATTTTGAGCATACCATCGCTATTGCCGATAGTATGCCTGAGATACTGACTATGCGCTAGAGCTGTTTGGAAAGGGTGGGCTGGCGGCCTATGCCCAAAAAGGAAGTCATTGAAGTAGAAGGAATAGTGGTAGAACCTTTGCCTAATGCCATGTTTCGCGTTGAGTTGCCCAATGGGCATCAAGTTTTGGCGCATGCTTCTGGGAAGATGAGACTTCATTTCATAAGGATACTCCGTGGTGATAAGGTCTTGGTGGAACTCTCCCCCTATGACCTGACACGTGGAAGGATTACTTACCGTTTTAAGTAACATGGTTAAGCAATTCCAGGGGTGGGTGCGATGAAGGTAAGAGCTTCGGTTAAAGTTCGTTGCGAAAAGTGCAAGGTTGTAAAGCGCAAAGGCGTGGTTAGGGTCATTTGCACTAACCCGAGACATAAGCAAAGACAAGGTTAGTCTTCTCAGGAGGGGCAATGGCGAGGATTGCAGGCGTTGATATACCGAAGGATAAGCGTATAGAAGTAGCGTTGACCTATCTATATGGCATCGGACCTATGTTGAGTAAAAAAATCTTGGAGCAAACGGACGTTAACCCCGATACAAGGGTTAGAGATCTCACAGATGATGAGATAAACCGCATCCGCGAGGTTATCGATAAGGGATACAAGGTAGAAGGTGATCTTCGGAAGGAGATTAATCTCAACATCAAGCGGCTCATCGAGATCGGCAGCTACCGTGGCCTCCGGCATCGGCGAGGTTTGCCAGTTCGTGGGCAGCGGACTAAGACCAATGCTCGAACGAAGCGAGGGCCTCGTAAGACAGTGGCCGGCAGAGGCAGACGCCGTGGCGTGTCTAAGAAGTAAGTGGAGGTGACTAAATGGTTAAGAAGAAGTCAGCCAGAGTTAGTAGGAGAGAGAGGAAAGCGATCCCGCGGGGTCGAGCATATATACAGTCAACTTTTAACAATACTATAATCACGCTCACTGATCCCCAAGGCAATGTCATCGCCTGGGGTAGCTCTGGGACTGCCGGATTTAAGGGCTCACGCAAGGGCACAGCCTATGCTGCGCAGAGGGCGGCCGAGGCTGCGGCGAAGAAGGGGATGGAACATGGCTTGCGCCAGGTTGATGTATATGTCAAGGGGCCGGGGAGTGGGCGGGAAGCGGCGATCCGTTCTCTTCAAGCTGCGGGTCTCAACATCTCTAGCATCAGGGATGTAACCCCAATTCCTCATAATGGCTGCCGACCCCCCAAGAGGAGAAGGATCTAGAGGAGGTTTGAGATGGCCCGTTATACGGGGCCGGCTTGCCGGATTTGTCGACGTCAAGGCGATAAACTGATGCTTAAAGGGGACAAGTGTTTCACCCCTAAGTGTCCTGTGGAGAAGCGGCATACTCCCCCGGGCCAGCACAGTAGTTCCCGCCGCAAGAAGGTCTCTGGATACAGTTTGCAGCTAAAGGAGAAGCAAAAAGCACGTTACATTTATGGTGTACTTGAGCGCCAGTTTAGGAAGCATTTCGCTGAGGCTGAGCGATTACCTGGGCTGAACGGAGAAAACCTGTTACAGATACTGGAGATGAGGCTTGATAATGTAGCCTATCGCCTTGGCTTTGCTGACTCACGCCGCCAGGCAAGGCAACTTGTACTGCATGGTCATATAAGTGTTAAAGGGCGCGTGACTGATATCCCATCGTATCAGGTAAAGGTGGGCAATGTCATTTCCTGGAAGGAAGGCAGCACCAAACTGGCATTATACCAGGTGGTAGTTAAGAATATAGAGAGTAAGACTATACCAAGCTGGCTGAGTTTGGATCGAGATACCATGTCAGGCCGTGTGCTTGCCAAACCATCACGCAGTGATATCGAATCTATCATCGATGAGAGGCTCATCGTAGCATTCTATTCAAGGTAGAGCTTCAATTTTCCTGAGGAGGCGGTGCGTTGCTGCAGGTTTTGAATCCTAAAGTAGAATCCGAAAGTAGCTCTGAAACCTATGGAAGGTTTGCTGTCGAGCCTTTGGATCCCGGATTCGGAGTCACATTGGGCAATAGTTTGCGCCGTGTGCTGCTTAGTTCGCTCCCGGGAGCGGCAGTCACTGCAGTTAAGATTGAAGGAGTGCAGCACGAATTTACTAGTATCCCTCATGTTAAAGAGGATGTAATAGAATTATTGCTCAATATAAAGGGATTGCGGCTTAGGGCTCTCTCCGATGTGCCTGGGAGGTTATTTCTTGAGTCTAGTGGGGAAGGTGCAGTTTGCGCTGGCGACATTAAACCATCCGCCGAGTTTGAAATAGTGAATCCCGAACTTCATCTGGCCACATTGGATTCTGCAGATGCTCAGCTAAGCATTACATTCTATGTGGAGCAGGGCAAGGGGTATGTGCCTGCCAGCCGCGGCGATGGTCTGCCCTTGGGGGTGATCCCCGTAGATGCGGTTTTTACCCCGGTGCGCCGGGTAAACTACGCTGTAGGGAAAACCCGCGTTGGTCAGGTGAGCAACTATGACAAGCTAACTCTGGAGGTGTGGACCGATGGCACTATCTTGCCCAGAGAGGCACTTGCCCAGAGCGCTGAGATACTGACTAAGCACTTCTCCTTGTTCTCCGAATTGGGCAAGGTTCATATAGAGGGCGAAGAACCGCTTGCGCCCGCCATACCCCCCGAGAAATATGAGATGCCATTGGAACAGCTTGGGCTCTCAGCCCGTACCTTCAACTCTTTGCGCCGAAGTGGTATAACCAAGGTTGGGGAACTTCTGGAAAAGAACGACGATGATTTGCTTGCTTTGAGGAGCTTCGGGCAGAAATCTCTGGAGGAGGTGCAGGAGCGGCTTGAAACACTTGACTTGAAGCCGAGAGCTGAGGAGGAAGATAAAAAGTCGGGTCAAGGCGCATCCGACGAGAAACAGGCTGAAGAGGATACAGAGGGAGAAAAGGGCTAGTTTTATCTAGGCATGGTTTCTATCTGGTGAGGAGACGATGAGACATAAGGTAGCAGGTCGCAAGCTTTCAAGAGCAACTGACCACAGGATGGCGCTTTACCGGAATCTGGTTACCGATCTTTTGCGCTATGAGAAGATTGTTACCACTGAAGCCAAGGCTAAAGAAGCGCGGTCCTTGGCTGAGAAAATGATTACCTTGGGCAAGCGAAAGAACTTAAACGCTCGTCGCCAAGCGCTCGCTTTCGTTTATGACAAAGATGTGGTAGACAAGTTATTTACTGAGCTTGGTCCGAGGTATGCCGAGAGGCCAGGAGGCTACACTCGAGTGGTTAAACTGGGGCCGAGGTTGGGAGATGGCGCGCCTATGGCCCACTTAGAACTGGTTTAGATGGAGTCGCCGCCGACTAGGAAACTGGCTCTCATTGTGGAATATGATGGTACAAGGTATCACGGATTCCAAGCGCAGGTTGGCGTGCCAACGATTCAATGGGCTATCGAGAGCGCTCTGACGAAAGTAACTGGAGAGAGGATCAGGATTGTCGGGGCTGGTCGTACAGATGCTGGAGTCCACGCAAGAGGACAGGTTATCAGCTTTAAATGTGCCTCAAGACTGTCTCTCCAGACCCTGATCAGGGCTCTAAATTTTTATCTGTCGTCCGATATCGCTGTTAAAGCTGGGAATATAGTGGAGGGCAGCTTTAGTGCAAGGAGAGATGCCATTAGTCGGGAATATCGGTATACTATCTTGAATAGCCCGACCCCCTCTCCTCTGCAGCGAGATTATACCTATTTCGTGCCTGTGCCATTGGATACCAGCGCCATGAACGAGGCATGTCAAGCTCTCCTGGGAAGACAGGATTTTGCCTCGTTCACCGGTCCCATGAGGGGCAAAAGAACAGAGCGTAGTGTATCTAAGGCGGAGGTGTCCAGAGAGGGAGAGTCAGTAGTTTTCGACATGGTGGCTGACGCTTTTCTGCCAAAACAGGTACGTAGCACAGTGGGTTCTCTGGTGAGGGTGGGATTAGCTAAGCTAACGGTGGAGGAGTTCAAGGAGATAATCCAAGAGAAAAGGCCCGGGCTGGCAGCGCCGGTAGCGCCTGCTCATGGCCTTTGTTTGATGAAAGTGAACTATCCCGAGCACAAATTCAGCAAGGGGCAAATATATGAGGACTTATAGTACTAAGGTGTCCGACATCGAGCGGAAGTGGTGGGTTATCGATGCCTCCGGGAGGACCATGGGCAGGTTGGCAACTGAGGCAGCGGTGCTGCTAAAAGGTAAGCACAAGCCGATTTACTCGCCACATCTTGATGTAGGCGATTATGTTGTTATAGTGAACGCAGATAAGATAGGGGTGACAGGCAAGAAGCTCACTCAGAAGATTTATTATCATCATTCTAACTATCCAGGAGGGCTAAAAAGTGTCAGCCTGGAAAAGATGCTTGAGACTCATCCTACCCGCGCAATCGAGCATGCGGTAAAAGGAATGTTGCCACATAATCGGCTGGGTGCTGCTATGTTTAAGAAGCTTAAAGTCTACGCCGGGGCTGAGCACCCCCATAAGGCACAGGTTAAAGTGGCCGAGAAGGAGAATTAGGTTGAGCGAACAAGCCTATTTTCGTGGCACAGGACGACGTAAAACAGCAATAGCTCAGGTAAGGCTGATGAAGGGTAAGGGTGCTGTCATCGTCAATGGCAAGCCTTTGGAGGAGGTATTCGGGATGGACCGCCTGCGCTCTACCATTCTCGAGCCACTCAAAGTCACCGAGACCTCCGATAAATTCAGCGCCATAGTCAAGGTAACGGGCGGTGGCATAGTATCGCAGGCTGGAGCCATTAGCCATGGCATAAGCCGTGCCCTGGTCAGGATGGATGAAAGCCTCAGGACCCAGCTTCGTAGTTGTGGGTTGCTTACCAGGGATTCACGAGTGAAGGAACGAAAGAAGTACGGTCTGAGAAAGGCTCGCAAGGCGCGCCAGTATCGCAAGAGATAGCATCCTTTGGTGAGGTGCAGGAAACCTCCTGCCGGGGGTTTGGGGGTATCCCCCAAACCTCTAAGTCCCCCAAGATTGGGGGACTTAGAGGGGGTTGATGTAGAACTACTTCAGCAATCTTATTGAAGAACTGCTCTTCGTACGAATAGCTAGACTCAAAAGTGATTCTTAGGGCAAAAGAGGTACGCTGGTATTGGATATCGCTGAAGTAAGCAGAAACACAAAGTTTTTGATCAATGGCGTTCCTTTTGCTGTAGAGGATGTCAAGTTCGTTAAGC
>CAYGWR010000013.1:20155-25005 GCA_964353645.1 uncultured Dehalococcoidia bacterium
AAGTTTTTGATCAATGGCGTTCCTTTTGCTGTAGAGGATGTCAAGTTCGTTAAGCCTGGCAAAGGCCGCGCAATGTATTACCTCAAATTGCGCAACCTCTTCGACGGCACTACCCGAGACCAGACCTATCATTCCAGCGATAAGGTTGAAGAGGTCCATGTCAGCAGCAACGAGATGCAGTATCTCTATAAAGAAGGTGACCACTACGTATTCATGGATAATGAGAACTTCGAGCAGCACTCCGTGCCCAAAGAGCTGCTTGGGACAAGGAGCCAATTCCTCAAGGAAGGCTTGGTGGTCACTGTCTCGGTGATGGAAGGCAAGGTTCTTGAGGTAACCCTGCCCAAGTTCGTTGAGCTAGCAGTGGTGAAGGGTGCTGCCAGCACCAAGAGCGATACAATCACCGCTCAGTTGAAGATGGTTGAGCTTGAAACAGGGGGTGTCCTGGCAGTCCCCCCCTTTGTCAAGGAGGGGGACATCGTTAAGGTGGACACACGCACCAATACCTACGTGGAACGGGTAACTACGAAAAAGTGAAGTGTGTGGATTATGGCCGAGGACGAATCCTTGCGCCTCTCCCAAATCAAGGCCAATCTCGAGCGCCGGGCTCTTATCTATGATGTAATTCGAGCTTTCTTTCGCAGCGAAGGCTTCCTCGAAGTAGAAACTCCCCTCCTGGTTCCCACAGTTGCTCCAGAGAAATATATTACTCCCTTTACTGTTAACGGTTGGTTTCTCTCAACTTCTCCGGAGATGCACATGAAGCGCCTTCTTGCCGCTGGCTACGGTAAGATCTTCCAGATTTGCCACTGCTTCCGCAAAAGTGAGCGAGGCCGATTGCACAACCCGGAATTTACCATGCTGGAATGGTATCGCGTTGGAGCTGACTACATGCAGATTATCCTGGATACTGAGCGGCTGGTGCTTACCCTTGCCAACAGACTGCGTCTGGGTACAACAATTCGCTACCAGGGTGCAGAGATCGATCTTGTTTTCCCCTGGCCCCGGATAACGGTTCGCCAGGCTTTTCTTAATTCGGCTGGCTGGGATCCGTTCAATCGTCTTGACGAAGAGCGGTTCGAAGTTGACTTGGTTGAGAAGGTCATACCGAGCTTTGATACTAGCCGTCCCACTGTGCTCATGGACTATCCTGTGGCAATGGCCTCTCTGGCCCGGCTGAGGCCTGGAAGTCTGCCAGTAGCTGAACGTGCCGAGGTCTTTATCGGCGGGCTGGAACTGGCCAATGCCTACAGCGAGCTGATCGATGCCGCCGAGCAGGAGAGGCGCTTCAAGCAGGAGACTGAGACTTTAGAGCGAGAAGGGAAACGTGGCATTGTCATGCCGGAAAGGTTCCTCGAGTCTCTGTCTAGACTTCCCGAGTGTGGTGGCATTGCCCTGGGCGTAGACCGTTTGGTCATGCTGTTTTGCGATGCCTCATCTATTGATGAAGTCGTTGCCTTCCCCTGGGATGCAGTTTAGCCTGAATTAAGCGCACTTGGTTAAATTGATGATTGTAGGGGCACGGCAATGCCGTGCCCCTTATTTCTATTGAAATTTTGCGGATGACCGAGCATAATAAGTCATCCACGGGAGAGTTAGTCAGAGCTTAAGGAGGGGAGATGAGAGCAGCAGTAGTGGAGGACAAGAGAAAGTTCGTGATAAGGGATGTGCCGGAGCCTGTTTTAGAGAAAGATGAAGTGCTGATAAAGGTGCAGTATTGCGGAATATGCGGTTCTGACCTGCATGTTTTCAAGGAGGGCGCTGGCGTAGGGTTTGGCCATGAGTTCTCGGGCGACATTGCGGGATTGGGGTCAGATGTAAAGGGGTGGAGAATGGGTGACCGGGTGGCAGTTGACCCCGTTGTCTCATGTGACGAGTGCTTTTGGTGCAAGCGTGGTGAATTGGGTCTCTGTGAACAGTATTTTATTGCGTTGGTGGAATATAAGGGTGCTTTCGCTACCTATGCTAAGGCTAAGTACTATAACCTTCACAAGCTCCCCAGAGGGCTGAGTTATGAGGAAGGGGCCATAATCGAGCCGACGACTTGCGCTTTGCATGCCGTCAAAGTGGCTGGAATGCAGAAGGGCGATGTTGTGGCTGTGCTTGGTCTGGGCCCCATCGGACAACTTATAGCGCGAGTGGCCAAAGCCTCAGGTGCCAAGGCAGTGTACGCTTCAGAGGTTAGCCAACTAAGACTCGAAATGGCCAGAGGTGCGGTAGACGAGGTCATAGACGCAAAGGTGACCAATCCGGTGGAGAGGATTCTCGAGTTAACTGATGGAAGGGGCCCTGATATTGTCTTCGAATGTGCTGGAGCTGTCGAGACGACGCAGCAGTCAATCGCCTTGGTGAGGAAAGGCGGAACTGTCGTTATTGTAGCGATATGCTTTGAGCAAGTTGAATTGCCAGTCAGTAACATCAACCTGAGAGGGCTTACGGTAAAAGGGTCCATGTGCTTTTCGCCGGGTGAATATGCCGCTGCCTTGAAGCTCATCAAGAATAAGAAAATCGATGTGTCCCCTTTATTGAAGTGCAAGATGCCCCTGGATGAAATTAACGAGGCATTCGAAATGGCATTAAGAGGTGAGGGCGGAAAGATTCTGATAAAGCCGTAGGGGCATCCGCCAGAGGCGGATGCCCTCTTCCAGGTTTACTTCTTATGCAGCTCTACGAGTTCACGCCTTGCGTCTACTCCCCTGTAGTTCGCAAAATTCAGAGCCGTTGGATCAGTTCTAACATCGAGTACGGCAGGAACTCCTGAGGCAAAGGCTCTCCTCAAGGCAGGTTGGATTTCATCAGGTTCGGTTACAAGCTCCCCGTAAGCCCCCAAACTTTCTGCGTATTTGTCGTATCTCACATCCTCGCTCAGTATGGAGCAAGCCTCTCTGCATTGGTTGAGCTGCTGATCGTGTCTAACCATACCCCACTGGCAATCGTTGCCTACAACGACCACGATCTGTTTATTCTGTCTCACGGCGGTGTCAATCTCACTGCCATTGAAAAGGAAGGAGCCATCTCCCGTTATGACGAGAACCCTCTTATCTGGCTTGGCTGTTTTGACTCCTATCCCGAAGGGAATGCCTCCGCCTAAATGTCCAAATGAGCCACCCAAGGCCGATATAAAGCTACCCGGAAAGTTGGCTCGGTAAAAAGGAGTAGCTTGAGCAAAGATGTCTCCCCCATCCATTATGAGGTATGAATCCTTACCCAAGAACTCACACACTTCTTTCCCAAGCCGACTGGGATGTATCGGCTTATCCGAACTCGATGCCGCCGAGTGCAGTGTGTCTTCAATGGTTTTGACAATGCTCTTGACGTTCCTTATCCACTCCGTTTCCTTGCGTTTCCTCCTGTTACCCTCAAGGGCTACCTTCGCTGACTCAATTAGCTGTGTCAGAACGGCTTTGGCATCTCCCCATATCCCGAGATCAACAGGCCTGTTTCTACCAATCTCTGTAGGCTCAATATCCACGGAAATCACTCTTATGTCAGGTGCATAGAAATTGCCAGCACCAAAGCCTAGTATTTCTTCAAATCTAACCCCGATTGCAAGAAGTACATCGGCTCCCGCTATGCTCCCGAAATCTAAACCAACAGGGCCTCCACAAAGCGGATGATCATCTGGCATGCAACCTTTCCCACCTATCGCATAGCACACCGGTATATTGGCAAGTTCGGCGAACTGAATCAGTTCCTTTGAAGCGCCTGACCAAAGGACTCCGCTACCAATCAGAATCCCTGGCCTTTCGGCATCTAATAGCCATTTGACTGCTTTCTTCACCAGTTGGGGGTCTCCATAGGGACGGGCGTTGGTTCTGTATCTCTCTGGAGGGATAATCGGAGCGTCCTTTTTGTCTACCTCGAGCAACAGGATATCATAAGGTAGATCCAACAGCACGGGTCCTTTGCGTCCAGTATCGGCATATCTGAAAGCCGTGGCTACATATTCAGGTAACCGTCGCGTTGTCGTGCAGTAACCTCTCCATTTCGTAATCGACCGGTACATATCTCTGGAATCAAATTCTTGTATGGAGCCTTTTCCCTCGAACAAATGTGGCGTATGGGTGGTAATGGCAACAACTGGCGCGCATGCATACCATGCGGTGGTTATGCCCGGTGTCATATTGACCGCACCGGGTCCTGATGTAACCATTGTCACCGCAGGTCCCCCAGTGGCCATCGCGTAGCCGGTCGCAGCGTTGGCCACTGCTTGCTCATGCCTCATATCAATAAGCTGTATGCCTTCATCTATACACGTATCGTAAATCTCGCTTAGTTCGCCGCCCAGGGTAAAAATAGCCTTGACCTTCTCATTCTTTAAAGCCCTGCCAACAAGTGTGCTCCCTCTTACTTTTGCCATTTCAACCTCCATCTCCATAATTTGGGATTGTGCAGTCCTGCCAGATTGTCGAATTATTTCCTGTGCGGTTTAGGACTAGATTCTAACCGATTTTGTCAAGAGTTGCCAATGTGAATGTGGGGCCGTTTTTCGTAGAGGCAAGGTACAGCGCGCCCCTTTTATGTCGTTCCCGCGCAAGCGGGAATCCAGATGTAGCGTCGCGACTCCTGTCGCGACGAACAATTCCTTCGCTCACTGTGGATGTTATCAGCCACTGCCGACTATCAAGCCTCAGCGAGCCTTTTCTTGAGAAAGTCGATGACCTTTACCGGCGAGGGGTCGGTCTCATTGAGCAGCGCCAGATAGTAGCTGACCCAGTCACCGAAGAAAACAAGGCTCATCATCTGGCTCAGGGCGCTCTCTCCCCTGGCGTCGATAGTTTCGTGGTTGACCTTCGCCTGGCTCAGCATCTCAGCGGTGAGCTTGTACCGGATCAACGTTCTGGGATGCA
>CAYGWR010000014.1:0-3779 GCA_964353645.1 uncultured Dehalococcoidia bacterium
AATAGCCGTCGACGTTGGTGAGACAGGAACTCGTGGCGAACATCATCTCGCCGTGGATACCGCCGGGGAAGATATCCAGCTTCCTCCACAGCTCCTTGCGCTCGTTTGGAGCCAGAGCCTCAACTATTTTGCTGGGCTCATCGAGCTTCCTGTTGAAATCGGCCTCAGCGAAATCGCAGAGGCGAACGGCGATTTTGTCAATCGAACCCGCTGTACTCACCCCGAGCCGCTTGGCGAAGTCCTTCAACTTCCCGAGCTCTTTAATCTGGAATGGCGTTTTCTTCCCCGCTGTGGCTCGAAGGGTTTTGATAGTCTGCTCAGTGTGATAATGGTAAGTGGACGCGCCCATGACATTCCTGAGCAACATCATACGCATGGCCATGCCATCTGCCTTGATACCGCACACGCCTTTCTTGTCCTTGGCTGCATCCGCACGACAGGGTCCATTGGAGCACAAATCGCACCGGACACCCGCCTGGCAGAAAGGGCACCTCTTATCCGGGGCCCCCAAGCCCTGGGCCTCGTAACGGTCCCAGATATTGTCCATTTTGTCTTTCTTGATTCTCTGATATACCTTGCGCACCGACTCGTGGTAAGAAATCCTGTCGCCTTCCATCTGAACCTCCAATCAGAAATCCTAAATACTAATTTCTAAACCCTAATCACTAATGATAACGATTTAAAGATAGAGAAATCATAAAATGGGAGAAGAAATGATTAAAAAGTTATCACATTTCAAAGCGCCGCTCTCCATGAGGGAGAGGATGGCATCATTTCGAAATGAGAGGTATCATTCAATGTGGCGAGCCGCTTTGCGCCTTTATTAACCCAGACTACGCTCAACGAAGCATTGTTTGCCTTAATCCTGCGATAAATACTATAAGGCACTCCGATAACATACGCCACCAATATCCTGACCACAATATCGTGCGTCACCATTACCACTTGTTTCCCCCGATTGTCAGCCACCACAGCCTCGAAAGCTCGGACCGCCCTCTCAGCTACCTGCCCGAAGCTTTCGCCGTTGGGCATAGCCAGCCCCGACGGGTCAATCTGCGACTGCCGCCATAGCTCCGGCCATCTTCTCTCGATCTCGCTTTCGTGAAGACCCTGCCAGTCGCCCAGCTTGATCTCTATCAAGTCGTCGAGGGGCTTCACCTTAAGCCGGTGAGGCTCCGCAATGAGAGATGCAGTAGTGAACGCCCTCTTCAGAGGACTGGTATATACTGAGGCTATGGGCAAACCGGCCAGCCTGGCAGACAATTTGCGCGCCTGGTCGTATCCCACCTCATCAAGGTCTTCCTCAGACCAGCCCATGTAGAAACCGGTCACATTCGACCTGGTTTGCCCATGACGTATCAAAAGAACGGTCGTGGTCATTTTTGTCTCGTTTCCATGTCATTGCTTCGTCGTCCGCCAGAGGCGTACTCCTCGCAATGACATACAAAATGGCCTAGAATATCACTTTCTCTTCTACAAGCTTGTTAAATTCATCGTCGGAGACGTTCAGCAGCCCTTTGAAGACATATTCGTTGTCCTGTCCCAGCAATGGCCCGCTGCTGCGAACCTTTCCCGGAGTATCGCTCAGCCTCCAGGGAACACCGTAGAGCACCTCAGGCCCGCTCTTAGGATGGGTGACATTAACAAACGTTCCACGAGCCTGGAAGTGAGAGTCATGATACTGGTCTTTGGATATCATGAAGGGGGCTGCCGCTACGCCTGCTTTCTGCAGGATCTCCGTTGCCTCATACGGCGTATATTTAATAGTCCACTGGCTGACGAGCTTGTCCAAGGCATCCTGGTTTTGCAGCCTGTTGTGCAGATCACTGAACCTCGCCTCCTTAGTCCACGGTGGATTCCCTATAGCCTTGCAGAAGCTGCGCCACTCCTCCTCGGTCTTAACCGCGATAGAGACCCATTGATAATCTCCTTTGCAGGGATAAAAGCCGTGAGGTGCCATCATAGGGTCACGGTTGCCCCGAGGCCTTTGAATCCGACCGTTCATTATATAGTCCATGAGCGGCTCGCCGAGCAAGGATGTTGTCGCCTCCCACTCCGAGATATCTATGTACTGCCCCTTCCCCGTGCGGTTGCGGTAAACCAGGGCAGCCAGCATGGCGTAAGCTCCATACGTCGCAGACACATGGTCACCGTAAGCGAACCTCATAGCACAGGGATTGACCTCATCGTGATAGCCCACCAGACTGTCTGTTCCACCCAGGGCGGTGATGATAGGGGCGTAACCTCTGGTACCCTTCAGGGGGCCAGTGTGTCCCGCAAAACAAAGCGAGACCACGATGATATCAGGCTTGATCGCTTTCAGAGCATCGTAGCCCAGCCCGTATTTATCCAGCACGCCCGGCGTGAAGTTATCGGCGACGATGTCGCTCTTCTTACAAAGTTCCCTGAGCAGCTCAGCACCCCTAGGCTTGGTGAAGTCCACAGTTATAGCGCGTTTGTCCCGGTTCATGATATGGAATACCGGGCTGGTCTCCAACTGGTCGGGATCGAATGCCGCCAGGTCAGCAGGGGTCTTCACAGAGACGCCCTTGGGTACAGCCACCTTAGCCACTCTGCCGTAATCCACACGCAAATGTGACTCCACTTTGATAACCTCGGCACCCATATCCGCTGCTATGTGTGTCATCTGGGGCACAGCCCAGGCGGAGCCGAAATCTATCACTCTATATCCTTCTAACGGGAGCTGTGCCATATCCAAAAACCTCCTGCTTACCTTTCTATCGGGTAGGTTGGAGTCCTTCCTAAGGAAGGACTCCAATCGTGATTTGCTAGATAACCCCTGCCCTCTTCAGCGCTGTCAGATCTTCTTTGGTGTAACCAAGACGCTTGCAGTATATCTCCTCATTATGCTCTCCCAGCAGAGGAGCGGGGCGCTTTAGTGCCCAGGGGGCATCGTACAGCTTATAGGGCGCGCCCGGGTATTTGAGTTTGCCCACTTCCTCACGGTCTACTGTGACGAAGAACTCACGAGCTTTGAGATGAGGGTCCTCAACCTCGTCCTTCATGTTGAACAGAGGAGCGAAGGGGATAGCGTTCTTCTCACAAATCTCGAATATCTCTCTCTTGGTACGGTCCAGGAACCACGGTGTCAGCAGTGCATCTACCTCCTCAGGATAGTCATCCTGCATGGCATGGCGGTCTCTGTACCGAGGGTCTTTAGTCCAATCGGGAGTGCCCATAAGCTCCAGAAACTTCACCCACTGCTTGAGCTGAGGCGCTACCAGGGCGATATGGCCATCCTTGCAGGGGATAAGCCTCCCCGCAGGATACGTCATGCCACCACCCAGATAGCCTTTCGTCAAGCCGTCCCCTGCGCCGCCAGTGTACTTAGTCACACCGAACCCCACATGGTAAGTAGCCCATACCTCCGCTTCCGAGATATCGACTTGCTGCCCATGGCCGATAACATCTCTGGCGAGGAGGGCAACCATGGTAGCGCCTGCGGCGGCTATCGCGGCCTGATAATGCCCCAGCGACACCGGCATCGTCAACGGTTCCCTCCAATAATGGCCAGTGATCTGGCTCACCCCTCCGGCAGCGCAGCAATTAATAGCATAAGCCTTGTAGTCTCGGTAAGGTCCAGTCTGACCGAAGGGGGTAATAGAGGTTACAATGAGACGCGGGTTTATCTTCTTCATCCTGGCGTAGTCGAGCCCCAATTTTTTCATGAGCTTCGGGGGATTGTTCTCCACAAAAACGTCGGCATCTTTGAGCAACTTCTTGAGGATTTCCTGTCCGGTTAGATTATTTATGTTAAG
>CAYGWR010000014.1:3879-24783 GCA_964353645.1 uncultured Dehalococcoidia bacterium
CATCTTTGAGCAACTTCTTGAGGATTTCCTGTCCGGTTAGATTATTTATGTTAAGAGTGATGCCGAGCTTGTTGGCGTTCAGATATAGAAAGAGCCCGCTTCGTTCGGGATGAGGGATGTCGTCCGGGAAAGGGCCATACTCCCTGGATTCGTCTCCCTTCCCAGTCTCCTCGACCTTGATGACCTCGGCACCGAGGTCGGCCATCATCTTGGCACAGTGTGCTGCCGAGATGAAGTTCCCGTACTCCACCACCTTCAATCCCGTAAGCAGTTGCTCTGCCATACAATGCTACCTCCGTTTCGAATCGAAGCGATTCTCTGTCTCATGGCATTTTGTAAAAAGTCTACCTTATTAGGCTCCTCGTTTCAACTATTTCGTGAAAAAACTTTACGATTGCGAAAGCCATTTGCCTAACGGCTTTTGTTAACCACAGGACTGTGATACAATTCCCCCTGGTTCTTAATCATTCGGAATAAACGATGACTCTGAGACAGAAGACCAAAATAGTTTGCACTATCGGCCCTGCCACAGGCTCGTCCTCCGCTATCGAGGAGCTTATTAAGGCGGGGATGAATGTGGCACGTCTCAATTTCTCCCATGGAACTCTTGAGGAGCATGCAGGCTATATTCGAAACATACGTAAGGCAGCATCGAAGCTGAACACTCCCGTGGCTATCCTCCAGGACATCGCCGGGCCCAAGATACGAACCGGCAAACTTGAGAAGAAAGCGGTCCAGCTCAAGGAAGGCGCTGACTTCACCCTCACCACAGCTAAGGTACCCGGCGATGAGCACTCGGTGAGCGTGAATCTGCCCGAACTCGCCGAGAACGTGAAGCGGGGCGATGTCATCTTTCTAGACGATGGGGCAATAAAGCTGGAGGTAGTGCACACCTCTCCTGACACTGTGAGATGTCTGGTCGTTGTGGGAGGGACCTTAGGATGGGAGAAAGGCGTCAACGTGCCCGGAGTGAATCTAAGGATACCTTCATGTACAGAAAAGGACTTCAATGACCTCCTCTTCGGCATAGAGCATGAGGTAGATTTCGTGGCTCTTTCCTTCGTCAGAGAAGCTAAAGATATGCTCCGTGTGAGAAAGTTCCTCAAAAAGAGAGGAGCAGATATCCCCCTCATCGCCAAGATAGAGAAGTGGGAGGCTTTGGAGAACCTGAATAAGATACTGGCTGCATCCGATGGTCTGATGGTAGCTCGCGGCGATTTAGGGATTGAGATCCCGCTTGAAAGAGTGCCACTAGCTCAGAAAGAGATCATAAAGAAATGCAACCACGCCGGAAAGCCCGTGATCACTGCTACGCAGATGCTGGAGTCAATGATGGAGTCTCCCCGTCCCACCAGGGCCGAGGTCACCGACATAGCCAACTCTATCTTCGATGGAACCGATGCCATAATGCTCTCCGGTGAGACTGCCATCGGTCATTACCCGGTAGAGGCAGTGCAGGTTATGATGAAGATTGCCCTTAACACAGAGGCTGCCCTGCCTTACAACAAGATGCTCCTGGACAAGGGAGCAGACCTCGAGCCCCAGACTGACGACGCCATAAGCTATGCCGCCTGCCATACTGCCCACCAGCTTGGGGCAGCAGCCATAGTAGCTTTCACCAGTTCTGGTAGCACCGCCAGACGCGTATCCAAATACCGTCCGGGCATTCCTATCCTGGCAGCTACACCAAGCCCCAAGCAGAGAAGAAGGCTCCTTCTGTCCTGGGGAGTATACCCATTTGAGGTAGCCGAACCCTCTGACATAGCCGACCTCTTGGCTCAGGGAGCCAGGCTGAGCCTGGAAACCGGGGTAGCGCGGAAGGGCGACCTCATCGTCATCACCGCTGGCATCCCCATCGGCATGGCGGGCACTACAAACCTGCTCAAGGTAGAGAGGGTGTGAAAGGAGAGACACCATGGCGTGGTATGCTTATCTGGCCTACTTCTTCGCCGGATTCTTTCTCGCTAACGGTGTGCCTCACTTCGTCAACGGCATATCGGGGAAAAAGTTCCCCAGCCCCTTCGCCTCACCTCCCGGCAGGGGTAAATCCTCCCCGCTGGTGAATGCACTCTGGGGTCTGGCAAACTTCTTCATCGGGTACACCCTCATATTCAAGGTCGGGGACTTCCATTTTGGCATGACCCGCGATGTCCTCATGGTTGGCCTGGGCGCTCTCGCCGCCGCAGTATTTCTATCTTCTTATTTTGGACGCGTGCGCGGAAAACGCTGAAAAATATAGATAGGGTGCCTCACTAAATTCTAGGGGGTTAGAAATGGATTTAAGACATACGATAGCCATTGTTACCGGAGCAGCAAGCGGCATCGGCAGGGAGACCGTTATGGAATTGACAAGGCAGGGTTGTACGCCTGTATTAGTCGATATTCAACGAGACAAGCTGGCCGAGGTAATGCAGGAAGTCAGTAAGCACGCCCCGGCAGCGATCGCGGAGGTCTGCGATATCAGCGACTTTAATCAGATAAAACGAATAGTTCAGTTGGTAAATGAGCGGTACGGCAAAATAGACATACTGATCAACAACGCCGGCATGATGATGGTGAAATTCTTCGAGGAACTATCTCAGGAGGAGTTCGACAGACATATGGCAGTAAACTTCTATGGAGGGGTGAACTTTATTCGAGCCGTCCTCCCCATCATGCAAAAGCAGGGCAGAGGTGTGATCATAAACGTAGCCTCAGTAGGTGGCAGATTGGTTGTGCCTGGGACCACGGTCTATTCTGCAAGTAAAGCCGCTTTTCAGGGCTTCTCAGAGGCGCTGTACTACGAACTGAAAGACAGGGGAATCCACGTTGGCATAATCTTGCCCGGAGGCACGCGCACAGGCATCTTCGACGCTTCCGTTACCAAGCTGGGGAAATACTATCAAAGCCAGTCCAAGACTCCGCCGGCTAAAGCTGCCAAGGCGATCAGGGAGGCCATAGAGAAGGAGCGCTTTGTGACCATCGTGCCATCAAGCTACAAGCTTCTCATCGAGGCCCACGATTTCTTCCCCGGCTTGTTCAGCAAACAACTACTTAGCAGACTGCGCCCCTATTTCAAATAGATCTCACTGACTGTCTGAGATGTTATCCCCGCACCAGACGACGTCCCAGCGCTATACCTATCAGGAGCAAGGCTGCTACTCCTATCCCACCAGCAACCCACAGCCAGGGAGGATTGACCCTCTCCATGTTATCCGCACTTACTGAGACAGTTGCCGGATCAGTGGCTTTGCCATCATAGAGAACAAAACCCTTGATGGTAAAGGAGCCCTCTTTGACATCGGAGGTATCCCAGATATCATCAAAGGCAACAATTTGGGAAGGCGCCAGATCAGTGAACTCGTGGGTGAACTCCTGAACTATCTCGCCGCTCTCATCCTCTACCCTGATAATAGCAATTCCCGAGATGCTCACCTGCCCAAGATTATTGAAGGTGACAGAGGTCTCTACATCATCTCCGATATCAAAATGCTCCGGTGTAGCTGTGAATTCGGTTATCTCACCTGAAGATGTGCCTATCCGGAAGCTCTCTGTCTTTCTGTCCAGCAAGTTACCTTGAACATCCCTTAACTCTGCATCTACTATGTAGTAACCTGGTTCAAAGCCGCTGCTGCCCCATGTCGTACTATATGAAGCCTTGCCGACTAAACTTTTGAGAGTGCGCAGAGGTAAGCTACCAACCACTTCTCCCGGGCTTTCCTTCCTTATCGCTGTGCTAATGACTACATCATTTCCTTTTGTCACCGCGTTGTTAAACTCAAAGTCAACCCTCACCTGCTCTCCGGGCTGATAAACATCTTTGTCGGCAGCCAGCTTTGTTATCTCCACTTCTGATACTGTGTACTCGATATCAAAGCTGAAGCTGTTGTAGAACCTGGCGTTGGCAGTCGAAGGATTGTAGGAGAAGGGATACATTGCTATGGCGAGTGTCGTGGTATCCGGGCTCTCGAATACAGTCCATTCAAACATTTTATCGGGATACCACCCGGTGATACTTGCGTTTGAAATAGTCAGCGAAGTCTCACTCCCTGCCAGCAGGACAGCGGCAGGGCTGGGAATGTTGAGCCCTGTTGCAGTAGTCGGCTGGGATACGCCAGTCAAGACGACATCCTGTATCTGGTAACCGGCGGGGTACTCATAGAAGACTCGATAGTACGGAACCAGAGGCTTTCCTACTTCGAACAGGATATCGCCACCCGGGATTTCCACGTAGTCCATCCCCTCAACCCGGGTTACTTCGTAACCTGGTATCAAGACTACACTCGAGGAGACGGGTTGACCTTGTGATGACGATGCCGAATCACCCGAACCTGGAAGCAGGGTTATGAACCAACCATACTTCGGATCGCCATAAAGATGATATACCGCCGACCATATTCTATCGAGATCGCCATCGCCGAGGCTTCTCTTTGTCTGCTTGACTCCCAAGCCGACAGGTTCACCTTTATCCCACTTCTCGAAGAATCTCTTGGACTGCGAGTCCCAGCCACCTGATTCAGTGGCGCCGAGGTAGGCGCCAGCGCCCGTGCTTAAAAACGCCTCGGCTATTCCAAAGAGCTCTTCTTCAGGTTTGTGGAAGTTATAATACGTGCCCGCCAGGCATGAAGATGCGAAGATGAAAGGATTAGTTGAGCCAAAGGGATTGGCTTGAGATATAACATTTCCTACTGCGATGGCATCCCAACCCCAGGCATTCCCGTGCCCTGCCAGGAAAATAATGTCGCGATTCTTGGTAGCGCTAAAGAAAACGCTCTGTATTACCATCTTCGAGTAGTTGATGTCTATCTTGCTCGTCTTGGGGGAGTACTGCGTGTAATCCGGGGTGTATATCTTGGTCTGAACTCCGGAAGGGTTACTCTTGCTAAGCTCGCTCGAAACTGTGCTAGCTTGACCCTTGAAATCCATGCAATCGGAGCCCCCACCCATGCCACAGGGGTATCCGCTTGCCAGAAGCATATGAGACCAATCGAAGCCGTAGCCAGTAGTCTGCAGATAGACATTGAGGCTGGTCTCAATCAGCTTTCTCAGTTCCCTGGCGTCATTCCCAATAATTCTCCCCATACTCAACTCGGGCTTCAGGTCATCTCCGTAGGTGCTGGCATACGGGTAATCCGTGAGCGGCTTCCATGTCTTATCGCCGTGGTTGGTTAGAATCGTTGCCACTTCTCTAACCCACGATGGGACTATCTCAACCTCTCCCACTATGAGCAAATATCCATTCGAATCCCAACCATTCGCCAGTTTGCTGCTCCAGTCACCACCCTGCTTTATCAGATTGCGGAAAGCATTGTTATCATAGACATCCAGGTAACCCAGCACACCGCTCTTGTAACGAGCCAGATTCGCCATGGAGCACAGAAGCGCATCAGTATCTACACTGCCATAGTACCAGAATAATCTCTGCGGGTTGGTGACTATCAGATAGTCGGCTGACTTTATGGCATTGAGATAAGCCGCAGGAATCGTTTCCCCATCCGTAGTCTTGACGACGGGCGACTTGACCTCTTCTGAATACTCGGCTCCATCTGACCCCTCATACCAGAGCTTGACCGAATCACCAATGGAGGGTGCAGGTGGATTGGGGGCAACCAGGACCGGTACAGCTATGTATTCGTAGGTTGCCGTTGCCTGGGGAGCGAAGTTTATGGTGCTGGTGATGACGGCATCACCATACATGGTCGAGGGGGTGAAGCTTGCTCCCACATTTGCGAAGTAAGTATAACCCGGTATGGGTTGAAAGGAGCGCAGGAAGTCCTGAACCACGACATTCCTCGCTTCTGACCCACCCACATTCTCTACAGTAAGAGTCACTTTGAAATAGTTCTTGTTTCGGGTGACCTGGTGGCTCGTGACCTTCAGCTTGGGCGGAGGTGTGGGCGGCACCTGGCTCACTACTACATCGCATGTTTCAACACCGTACTTGCCGTCCTTGTCGTACGCCTCTACAGCAAGCCGGTATTTTCCATTTGAGACGAACGTGGTATCCCATTCAAAGGTTACAGCTTTAGTCTTGGGATAGCCCTGAAAACCCTCAAAGCCTTCAAACTTGCCATCAACTCTGAAGAAGCATTGAGCCAACCCTGTATCGTCGCTCAAATTAGCTTTGACAGCTACCTTACCCGAAACGGTGTCATCCGCCTTGGGATAAGTGATTATAACTGTCGGCGCAGCCTTATCCTTTACGTTGGCAATACCTACTGCCCTGTCATCTGACGAAGATTTCCCCGAAAGGTCGAAAGCCCTGCCTTTGAGGTCGTGTTCACCATTTTCGTATGTTCTTGTGTCCACAGTGAATTGATACGGTGGGGAGTAATCGGTGAAAACAAGCTCACCATCAAGATAAAACTCCACCCTCTCCACGCCGGTGTCATCTGAGGCATCAGCGGTTATCGTGACTGTGTCCCGGCACTCACCAGGGTCAATGAGTGATAAATAAGGCGCAGAATTATACGGAGTAGAAGCGGGGGTGGGGATTGGGGTAAATGCAGGCAACAGGGTTGGCGTGGATACAGGCACCGGGGTGGGAGCAAGAGTTGGAGTTGGGGTTGGAGTCGGCGTTGGCGTAGGAGTCAGTGTGGGTATCAGACTCGGTGTCGGGGTAGGTACAGGCGCCGGGAGATGATAAATTATCGTTAATTGCGGCGGCGACTCTCCATGCTCGCGGCTTTCAAAAATGCGGAGGTAGTTCGTCTCCCCCTCGGGCCCAAATAAAACCAGGCCATAGTTAGACATTTCGCGCCAGGCAAGTACAATGTCCGTGACCTCCAATCCTTTGAGCCCCATGCCCGTATCCACCGGACGAGCAAGCACAGGCTCACCTGTTTGAGGTTGATTGTTCCACGTCACACTGTATTCAGTCCATTCTCCATTCAGAGGAGCAACAAATATATTGATATTGCCTTCGCCACCCTCCAAATACAAATTGAGCCAGGCCTGGTCAATAATAGCATCTGCCGGCAATGCGCGAGACAGATTAAAGCGCATGAGAGTACGCTGTGCCTTCGTCGAACGCGGTGAGGTATATTGCACAGTCAGAATGCCCTCACCGCCTAAGTTCGAGTCAGGGTTAAGAGAGTTGATCGTGGAGTCCGCTACCGCGGTCAGGGTAACAGTTTCCTGCCCTTCCTGAGCCCAAGATGGGACAATAGCTGAGGTAATAAGGGTCGCCGAGGCAATAAACAGCACGAACAGAATTAGAATGAGTCGTCTGAGCATGATCGCTTTAAAATTAACACTAATTACAGCGTTTTACAAGAGCAGCACTTCAATGTGAAACCCTGGCCTGGACGAAGGCGATGAACTCGCTGAGCAGGCGCGAGACTACCCTCTCCTTGCGGTAGACGCAGTAGAAGTCACGTCTCAGCTCCAGCCCCTCGACAGTCACCTGTTTGAGCAGGCCCAGCGCCAGACTCTTCTTGATCGCCAGATTCGATACAAAAGCGATCCCCACCCGCGCCTCAACTGCGGAGACCACAGCCTGGCTTGTGCCCAGAACCAGGTTCGCTGACAGCTTCTCTATATCAACTCCAGCCTTGGAGAGAAGCGTTTTCAGGTTGCGCTGCGTGCCCGAGGTCTCCTCGCGGAAGATGAGCGGCTCTCCCTCCAGCTCCATCAGGGATATCCTTTTCCTCTTAGCGAAGGGGTGCTCCGGGAACACGATAAGCACTATCTCGTCCTCCGCCACCTTGAAATATTCCAGCTCTTTGCCCTCAGGCGCAGTACCGCAGAACCCCAGGTCATAAGCACCACTTTGCACCCCTAAAATGACGGTTAGAGAATCTGAGATATCAACGCGTGCCCCCACAGAAGGATGCAGCGCTTTGAACTCGCCCAGAATAGGCGGAAGCAGGATTTCACCTGGGATAGTGCTGGCAGCGATAATGATATTGCCCGTAACCTCCTCGCGCAGTTGGTCGAGGTCGCGCATCAGACGTGCCCGCTCCTTCTCCACAACCTCGGCAAAACGGAACAAACGTTTCCCGGCATCGGTCAGCTTAATTGTTTTCTGCCCCCGGTCTATGAGACGCACGCCGAGGTCACGCTCCAGCTTCTGAATCTGAAAGGATACAGCAGGCTGGCTGAGGGACAGCTTCTTGGCCACTTCCGAAAAACTCCCCATCCTGACCACTTCCAGGTAAGTCTTCAAGTATTCGAGGTTCATAACTACCTCCTGCCATCATAAACAATTTTTATCTTGCGTAAAAATAATGCTTATGGTAAAATCAACTGTGGACATTCTATAACATAGGTGTAACTTAGGCAACATCTCGCAAACAGAAAGGAGGAAACCTGCGAAAGATATTACGGTAAGTCAATCACTCAAGTTTAAATTTGAAAGGAGAGCAAAATCTTGAGCCGATTGTTGAAACCGAAAATCTTGATCATCGTTGCCGGACTCATTTTCGGGGCTCTGGCTGCTTACCTGGTGAAATGGGGCAACCCCTCTAACATGGGCTTCTGTACCGCCTGCTTCCTGCGCGACATCGCAGGTTCGCTCGGTCTTCAAAGTAAGGGGCCGCAATACATACGACCTGAAATACTGGGCTTAGTGCTGGGAGCGTTCGTCGCCGCCTTCGCCTTCCGCGAGTTCAGGTCTAGGGGCGGCTCTTCCCCACTGCTCCGCTTCCTGCTGGGCGCTTTCATGATGGTAGGAGCGCTGGTGTTTCTGGGCTGCACTGTGCGCGCTCCACTCCGCCTCGCCGGCGGTGACCTCGATGCCATCCCTGCCATCGCGGGCATCATAGTGGGCGTGATTGCCGGCATCTTCTTCCTCCGCAAAGGCTTCAACCTGGGCCGTGCCACCAAAATGCACGCCGTCGCAGGCTGGATAATGCCTGTGTTGATGATATGCATACTGCTGCTCGCCATTTTCGTACCAATCTTCATCTTCAAAAGCGAGAGCGGGCCAGGCGCGCTGCATCCAGCCCTGTGGATTTCAATTATCGTGGGACTTGTCGTCGGCGTGTTGGCACAGAGGACCAGGATGTGCTTCGCCGGTGGCTGGCGAGACCTCATCATGGTCAGAGATACCTATCTCTTCAGCGGCATAGCCGCCTTCTTTATCGCAGCCCTGGTTACGAACTATGCCCTGGGCTATGTCCACTGGGGCTTCATCCAGGCCGGGACGCCGGAAGCGACGAAGTATATAGCACAAGACAATCACCTGTGGAACTTCTTCAGCATGGTGCTGGTCGGCCTGGCAGCTACATTGCTCGGCGGCTGTCCCCTGCGGCAAACCATTCTTTCCGGAGAAGGCGATACCGACGCCGGTGTGACAGTCTTGGGCATGCTGGTGGGGGCTGCTTTTGCTCATAACTTCCTCACTGCTTCGAGCGGCAAAGGGATTGGCGCTAATAGCGAGGCGGCTGTTATCCTGGGTCTGGTCTTCTGCTTGATACTCGGTTTTCTGATGAGGGGGAAAACAGCATAGCGTTGGGAGGTCTTTATGCCGTTTTTTAGGAAAAAGCCATCCTTCGAAGGCGGAGGCCTGGTGCTGTTCATGGACGTGCATGACGCTATGGCTGCGGAAAAGGTGCTCAAAGCAGCAGACTACGCCGTCAAGCTGGTCGCACCACCGCCTGAGCTGCGCCGTGGCTGCGACCTGGCACTGGAGATTAACCTGGTGGAGCAGCCCGGCATCGAGCGCCTGCTCAAGGAGAAAGAAACCGGATATGTCAGCGTTCTGCCTATGAAGCCCGGCACCTCCGGGCTTCTGGAGATTGTAAAGATAACCGATTTCGGCGACTGGATAATGGTCAAGGCAGCTAATATGAAGCTCTCTTTTGAGAAAAAGAGCGGCATTATCGTGAACACCTCGGGCGGCGGCTGCCCCGATATACCATATCTTCATGCCGAGATGATAGGCAAGAGACTGGACGAAGCGCCCAGACCAAGAGACCTCGGCTTTACCCTCTGCGCCTTGATGCTGGACAGGGCTCTCGAAGAGTGCCTTGCCCTCTGGGGAGGCAGCAAGCTATGATGCTCATCGTAGGGACTGTCCCTATCAAAGACCTGCCCCTGACCATTGGGAAAGCCAGTGCAGAGGGAGATTACCTGGTAGTCAACTCCCATCGCATCCCCTGCACCCAGGGCACCGCAGCCATGATAACCGCTGCTCTGGTCACAACAGAATATCTGAAGCTAGAATCACCCCAAGTACTGGTTGTGGGTGACACTGGCCAGGGCAAAGGCAGCCGCGAGATGTACGAATACCTCATCCAGAATGTCGCCAAACTCTCGCCACAGGTGCTGGCACTGCATTACTGCCTGCCCGATATGGCGCTGACCAGGAGGCTCTGTGAATCGGTTAAGAAATGCCCCAAGAGGCCGCTGATGATAGCAGATGCCGCCTCCATGTACGCTGCCAAGGCAGCGGGGCTGGCAATCGAGTTCGACATCTTCACCCCCGACGCCACCGAGATGGCTTTCCTGGCTGACCCCGACGCCACCCATCCCGCCTACATTGCCAGGCACCTTTTCGATACCGATGTCACTCAGACCCCGAAGCTGGTCGCTGCCGCCTATCAGAAGAAGAACGCAGCCAAGCTACTGCTGGGCAAGGGAGCCACCGATTATGTAGTTCGCAACGGTGAGATCCTGGCGACCATCTCCGAGCCCAATGTGCCGGCGCTGGAGCCCATCGGGGGGACGGGCGATACCATTACAGGCCTGCTCTCTGCCTTCGTCTACGCCGGACTGGAGCCGCACGAGGCGGCCATAGTCGCCGCCAGAGCCAACCGCATGGCAGGCAAGCTAGCCCAGGCCACACCCGCTACCAGAGTCCGCCAGATTATCGATCAGTTCCCAGCCGTATTCAAACAATACCTTTGCCAGTGGAGCGAAGTGTGCATAAAACCGTAGGGGCAAACCAATGTGTCTGCCCAGGAGGGAAATAAAGTGATTGAGGTAGATGTACGGGGCTACTCCTGCCCCATTCCCGTAGTAAGAACAAAAAAGGCTATTGAAGAAAATCCCGGTCAACCGCTGACCGTGCTTGTTGAGACTGCGGCTTCCAAGGAGAATGTGTCGCGGCTGGCAAATAGTAAAGGGTATTCCGTAAAAGCAGAGTCCGTTAAAGATGGATTCAGGCTGGTGTTAAGTCCTCCGAGAAACTAGGATTATTTACAGTCCTCCCTCCCCTGGAGGGAGGGAGTTAGAGGGAGGGGGAAGGAAGTCTCACCCTCACCTAACCTCTCCCGTCAAGGGAGAGGCATCAAAGAAAATATGGGGTCGCAGTAGCCATTTCCTTTCCCCCTTTTAAAGGGGCTAAGGGGATTACATAGGGGCGAGGTCACCTCGCCCAATTTCCAACCTACTCAAAAAATCAATTATATGGTATCCTGATAGCTGACCGCTGAAAGCTTTCCAAAAAGAAGGGGGGTGAGTCGGATGCCAGATAAAAAGAGACCTCGTCTCACCGAGACCGTCCACGGCGCGGGTTGAGCCTGCAAGATAGGTCCGGGTGACCTGGCGAAGGCTCTGGAAGGGTTGCCTCTCATCTCCGACCCTAACCTCATCATGGGCATGGAGAGGTCTGAGGACGCCGGCGTCTATAAGCTACGCGATGACCTGGCGATAATCCAGACGGTGGACTTTTTCACCCCTATTGTGGACGACCCCTACACCTTCGGGCAGATCGCTGTGGTCAACGCCCTGAGCGACGTCTATGCCAAGGGCGGCAGGCCGCTCACCGCCCTGAACATCGTCTGCTTCCCCATAAAGGCCATGGACATATCTATATTGAGAGAGACGCTGAAGGGCGGACTGAACAAGATGCGAGAGGCGGGCGTGGTACTGGTGGGCGGACACAGCGTAGAGGACCCGGAGCTTAAGTACGGCCTCTCCGTCACCGGAGTTATCCATCCCGACAGGGTAATCATGAATAATGGCGCTCAAGTCGGAGACAAGCTCATCCTGACCAAGCCGCTGGGCACAGGGATAATCAGCACCGCCCTCAAGGGCGGCGAGGCAAGCGAGAAAGCGGTTGCCAACTCCGTTAAATCTATGGCGACCCTAAACAGGAAGGCTTCTGAGCTGATGCTGACCGTTGATGTCCATGCCTGCACCGATATCACCGGCTTCGGGCTGCTGGGCCATGCCTGCGAGATGATAGAGGGCACAGATGTGGGCATGGTGATTCACCCGGACGCGGTGCCCTACTTCCCCGAGGCCAAAGAGTACGCCGAGATGGGCATGGTGCCCGGCGGTACCACCCGTAACAGGGATTTCCGTCTCAAGATGGTTGAGATAGACAAAAACGTCTCTAAGGTTATGGTGGACATCCTCTTCGACCCCCAGACCTCAGGCGGCCTGCTCATCTCCGTGCCCGCCGCAGATGCCGAGCCACTGGTTAAAAGAATGCGCCGTGAGGGCATCAAAGACGCCGCCATCATCGGCGAGGTGGTGGCAAAGCCGAAGGGCAGAATAGTGGTGAGATAGCTCATCGATTAGAGTGGTGGGTTTCGTCCGCCCCAGGCGGACGAAACCCACCCTACTGCCTGTCATTATCTGCTTGCTGGGGATGACAACATCCACGAGGAGCGAGAAATCACAGACCCTGGATTACCGCTTGCGCGGGAATGACATTTCGTAGGGGCATGCCAGTGCTTCTTGCTGTTGGGAAAATATCGCTGTAGAATACCGCAAGAAGTATGCTCCCTGGCAATAAGAAGAATAGCAAAAGTCTATTTAGAGCGTGCGATTGGCAAGTGAGGAGACGGAAAATGGCAAAGAATGCTCTTCGGACCAGGCTATGTGACATGCTGGACATCAAATATCCCATAATCCTGGCTGGGATGGGTGGCATGGGAGGCCCTACCTCTGGGCCGGAGCTTGTAGCTGCCGTATCCAATGCAGGGGGACTGGGTGTTCTGGGCTGCGCTTTCCTGTCGCCTCGCAAAATCGATGAAATGATAAGGAAAACTAAGAGCCTCACCGACAAACCATTCGGGGTGGATACAATAATACCGCCGGAGGTCCCTCAAACAGGCACCACGGCTGAATTTCAAGCTGAATTGCCCTCGGTTGCTACAGATGAGCCCGATGTCGTTGAGAAGCTGAGAAAGGAACTGGGAGTACCTGTGCCCAGTGGCGGCAGAGGATATCTTGCCAACATGGCCGAAGACGCAATCTGGTCCCAGGAAGATTTCAAGCGGCAGGTCGAGGTCATTATGGAGCACCGGGTTCCGGTCTGGGCCGCAGCGTTGGGAGACCCGGCGCCATGGACCAAGGAGTGTCATGCCAGAGGCATCAAGATAATCGGCGTAGTCGCCAGCGTGAGGGGAGCCCGTCGTCTTGTCAAAAGCGGAGCAGACATTATCGTGGCCTCGGGAGCAGAGTCAGGAGGTCACAACAGCAGGATCGGTACGATGGTTCTGATCCCTCAGGTGGTGGATGCTGTTTCACCGGTTCCTGTAGTGGCCGGGGGAGGGATAGGCGATGGCAGGGGGCTTGTGGCAGCACTGGCGCTCGGGGCTGTCGGGGTATGGTGTGGAACCGTCTTTCTCGGCACTTTTGAGGCCATTTACGAGGACTATCATAAGCAGAAGATACTGGAAAGCACCGAGGATGACACAGTGGTGTCGAAAGTGATAACGGGCAAACAGTCAAGGTATTTGAAAAACAGGCTGATTGCTGCCTGGGATAAAGCGGGATTGCCCACATTGCCCATGCCCATGCAATCTATCGCGATCATACCCATATTGGATGGTGCATACGAGGCGAAGATGGCAGATATAGTGCCCGCCCCGGCGGGTCAGATAGTAGGGATGATTAAGGAACTGAAGTCCGCAAAGCAGGTGGTCGAAGATATGGTAGCAGGAGCCTTGCAAGTCCTGGAGAAACTCCCATCAGCAAAACCTGCTCCGAGACGAAGGGGCCCGAGCGCTTAGACGAAAAAGGAATCTAGGGGACGTTGAAAATAGGCTTTCGCTTCTCCACAAAGGCGCGTATCCCCTCTTGACCATCACGACTGGCTACAGAGCTGCGAATGCCTTCTCGCTCGTGCTCGATATGCGTCTCGAACGAAGAATTGAACGAATCTGTAAGTAGCTGTTTCGACCAGCCAAAGGAATTTAGCGAGCGTTCTGCAAGCTCCCGAGCCATGCTAACCGCCTCTTCCAACGCCTGACCATCCTCTACAACCCTGGTTACCAGCCCCAGAGCCAGGGCCTCTTCAGCAAAAATAGGCCTGTCAAACGCTGCAATCTCTATGGCACGAGCTAAACCCACAATTCTGGGAAGGTTAAATGTGCCTCCGCCATCAATGCAGAGCCCACTCGAAGGATACCCTAATTGCATAGCAGCGGAACGGGCCATAACCCGGAAATCGCAGGCCAGCGCCATCGAGAATCCGGCGCCGGCTGCTATCCCGTTAATCGCTGCGATAACGGGTTTCTTTATGCGGCGAATCTCCAGGATTACCTGGTGAAGGCGGCCCGCCCCCTCGTGGAAGACAGCCGGAAGCCCATGCGGGGCGCCAAGTGCCATCTTCAAATCTGCGCCGGCACAGAAGGCTCTGCCCCTGCCTGACAGGACCACACCTCGCACAGCATCATCCGTTGCAAACGACATCATACAGGCCAAAAATTCCTTGAGCATATCCAGGTCGAATGCGTTCAATACATGCGGCCTGTTCAAGAATAGAACCGCTATTTGCCCATCCCTGGTAAGCTCCATTGATTCCGACATCTCAGTCACCTCCACTTGTAAATATTTATTGCAACTAACTAGTTCGCATCCGCAAGTTATGTTCAATAACACGCCGTGTCTGAGAGTAGGAGAGCGTTTAGCAACTCTTCTCAACCCCCTTAATCCCCCAAACCCCCAGTCCTTCCGAAGAAGGACCCCTCTGCACTCCCCAGTTATTAAACGACCTCGGAGCAGGCTTCTTGCGCCAGTATACTATTCGCGGTAGAATGTCGCAATTGGTAGAGTCATCTTTTGAGGAGGTGGAACTATGATAGGCAGCCCAGAGAGATACGCCTTAATCACGGGAGCTTCCAGTGGCATTGGCTATGAGCTGGCGAAGATATTTGCGAAGGACGGCAAGAATATTGTGGTAGTAGCGAGGAGCCGAGAGCAGCTTGAGGACTTGAAGAGGGAGATCGAGAACAAGCATGGAACGAAAGTGAAGGTCTTAGCCAAAGACCTGTCCGACCCTAAGGCGCCACCGGAGATATTCTCCGAACTGGAAAAGGAGAGGATTTACATAGATGTACTGGTCAACAACGCTGGCTTCGGCGTCTACGGCATGTTCCTGGAAACAGACCTGCGAGAAGAGCTCGACATGATTCAGGTGAACGATGCTTCATTAATCCATTTGACCAAGCTGTTCCTCAAAGGAATGGTGAGGGACAAATCGGGCTACATATTGAATGCGGCCTCTTTGTGCGCATTCTTACCTACGCCGATGGAGGCGGTCTACTGCTCCACCAAAGCCTTTGTCTTGCATTTCTCGGAAGCTCTGGCAAACGAGCTGCAAGGAACCGGCGTCAGCGTTACTTGTCTTTGCGTCGGTTTGGCGAGAACCGGATTTCAGAAAAGGGCACACATGGAGAACTGCAAAGTAGCAAAACGAAAAATGATGGATGCCGCCACAGTTGCCGAGGCCGGCTATAAGGCTTTGAAAAGAGGAAAGGTCATCGAGATCCCCGGCCTAGTGTACAAATTTGCGCCATGGTTTGCCCGGTTTGCTCCCAGAAATGTGGTTACACGAGTCGTGAGGTCGCAGCATGAGCGTGTATGAAAAGGGAAACATGGATTGACAACCACATGGTTTTGACACAAGAAACTTCGGTGCTATAGAATATTTATGGCGGGGAGGTTTTAACGATGGAAGAGATCTACAAACGATTGACAGCCAAATTGGGGCACCCTGATTCTGAGTATCTACCTAAGATTTTTGAATATGCGGCTACCCCACGGCAGGCGAGAATTCTCGAAGCATTAAATGTGGCTCCCGGTCCAGCGCTTACCGTCGAGCAGTTGGCGGAGAAGCTGGGCTTGGATGCAAAAGTGGTAAGTCAGGATTTGGATGACCTATTCCACAAGGGGCTGACTTTCCCGCGTAATTTCGAGGACCGCAGGGAGTGGAGATTCGGTAAATCCCCTATGCAACTTCATGATGCCATGCTAAGCGGCTGGAGGCATTTCCGTGACCTGGAAAAGCTCCGCAGCCTCTGGTATCAGTACGATGAAAACGAAGGCTATCGAAGGTATGGCAAAGAATACGCTGCTGTGTCTACCCCGGTGATGCGAATTGTGCCCGCCGTAGAGGCTGTGGCAGACGACCCCAATCTCCAGCCCTGGGAAGACTGGCGGGAGATACTGAAGAGTAAGCGGCTTATCTCCGTGGTAGATTGCCCCTGCCGCCTGGAGGTCAAAGCCTGCAACCGTCCGGTAGAAGTTTGCCTCAACTTCGACAGGACGGCGGAATATGACATCGCCACAGGTCATGGCAGAAAACTGAGCTATGAGGAAGCGCTTGAAATACTGGAAAAAGCCTCGCGCTCAGGGCTGGTCCATACTGCAGTCAATGACACCGCAGTAGCCATTATGTGCAACTGCTGTAACGATTGCTGTATAGAGTTCCAAAGCCTGAAAAAAGGCAATGTTCCTCTCAGCCAGCACTACGCCAAGAGCCGCTACGAGGCACAGGTCGACCAGGATATCTGCACCGGGTGTCAGTACTGTGTAGATAACTGTAACTTCGATGCCATAACTATGGCGAAATCAGCCGGCTCGAAGAAGCTCAAGGCGAAGGTGGACCCCGAGGCATGTTATGGGTGCGGGTGCTGTTTCATGGTCTGCGAACAGAAGGCCATCTCTATGAAGTGCGTTAGGCCGGTATCGCATGTGCCGGGTGTTCAAGAGTAAATAACTACGTAGGGCTTTCCTTAGCATCATCATAAATCAGAAGAATCTGCGCCTGTTCTCTTCATTAACCTTGCCCTTGCTCTAAATCCCGATCCTGTAATTGCATCCCGCACGCACGTAGATTTACACTTAGTGCGGCTTGCCCAGCTAGGATAGGTGCAATCGCATCAAGAGCCTTTCTCTTCAGAGGACTCAAGACTTCGCCGTATCGTTTTGGTGCGGAGTTACCCTGATCACACGTCCTTCAGATAGTATGTAGAATACATCTTTGCCCTCCTCTTTCGTAGACGCTCTGGGAAGAGGAATTATGAGAAATCCGGCGTCATAGGGAAGGCCTCTCTTTGTTCGGCTGCGCATCAGCAAAAATAACAAAAAACCTGCCACTATCGCGGCGCCGATTACCCCACCTATCACAGACCAGGGCACTACCGCTGCTCCTGCCCCAGGAGTCGGCGTTGGCGTGGGTGTGGGCGTCGGCGTAGGCGCAGGTGTTGTGCATGCTGTCGCTGTACTCACGCTGTAGCTTTTTCCATCAGTTGAAACTATGACAGTACCGCAATTGTCTGTGCCATAAATCTGAATCTGCGCTCCAATCGCCTGTAAGGCTGAGATTGTCTCCGGGTGGGGGTGTCCGTACTGATTGCCAGTCCCAGCCATGTATATAGCTACTTCTGGCCTTACTATGTTGAGGAATGCTTGAGAAGAAGAAGTTCTGGAACCATGATGACCAACCTTTAGAATGTCGATATCCTGAAGTTGACCCGCAGCAATCATGCTTGACTCTGAATCCTTCTGACCGTCTCCCATGAATAGGAAGTCTACATTCCCGTAGCTCAACATAAGCACTATCGAATTACTATTGAGGTCACTAAACAAAGGTTCAACAGTATTGAGCACTTTGAAAGTCAAATTACCCACGCCAATCGTGTCTCCTCGTCTCGCCACTTGGACATCTGCGCCCTCAGCATTCACCTTGCCCATGAAATCGATGTAAGGCTGTGTACTGTTGGTTTGACCATTAGTCCATGTTTTCTCTACATCGAAAGCGTCAAGAACTGCGATAAGCCCACCAATATGGTCGGCATGGGGGTGTGTAGCTATCATAGCTTCAAGAGGGCCATCCACATACTGTTGTAAATATGGAACCACAACGGGTGACTTTTCGCCGCCATCAATGAGCACTTCAGTTGCACCCAAGTCAAGCAAGATAGAATCACCCTGACCTACGTCAATATAATGAACTTGAAATGGCGTAGGTGTTGACGTTGGCGTAGGGGTTGGCGTTACCTCAGGTGTCGGTGTACAGGTAGGCGTTGGAGTGCAAGGCGGTGAGGGCGTGGGAACACAGCTCGAAGCTGGCCACGGCTCGATCAGCAAAGCTACAATCGTGACTACTATTAAGACTAAGAGTACCAGAGCTAACTTCTTAATTTACCCTCCACTCCTTTGCTATCTCTCATCCTTTAATGGAGAAAAGCCCGAACAGGTGGGTGAGTTCAACATACGTATGGTACTTTCCTACTTCTGATTATAGTGCGTTGGTACAATCCGTGCCCTTAACTTATCTTCACTTTATACCCCGATTTTTTGCGCAGTTAGCCGGTAGACTATATGTAAAATTAGCTGACGGCATCAATAAGTGCCGCTCAAAAAGGGGTGACCAACTTTAACCATAGATTTTATGCCAGAGCGCGCCATTCGAGGTCGTCTAGCAACAGGGAAGTGCGGAGGGGCGAAGCCCTCCTTCTCAGGAAGGACCAGGGGTTTGGGAGTGTCTCCCAACCTTAAAAGTCCCCCATACTTGAATACCCGAGACATGCCCGTTTTTACACGGTAGTTGAGACTAAAATAGAAAAAGGGAACTAAAAAAGAGCCAGGTAGCGGTAAGGCTCCCAGCTCTTGATGAGACATCGATGGATATGACATCGACATTCACACTCAATTATAACACATAACGGCAAGAGCTTAAACAAGCCTGGGGAGACTTCCTGGCCGAGCTGGCAGACTGGGACTGGTTCGCAACCTTGACCTTCCGGGATCCGGGCCCAGGAAACGGGACCTGGACTAAGCCAGGGTGGACCTACGCCAAACATGCCTTCAGGGACTTTCTGGCTGCGGTACAGCCTGTTTTGGGAGCTGCCCAGTACGGTTATAGGATGTTCGAGCTGCAGAAAGAGCGTGGAGTGCCACACATCCACGCTCTTTTGTCATCACCCGAGCTGCCACGCAGGGATGAAGCCTGGGCGTGGTGGTGGAAACAGTACGGTTTTGCTCGGATACTGCCCTATGATCACCGGCTGGGTGCTCGGTATTATCTCTGCAAGTACATCACCAAAGATATAGCGGACATCGAGTTTTCGCCAGGGTTGACAATATCGACGCAATAGTATACTATCCTGGCATGGGGAAAATTGGCGAGGTACAACTTAGGATAAGGTGTCCGGTATGTGGGATGGTGAGCTGGCAGAATACGTTAAACAGGAAACACGAGTTTGAGTTTCTCACTCAACAAAAAGTGGGAGGGAGGACCTGGCGATGGTTAAGAAACTTGGATCCGAGAGGGCAAGCGACAAAGGTATTCAAGCTACTCCTGGCGCGCCGGTTGCGCCAAATAGCGGAGCGCCTGGAGCTCGAGGCAACGAGGGAGGAGTATACACTAACGAGCGTGGAGAGGTTTGCTATGGGACAAAGTGCTTTAATATGGCCATCGACCAAGAGCGTAGAGAAATTAGGGTTAACATCAAGCAGTCTGGTGAGTGTGAGCTAGACCTTGTTATCGAAGCGATGAGACAAGTTATAGGCAAGGGTGCTCGGACTGTCTACGAAGTAGAGAGCGAGTACAAGGAAGACAAACCTAAGTAGAGCTGAGCGGACGCCGGGAAAGGTAGGCTACAAGCTTTGTCTATGTGGTGGGTTTTTAGTTTGGGATTCCTTCTAGGTGCCTTCTCTGTCATTGCGGTGGTATTTATTCTCCCCGCCTGCACCTAAGAGCTGAGCGGACACCGGGAAAGGTAGGCTACAAGATTTGTCTACGTGGGGGGTTTTTATTTTTGGATTACTTCTAGGTGGCATCTTTGTCGCGGTGATGGGACTTATTTTCAACGCCTGCAGCACCTAAGAGCTGAGCGGGCGCCGGGGAAGGTAGGCTACAAGATTTGGGTGCTATGTGGTTGGTTTTTGTTTCGGGATTCCTTCTAGGTGTCATCTCTGTCGTGGCGGTGGTATTTATTCTCCCCGCCTGCACCTAAGAGCTGAGCGGACACCGGGAGCGGTAGCCGTGAGTCGATAGGGGCTCGGGGGGGCTTGGGTGAGAGCCTGAGCCCCAGGAGCCAAACAAACTCAGGGACTCGTAAGTCCTGCAGCGACCCTGGATAGGGGAACGGCAACGCAGGCAGGTGGGGAACGTAAAAGTCCCCCAAGACTGGGGGACACAGGGGGCTGAAAAATGATTAGTAAACGCTTTCCTATTGACTTCGTATTATACTATAGGAATCATAGGGAAATATCGGCGGCATCGAAAGCAGGTCAGGGTCAGGGATTGCTATTTCGACCCGGTTCCATAGCTGGTTGGTTGGCGAGACACCTGAGACATCCAAAGTATCTTAAAGATGAATCAGAATAGGATTCCCGGTTGGCTGGTCAAGAGCATTGGGGTCATAGTATTGCTCCTGCTCTTCCTGGCCTATTTCCTATTGAACAGCCCCAGAGAGCCGATTCACTCGCTGGAAACGACGGTAGACGATCGGATTCCCTTGCTACCTGCGTTTGTCTTTCCCTACCTCTCACTCTATGCACTTCTGTCCATCTCGCTATGGCGCTTTCTAAAAGCCGAGACAATGATATTCAGTATGAGGCTTCCGCGAAACGCTAACTTTTTTCAGTTACAGCTTCGACTCAAGCTACAGCGATCTCCGTTAAACCCACACGGCTAGCTTCGGGCATACTCGCACAGGAACTAGTTTCGCGGAAGCCTCTCAGTATAACTGCATTGGCTATTAGTCTCGACCTCGTGTTAAGCTATTTGGTTTT
>CAYGWR010000015.1:0-24545 GCA_964353645.1 uncultured Dehalococcoidia bacterium
CGGGGCAGTTCTCTCGCACCGCTTCTCTGAAAAGCTCGCCTACCTTTATCAGCGAGGCGTTGACATTACCTTTATAAACGCGGGGGACGGCGAGCACCTGGTTCTTGGTGTTGAGCAGCACCAGCCTCAGTTCTTCCTGTTCCAGAAAGCTCATCTCTGCCTGCAGCAGGTTGGCGATATCCGCGGGTGACTTGACTACCAGGCGTTCCTCCGGTTGAGTGGATGTCAGCCTGCGTCCCAGCTCCAGTGCAGCTTTGAGCTGGGATGCTTTTGCTTCTCCCAGGCCATGCTCCTGACAGAGTTCACCGAAGCCAGCCCTGGCCAGCCCGGCGAGGCCGCGGAACTTGGTGAGTAACCTTGCCGAGAGGGTGAGCACGCTCTCTGAGGTAGCGCCGGTGCGCAGTATGATTGCGACAAGCTCGCTGTTGGATAGTGAGGCAGCACCGTATTGCTTGAGGCGTTCCCTGGGGCGCTCTGTGGCGGGCAACTCCCTGATGAGAGGGTAATACTCCATTGCTTCAACCCCCATCGAAAATTCTAAATCCTGATTTCTAAGCCCTGAATGACCTCATATGGTGGAAATGTTTGGATTTAACGATTTAGAATTTGTTTAGGATTTCGGATTTAGATATTAGAGTTTCCCCTGTATCCCCACAGGCTCTTTTAAGATGAGGGAGTTAGACAAGGGGCTTAAGCCCCTTGTCTAAACTTAATGAACGTTGCAAGCAGGGATTACTTAACCTCGACGTTAGCGCCGGCTGCGGTGAGCTTGTCCTTAATGGTGGCTGCCTCGGCCTTGTTCACGCCCTCTTTTACCGTCTTGGGTGCAGCTTCAACCAACTCTTTGGCTTCCTTCAGGCCCAGCGTTGTTACCTCGCGCACTGCTTTGATTACGCTGATCTTGTTGGGGCCAATCTCTTTGAGTATAACGGTGAATTCAGTCTGTTCCTCGACAGGGGCGGCTGCAGGAGCACCAGCGGCGGCACCACCAGCAGGGGCAGCCATCATGGGTACGGCAGCGCTGATCCCAAATGTCTCTTCCAGCGCTTTAACCAGCTCTGAAAGCTCGAGTATAGTCATTTCTTTTATTACGGCAATGACTTCGTCTTTGGTCAGCGACTTCGTCGTTTCCTTCTTGGCAGCGGGAGCGCGCTTCTTGTGTGCCTTTTCCTCCTCTGCTGCTACCGCACCGGCCTCTTCCTTCTGTGCTTCTACATTCTTCTCGGCGGCTTCGTCATTAGACATTTGCCATTCCTCCCATTTGTTGAATTCTAGCATTTAATAGTGCGCTTAGGGCACGTAAGTTGGCGCTGAGTACATGGTGCAGTGAATAGATTGGGCTCTGCAGCACCCCGAGCAATCTAGCCCTCAAAACATCTATCGGAGGTAGGGTGGCAAGACTGTATATTTCCTGGGGGCTGAGCACCCGTACATCAAGTATACCGCCCTTAATACTGAGAGCAGTCTTCGAAGTGCGGGCATAGTTGGTCAAGGTCTTCGACAGTTGAGTGGCATCCCCCTGGCAGAAGGCAAGCGCTATCGGGCCCTGGAGGTATTGGGAAAGCCCGGGTTTACCCGCCTTTTCAGCGGCGAATTTAGCCAGGGTGTTTTTGACCACATGAAATTCGGCGTTCACCTCACGAAGCTGACGGCGCAGTTGCGACATCTGAGCTACGGATAGCCCCCGGTACTCGGCAGCAATTATGAATTTGTTCTGGGAAAGCAGTTCGGTTAATTGCTCCACAATCTCGACTTTTTTTTCCGTAGGCATGCTTTCTGTCCTCCGTAAAAAAGAGAGTCCTTATGCCTGCAACATAAGGACTCTGCGTCTCTTCAGTAAAGTTGCTTCGGCAGGCACAAGATTAAGCCACTTAGGCACCCGCTGTCTTCAGCGTTATTCAGTTGTTTGTATAGTCTAAATCAAAACCCTCAATTATGCAAGTTTACTATCAGAAGGTTCTCAATTAATCTCTCTTCAACCCTCTGTAGCCCCCCAGTCTTGGGGGACTTAGGAAGCTGGGGGATACCCCCAGACCCCCAGCAAAGGGGCTTCGTCCCTCTGCACTCCCAGAGATTGCCAAATGCCCTAAGTGTGAGCGTTTAGCGGCCTGGTACACCGAAAATGCCCATGCTGCACATGAAAGTGCCTGGGTGCCCTCCCTGGTTATGAGCTATCCCCAGTTGAACATTCTTAATCTGGCGGGATGGCTCCTGGGCCTTGCCCTGGATCTGCTTATATATCTCGTAGACCTCTCTAACCCCGCTGGCACCTACAGGGTGGCCGAATGACTTCAGCCCGCCGCCAGCGTTAAAGGCTACCTCACCATCCAATGCGAACGTACCGGCTTCGATATCGTACTTGGCTTTACCTCGCTCGCAGAAGCCCATAGCCTCATAGCACATCAGCTCGGCGATGGAGAAGCAGTCATGGCACTCCACTATATCTATCTCTTTTCGCGGGTTCTTGATTCCGGCCTGCTGATATGTCTGAAGGGTTGCCCTGTAGGTTTCCTCCCAGTGTGCCCAGTCGTAGGTTGTCATCATCTTGCCGCAGCCCGGGCCTGCTGCATTGCCTAGACCCTTGACCGTAATATAGTCCTTCCTGAACTTTTTGGCGTCCTCGGCGCGGCAGAGGATAGCGGCCGCTGCGCCGTCGGTTACACCGCAGCAATCGTAGAGCCCCAGCGGCCAGGCGATTATGGGGGCATTCAGTGCCTGGTCCAGTGTTATCTCACGTCGTAAGTGTGCTTTGGGATTGCGGGCGCCGTTATGGTGGCTCTTCACCGAGATCATCGCCAGGTGCTTTTTCTCAGCTCCATATTGTGCGAAATATCTGGTGGCTGCCAGGGCGTAGCGTCCCGGGGGCGTCGCCTGGATGCCGAACACAGGATGTACGCCGCCCATCGGCTCTCCGGAGCCCAGGCCTCCGACGCCTCGGTCCTTAGTCTTTTCAAAGCCGACGCAAAGTACGAGGTCATAAGCCTTAGAGATAAGTGCATAGGTGGCCCCTCTGATGGTTTCCAGCCCGGTGCCGCAGAGGTTCTCCACCCTGACAATGGGTATATAGTCCAGTTTAAGGGGATAAGCCAGGCTCTGGCCTCCGGCGAAGCCAAGCGTGCCGGACCATGCTGCCTGAATATCTTTGGGCCCAACTCCCGCGTCCTCAAAGGCTTCGGAGGTCGCTTCGACAACAAGGTCCCATGCGCTGCAATCCCAGCGCTCCCCGAATTTGCTGCAGCCCATGCCTACTATGGCAACTTTATCTTTAATGCTTTCCATCTCTCACCTTCCTTAGGCTCCTCTCAAAGGGCGGCACTTCCAGTAGTAGTTGCGAATGCCTCGTTCGCTGTGCATCCATCTGAAGGTAAGCTCTACTGGCATCTCGTATTCTACCTTATCAAGGTCGCGGTCTGTCATCTGGGCGTAGAATCTCCCGCCCTCATCGAAGTCGATGATGCACAGGATGATAGGTGAATCGAGGCTGGGGCCCAGGTTGTCTTTGCTGTAGGTGAATAGCTTGCCCCTTCTATCAGCGAGACGGATTTCCTCAAACTGGTCCTTGCTCTGGCAGTACATGCAAATCCGTTGCGGCGGGAAGTTGATATTACCGCAGACCAGACACTTGCCGCCGCGGCAGTTGAGGTTCCACCTGCGATCTCGCCATGAGACGGTGGCAGCTGATTGATTCTCCCAGAAGGTATATCCCTGCAGGATACCGCGATAGCGCAGGTACTTGTCATAGCTAGCTAAGGGCAGCTTTGATTCCAAATGATACTTTATCCCCCGCCGCGCTTTTAGTTTCTTTATACTCTTTGTGATAGTGATGATGAAAGCATCCGCACCATCACCGTAGTTGGCGAGCAACAGCTTGTCGCTAGCCGTCGCTTCTTCAAGAGCACCGACCAGCATCATCAGAGCATAGGCGCTGCCGGTATTGCCCACATTAGAGAATATGTTATCTTGAATCTGAGCTTTGTAGTCAAAACCCAGATTTTTGGCTAATTGCTGATGTCTTCTATTGTCGAAAGCATAGAGGACAGCCTTGGTGAAATCGGCCGGTTTCAGCCCCTGTTCATTCATGATGGCTTTGACAGCCTCTGCAGTGTTAGCCAGGTAGCCATTCTCGACGATGAAGCGGTCCTCCCAGAATCTGACGAAGGTGTCGTTATCCAATCGCCACAGGTCCATGATATCGTTGTAGTGAGTGTGACACGCATCGATGCTTGCGATTACGTCAGTGCTTCCCAGAAGGATAGCAGCAGACCCGTCTCCAAATGCCTGTTCGTACTCTGTAGAAGGCTGCCCCATGCGGCAATCTGCGGCAACTACCAGTACTTTCTTCGCCGAGCCGGCGGCAATGGCATCCATCGCAGCTCTCATGGCAATGGTAGCTGACCTCAAGGAGTTGGTGAAGTCAGCGGTCCTGATGTTGCGTTTAAGGTCAAGCGCTTCAGCAACAATGCCGGCACATTGCTTCTCTTTGTAGGGGGTCGTAGTAGAAGCTAGGAATAGGGCATCGACCTCGTCCCGGTTGAAGCCTTGCAGACAATTGTTCCCGGCCTCCACCGCCATGGTGATGCTGTCTTCATCGAAGTTGGCGACTGACCTTTCTCCCCCGACGGGCAGCCCACCCCAGGTCAACCAGGGCATGTCACGGCTAAGTCGGTAAATAGGTATGTAAGCGCCGTAGGAAACAATCCCTACCATTTGGCTCTCCTTTCACGCAGTCGTGTCTAACCGTCTGTCTTAGCTGAATAGGGATAAAGCCAACTGCTAAGAGGTAGTCAGGGAGAGGGTTGGCGTTAGATCAAGCTTGATTCCTGGGCCCATTGAGGTAGTTAGCGTGGCGGTCTTTATATACTGACCTTTGGCGCCACTGGGCTTTGCCTTGACCACAGCTTCAATAAGCGCAGCCAGGTTTTCCAGCAGCTTCTTGTCATCGAAGCTGACTTTGCCCAGTGGGGTGTGGATGATAGCGGTCTTGTCCAACTTAAATTCCACTCGGCCTTTACGAGCGTCGGCGATAACACGCGGCAGGTCAGCAGGTTGTGATATGGTTCCTGATTTGGGGTTGGGCATGAGCCCTTTTCGCCCCAGAATCTTGCCCAGCTTGCCTATTCTGGGCATCATATCGGGGGTGGCGATAGCGATATCGAATTCGAGCCAGCCCCCCTCTATCTTTTTGGCAAGTTCGTCACCGCCAACAGAATCAGCTCCGGCATCCTGGGCGATTTTCTGTGCCTCGCCCTGGGCGAAGACTAAGACTCGCAGTGGTTTCCCCAAGCCGTTTGGCAAAAGAGCCACACCGCGAACCTGCTGGTCGGCATGTCGTGGATCAACGCCCATACGCAAATGGAGTTCAACTGTCTCGTCAAATTTGGTGTAAGACGTCTTCTTAGCTAAACTAATAGCTTCCTCGGGATTGTATGCCTTGGTCCCATCTATAAGCTTTTCTGCTTCCTGATATTTTTTACCGTGTTTGGCCATATTGCTCCTACCTTGTGATCTCGATTCCCATGCTTCGTGCTGTACCCTCCACCATCCGCATCGCCCCCTCGAGATCTTTAGCATTCAGGTCTTTGAGCTTAAGTTTGGCGATCTCGCGGATTTTCTCCTGCGGCAGGGTGCCGATTTTGTTTCGGCTGGGGTTATCGCTTCCCTTCTCCGCACCCAATGCCTTCTTCAGCAGATCGGCTGCTGGTGGCGTCTTGGTAACGAAGGTGAAAGAGCGATCTTCATAGATAGTGATCTCCACCGGGATTACTGCGCCAGCCTGTGATGCAGTCTGCTCGTTATATTCCTTGCAGAAGGCCATGATATTAACACCATGCTGCCCTAACGCAGGTCCTACTGGTGGAGCTGGGTTCGCTTTACCTGCCTCGATCTGAAGTTTGACTACTGCCTTGATCTTTTTTGCCATATTCTTAAACCTTCTGTCACTTGATTTACTTAGTTAAAGCCTTTCTACCTGTAGGAAGTCTAGTTCAACGGGAGTCTCCCGGCCAAAGAAGGAAACCAAGACCTTTACTTTGCCCTTCTCAGCATTGATATCGTCAACCACCCCTATGAAATCTATGAATGGCCCATCAATGATACGAACGCTCTGCCCCCTGTTGAAGCCAACCTTTACTCTCGGGGTCTCGGCCTCCATCTGTTTCAGGATTGCTTTAACCTCAGGCTCATCGAGGGGAACGGGCTCGACCTTGCCCCTATCATCTTGGGCGCTTACGATGCCGGTGACTCCAGGGGTGTTGCGCACAACGTGCCAGCTTTCTTCATCCATAATCATCTCAACCAGTATATAACCGGGGAATATCTTCTTGGCCACAGTACGCCGTTGCCCGTCTCTGATCTCGATTTCATCTTCGGTGGGCACTACCACCCGGAATATCTTATTTCCCACATCCATTGACTTGATACGATGTTCCAGGTTAGTCTTGACCCGGTTTTCGTATCCCGAGTAGGTGTGGATGACGTACCACTTCTTTGTGTTTTGTTCCATAAGGGTCTTATCCATGTTCAATGTTCAGGGATAGAAACCAATCGAGGCCGAGACTACTGTCACGATCCTACTGCTGTTTTATTGCACGGCTAATCACTACCTGAGCAAAATAACATTCATCAATTTAGAAAAACCGTAGTCAATCACCCCGAGGATTATAGCAACTACTACTGTGAAGATAATGACGAGAGAGGTCAAATAGGTGGCCTCTCGCCTTGATGGCCATGTTACCTTCTTCAGCTCGGAGATGATGTCACTAACGAACTTGAATCTTTGTTTGCCCGGCTTCTTTACCGCAGCCTGACTCTTCACTATTGCTCTCTACTTTTACTTCGTCTCTCTGTGCAAAATGTGCTTTCGACAGCGGGGGCAGTACTTCTTCAGCTCCAACCTCCCGGGGTCGTTCTTTTTATTCTTGATAGTGGTATATGTCCTCTCCTTGCACTCAGTGCAGGCGAGGTAGATAATGTTTCGGGCCTCGGATTTTTTAGGCATTTTTTACTCTAGAACTTTTGTTACCAGGCCGGATCCGACTGTTCTCCCACCCTCCCTGATGGCGAATCTAAGTCCTTGCTCCAAAGCCATGGGAACAATCAGCTTCACTTTCATAGTGAGGTTGTCACCGGGCATCGCCATCTCAACTCCTTGTGGTAGCTCAGCAGTACCGGTGATATCCATAGTTCTAATATAGAACTGGGGCCTGTATCCGTTAAAGAACGGTGTATGGCGGCCGCCCTCTTCCTTGGTCAGTACATATACCGCAGCTTCAAAAAGAGTATGAGGCTTCATTGAGCCGGGCTGAGCCAGCACCTGTCCTCGCTCTATCTCATCTCGTTCAACACCTCGCAGCAGACAGCCGACAGCATCTCCCGCTTGTCCTTCCTCCAGCGTCTTATGGAACATCTCTACGCCGGTGACCACTGTTTTCCGAGTTTCCTTCAAACCTACTATTTCTACCTCTTGCCCAACTTTTATAACGCCTCGCTCTATCCTGCCTGTGGCCACAGTGCCACGTCCTTTGATGGCGAACACGTCCTCTAAAGACATAAGGAATGGCTTGTCAGCAGCGCGCTTGGGCATGGGAATGTAGCTATCTACAGCATCCATGAGCTGCCAGATTTTGCCGCACCACTGGCAGTCTCTCTTGCCGCAGCCGCACTCCAATGCCTTGAGGGCACTCACTCGGATAATGGGTGTTTTGTCACCTGGGAAGCCGTGTTTCGGGAGCAACTCTTCCCTAAGCTCCATCTCGGTGACCTCTAGCAGATCGAGGTCATCCACTAAGTCCACTTTGTTCAAAGCAATTATCACGGAGGGAACCTCTACCTGGCGGGCGAGGAGGAGGTGCTCTCGTGTTTGAGGCATAACTCCGTCATCGGCAGCCACTACCAATATCGCACCATCCATCTGGGCAGCACCGGTTATCATGTTTTTAATGTAGTCAGCGTGGCCGGGGCAGTCCACATGGGCGTAATGGCGCTTCGCCGTCTCGTACTCTATGTGAGCAATAGCGATTGTCATGCCCCTGGCCTTCTCCTCGGGGGCATTGTCAATAGAGTCAAAGGGGCGAAACTGAGCGAAGCCCGTAGTAGCTAGAACCTTTGTTATTGCTGCTGTCAAGGTTGTTTTGCCATGGTCGACATGTCCAATTGTGCCCACGTTGACATGGGGTTTGGTCCGCTGAAAAATTTTCTTTGCCACTTTTTCTTCCTCCCGATCCTATTAAGTTCAGCCCACAACCAGATTTGAACTGGTGACCCCCTTCTTACCAAGAAGGTGCTCTGCCGCTGAGCTATGTGGGCGCGCTGCCTGGTGGAGGGGGCAGGATTCGAACCTGCGTAGCCATTTCAAGCGACAGATTTACAGTCTGTTGGTATTAGCCTCTCACCCACCCCTCCGGGTATCTGCCCGGAGCCCGAGAGCGGATTTGAACCGCTACCCTACCGATTACAAATCGGTTGCGCTGCCATTGCGCCACTCGGGCCTTTTCGACCTTTTTAATTCAAGTTAACTGAGTATATAAGTATAAAAGAGAAAGAAATCAAAGTCAAGGTTTCTTGTATCTCCAAACCGTACCCTGAGGGGTATCCTCCAATGTGATACCGAGTTCCTTGAGGTCATTCCTGATGCTATCGGCGAGCTGCCATTTCCTTTCTCTTCTCAGTGCCAGCCGTTTCTCCGAGAGCGAGCTAATGATGATGCTGACATCCTTTGTCTCTTTCAAGTCCACATCGTGTTTGACCGCTTTATGCTTGACTGCAAGTTCTGCCAGGAGTTGCAGCGGAATCTCTAGCTCTGCCGGTTCTTGCCGTAGAGTCAGCCCCAGCACTCCGGCAAGCCCCCGGAGCGTTTTAAGTGCGTTGCCTATATGCAGGCCTTCGTCATTGCCCCGGTTTATCTCTCTCGCCAGGTCAAATATAGCTGCCACCGCCTGCGGCGTGCCGAAATCATCGTCCATAGCTTCGATAAATCGTTCTTGGTACGGTTGAGCGTCTATAGCAACGGCTGTGGATTCCTTGACCTCCAGCTTGTCTGTGTTGCGCAGCCTCTCTACGCCCTTCTCTGTTGCGGTCAAGTTTTCATCAGAGTAGGTTATGGGGCTACGGTAATGAGAGCTGAGCACCCAGAGTCTGAGAGCGTCCGGGCTATACTTAGCTAGCGCCTCGCTGATAGTTACCAGCTTTCCCGTGGACTTGCTCATCTTCTCCTCGCCCAATTGTAGCAGTCCATTGTGCAGCCAGTGGCGGACGAAGGGTTTAACGCCTGTGAAGGACTCGGATTGGGCGATCTCGTTTTCGTGATGAGGGAAGATGAGGTCTTGTCCTCCGCCATGAATATCCAGTGTTTGCCCCAGGTATTTGAGCGACATAGCAGTGCATTCGATGTGCCACCCTGGCCTCCCCGGTCCCCAGGGGCTATGCCACTGCGGCTCGCTGGGCTTAGCTGCTTTCCACAAGACAAAATCCAGGGGATGCTCTTTGGCTTCACCTATCTCTACGCGGGCGCCAGCTATCATGCCATCTAGGGTGCGATGGCTGAGCTTGCCGTAGTCGGGGTCGCTTGTCACCCTGAAGTAAACATCGCCTCCTGCCTGGTAGGCGTGCCCATTTTTCAATAGGCCTGTGATTACCTCGATTATCTTGGGTATTTCTTCAGTGGCTTTTGGATATTTGTCGGCCCGTTTTATATTCAGGGCGTCCATATCCGTAAAGTACTGGTCAATGAATCTCTGTGCCAGCTCTTTTGAAGAGATACCGGACTCATTGGAGCGGGCTATGATTTTATCATCGATGTCGGTGAAATTCTGTACGTATTTCACTTTGTAGCCACGGAATTCGAGGTAACGTCTAATGGTGTCGAAGGCTATATAGCTCATGGCATGGCCAAGGTGGCTGGGAGCATAAGGCGTGACCCCGCAGACGTACATTTTCACTGTATCCTCTTGGGGTATGAAATCTTCTTTTCGACTGGAGAGGGTGTTATATATCTTCATCAGCTTTTTCCAAAAGAGCCACAGCGTAGGCAGCGATGCCCTCCTGCCGCCCTGTAAAGCCCAAGCCTTCGTTAGTGGTAGCTTTTATGCCAACCTCGCTTTCGTTAATAGACAAGGCTCGACTTATGTTCTGCTTCATCTGGGTGATAAAGGGTCGGAGAAGCGGGCGCTCGGCAATTATTGTAGCATCGATGTTACCTATACGCCAGCCCTGCCTCTTTAGCAAACCGCCAACGCGGTTTAGTAAGGTGATGCTGGAAATGTCCTTGAAGCTGGGATCGTTGGGAGGGAAGTGGTTCCCTATATCTCCCAGGGCCGCAGCACCAAGCAGCGCATCCATTACGGCGTGCACTACAACGTCAGCGTCGCTCCAGCCTTTAAGCCCTTTCTCAAAGGGTATTTCTACGCCACCTAGAACAAGGGGACGACCTGTGGTTAGCTGATGGGCATCGTAGCCGATACCGACGCGCATAAGGCCTCCGTGGTCGCGGGCTGTTTTGCACCCTGTTTTTGCAGAAGAACCTCGGCCACTGCTAGGTCCTCAGGTGTGGTCACTTTGATGTTATGGTATGACCCCATGTAGACTTCGACCCTGTGACCTAGCTTTTCCACCAGCGCGGCATCGTCGGTTACTTCCTCATCTACCTGGCGGTAAGCTTCTGCTATAAGGTCGTAGCGAAAGACCTGAGGCGTCTGTGCGGCCCATAGGCATTGGCGAGCAGGTGTCTGTTGCACGAAGCCGCGGCGAGAGACGATCTTGATAGTATCTTTAACTGGCACTCCAGCAATTGCAGCCCCACTTTCTTGAGCTGCTATCAATCCTCGTTCGATCAAATCGGCACTGACACAAGGTCTGGCACCATCATGAATCACTACCCAATCGCAATCAACGAGCCGCCGCAGGCCTTCTTTGACCGAATCCTGACGCCTTGGCCCTCCTGAGCATACCGCAACCACTTTAGACCAGCCTCGTCCCTTCACCAGCGTACGTCCCTGCTCCAGGCTCTTTTTGGCTAGTACGAGGACTATCTCATCGACTGAATGGCAATCCTGGAAGACAGTCATCACCTTAGCCAGCAGGGGTTCCCCGTTTAATGGGGCGAAGACCTTGTCTATCTCACCCATTCGGGTACTGGTTCCTGCAGCGACGATTACAGCGCCGACCTTACCGTTTACTTTTTTCATCGACGGGTTCTTTGGGTTGTGCGAAGATCATTCGACCAGCCGCAGTTTGTAATACCCTGGTAACAGCGATACTGATCTCAGTATTGAGATAGCGGCGTCCTCCTTCGACCACAACCATAGTGCCATCATCAAGAAAACCAATGCCTTGGCCTGGCTCCTTGCCCTCTTGGACAATGCGTAATGGCATGTCCTCTCCGGGCAGGATCACTGGTTTGACAGCATTAGCCAGCTCGTTGATGTTTAGCACCTTCACGCCTTGAAGCGTAGCTACTCTATTGAGATTGAAATCATTGCTGACAATAGTGCAGCGCAGTGTTTTGGCCAACCTTACTAGCTTGGAATCGACCTCATGGGTATCTTCAAAGTCAATGTCAGAGATTTGAACTGGGACATCGGATCCTTTCTGAAGCTGGGTCAACATCTCCAGGCCTCTCCGTCCTCGGTTGCGGCGCAGCGCATCAGAGGAATCGGCGATGTGACGCAACTCATCGAGGACAAACCTGGGGACGAGTAAGGTGCCGTGGATAAAGCCTGTCTGGATGATGTCGGCTATCCGCCCGTCGATGATAGCATTTGTATCTAGTATGAGGAGGTCGTTTCTGTTATCCCTAGATACTGGCAGGTTGGGGACAGCGCTGAAGAAGAACCGTAAAACAGCAGGCCCTTGGAGCACCATGATAGGGACAAAGAGAAGACACAAAAAGAAGCCAAGAATAAGAGGTGAAAACTTGCCCCAGGGGTCTGGGAGCAAAGACAAGGGCAATGTTGCCAGGGCTGTGATAACCAAAGCAAAAGCCAAGCCTATGGCTGCAGCCACAAGACTAGGCAGCGGGAGCATCCGCGGCATCACCCAGATGTGCTTTCGAACCCACCGCCAGGGGCGGATGGTAAGGTATGGGGCGAGTAGGTAGCCAAAGACATAGCCACCGATGGCGAGAGTCAAAATCCAGGTCAGCTCAGTACTTGCGTTTGTCCTCCCACCGATGAACTTGCCTAGCTGCCACCCCCCGATGCCGATGATTATTGCGACAATGACTCGAAAAAGTACTCCCCGCATAAATACCGCATCCCATCTTTCTTCGGCAATAATTAATAATATTTACTAAAAACATTGCCGTCTCCGGGGGATAAGGCTCCTAAAAATTATTAATCCTGTAAGATGTTAGCACAAAAAGCGAGATGTGTCAACTTCGGCGCAGTAGGCCAACTGCGACGATGACACCTAGAATTAGAGCGATCAGACCGTATACATCGGCGAATATGTGTAAAAAGCCCTGTTGGGGCGTCTCGATAAGGCTTCTAATAACATAGCTCACAACTACGCTTATACCGGCGATTATCTGCAAGCCTGGGCCACGTTTTCGGTTCACCGCCAAGCTTATCCCCTCACCGACAACGTAGCCGATGACTAAAGCTATGAAGAACAGGAAGAAGCCACCCAGGGGTATAAACGGCCAGATAGCGCCCAATACCGCAGCGGTTGCTAAACCGGCGGCAATCGCCCTTATATAGAAAATGGTCGAGATTTCATAAACCGGCAGCTTTTTCAGTGCGGCACACTTTGGGCAGCGCGCCCCTACCGGGGTTTGAACCATGCACTTTGGGCAGATGGGCTGCTCGCATTTACCACACCTGAGGTCAGTCTCAATATCAGGGTGGCGGGCACATCTCATTCCTGCTTTTCTCTTGGAGTCTCTCCCGAGCCGGTGAGAGCAAAGGTTAGTTCGCCTTCGGCAACTGTCTTTTCTTCTACGGTTGCCTTAGCCGTACCCTTGCCTATGGGGCCTCGCATCTTGGTGAGTTTTACTTCCAGGCGTAGGCAGTCCCCTGGAAGCACTGGCTTGCGAAAGCGAAATCCGTCAACCCCGGCGAAGAGGACGATCTTGCCCTTGTTCTCAGCAAGGCTCAATATCGCCACGGCACCGACTTGTGCCAGGGCTTCGATAATGAGCACCCCGGGGAAGATGGGATAGCCAGGGAAGTGGCCCTGGAAGAAGATCTCGCCGGCGGAAATATTCTTAATACCCACTGCCTCCTCGCCCGGCTTCAGGTCGATAATCTTATCTACCAGGAGGAAAGGCCAGCGGTGTGGGATTACCTGCTGGATTTCTCTGGAACCTAATATCATGGCATCACCATCCTTTTTTGCTTTGATAAGGAGATGAGCTGCTCCACAGACTCTCTGGGCAGGTCTATGCTGCCGATAGCGGCGCCAATGTATTCGTCCAGTCCGTGGTAATCACTACCCCCGCAAGCTATAAGGTCAAGCTTCTTGGCAAATCTCTTAAGTTGAGCGATCGTTTTAGAGTTATAGCCGTTGTAGTAGATTTCGATGCCTACGATTCCCGCTTTCTTCAATTGGAGTAGAAAAGGCTCGAGCGGTTCGATATCTGCGGGGTGGGCGAGGACTGGCAAGCCGCCTGCATCAAGCACCACCTTAACTGCTTCAATCGGGGTCAGTTTTTTGCGTTCAACGTAGGCAGGGCCATTGCGCCCGATATACTTGGTGAAGGCTTCCCGAAGAGAAGATATGTATCCTTGCTCCAGCATTGCCTGAGCAAGGTGAGGCCGTCCTATCGAGCCTCCTCCAGCCAATTCTTGCACTCTTCCCCAGTCCACTTTGATGCCTATCTCTGCCAGCTTGGCTACCATATTTTTACCACGCTCATAGCGGGAATTACGCAGTTCCTCCAGGGTGCGGTTGAGTCCTGGGTCGCGGTAATCTACGAAATAGCCCAGGATGTGAACCTCGCCCTTGGGAACATCGGTATTTATCTCCACACCGGGTATGACCATAAGCTGAGTGAAGCTTCTGGCTGCCTCGAGAGCAGGTAGTACACCTTCTACTGAGTCGTGATCAGTGATAGCGATAACATCGAGCTTAAGCTCAACTGCTTTCCGTACCAACTCCTGAGGGGTTAACCTTCCATCGGAGGCGGTGGTGTGGAGGTGAAGGTCTGCCCTCATCTCTCTGTCAGCTCCAGATCTAGCCGGCTGATGCTTGAGGCTCTGCCGCTATCCTCATCTACATCCACCAGAACAGAGTTGAAAATCGGATTCCCCTTGCCGACAGATAAGCGATGGGGCATTAAGGTGAGGAATCTTTCAATCACCAACTCTATATCGTCACCGATAACAGAGTTGAGAGGACCTACCATGCCGACGTCACTGACAAAGGCAGTACCCTTTGGCAAAACTCGGGCATCGATGGTACCGACATGGGTATGGGTTCCCAGCACAGCGCTGACACGGCCATCTAGATACCATCCCAACGCTATCTTTTCTGCTGTTGCTTCTCCATGAAAGTCGACCAAGATGATAGGTGGTCTGGGATTGACCTCTTCAAGAAGGCGATCCATGGTTCGAAAAGGGCAATCGAAGTTTCCCACAAATACGCGTGCTAGCAGGCTTACTATCATTGCTTTATCTGTAATCATGTAGCCATGGCCGGGGACGCCCGGTGGCATATTCAGCGGGCGTAAGATGCGTGGCTCGCTCTCTATATATGGAACAATCTCCTTATGGTGCCAGATATGATTGCCTGATGTGATAACATCTACCCCGGATTGGAAAAGCTCCTGAGCAGTTTCCGGGGTAAGCCCAATGCCACCAGCGGCATTTTCACCATTGGCAACAATTAGGTCGATCTCATGCTTTTCACGCAACTCGGGCAGTAAAACCGATATAGCCTTCCTGCCAGGTTTTCCCACTACATCGCCAACCATTAATATTCGCAATAGCTTTCCCTTGGCTCGATTTGATTCTTACTTGGCATAATCTACTGCCCGCGTCTCTCGGATTACGGTAACCTTTATCTGCCCAGGGTACTCCAGGTTTTCCTCTATCTTCTTCACGATGTCTTTGGCTAACCTCGCTGCCGCCAGGTCGTCAATTTCCTGGGGCTTCACAAGTATGCGAACCTCGCGCCCAGCCTGGATGGCGAACGATTTCTCTACACCAGGGAAACTCGAGGCCACATTCTCCAATGCCTCGAGCCTCTTTAAGTGTTGGTCTAGGGATTCTCTTCTTGCCCCCGGCCTCGAACTGGAGATAGCATCGGCGGCTGAGACGATGAAGCCATAGACGCTCATAGAGTCGGTTTCTCCGTGGTGCTCGCCGATAGCTCGAGATACCTCCATGGATTTGCCCAGCCGCTTTGTTAAGTCGGCGCCGATAGCGGCATGTGGCCCTTCTACCTCTTGATCTACTCCCTTGCCGATGTCATGCAATAAACCTGCTGTCTTAGCTATATTAACATTAGCACCCAGCTCAGCTGCAATCATTCCTGCCAGATATGATGCCTCGATGCTATGAATTAGCACGTTCTGTCCGTAGCTGAAGCGGAACTTAAGGCGTCCCAGTAGCTTGATTAGCTCGGGATGGAGTCCGACGACCCCTGCCTTATATGCTGCTTGCTCTCCCTCTTTCTGGATAATAGCATCCACCTCCTCTTTAGCCTTAGCCACCACCTCCTCAATGCGAGCAGGATGGATGCGGCCATCGAGGATCAGATTCTGCAATGATAATCTGGCAATCTCGCGGCGAATCGGGTCGAAGCAGGATATTGTAACGGCCTCGGGCGTGTCGTCTACTATAAGGTCGACGCCGGTGGCGTTCTCCAAGGCCCTGATGTTGCGACCCTCGCGACCGATGAGGCGTCCCTTCATATCATCTGAGGGCAAAGGGACCACCGAGACCGTAGTAGTAGAGACGACATCAGAGGCACATCTCTGGATGGCAAAGGCAACGATCTCGCGAGCTTTTTGCTCTGATTCCTCTTTTAGTTGAGCCTCGACCTCTCGGATGCGCTTTGCCATATCCTGCCGAACTTCTTCCTCGACTCTAGTCAATAGCAGTGTCTTAGCCTCTGACGTGGACATGCCGGAAATGAGTTCAAGCTGATGAACCTGTTTTTTCTTGAACTCGTCGAGCTGTGCCTGTGATTTCTCTATCTCTTTCTCCTTGGCGATAATGCTGCGTTCTCGGCGCTCAATCCCCTCAGTTTTACGATCGAGGTTCTCCTCTTTCTGGGCTATGCGTCTTTCCTGGCGATGAAACTCGGAGCGGCGTCCTCGAATCTCATTCTCAACCTCAGCCTTGATCTTTATTGCCTCCTCTTTTGCCTCAAGGAGTATTTCCTTCTGCTTGATAGATGCCTCTTCCAGAATCTTGGTGGCATCTCTTTGAGCGAGGTGAATTCTCCTCGCCAGAATAAGGTTTCGGATGAAGAAACCGATTGCTCCTCCGACGAGGAGCGTTACAATAGCTGTTAGTACCACATAAATGACTTTGACTTCCATTTTTAAAACCCTCTTTACGTATTACAGGACTGCAGGTCGGGTTGTATATTGCCCTGCTCCTGCCATACCCTTTCTATAGTCATATTTATCAACTCGTAGGGAAAGCCACGTTGTCTCAGAAAAGTCCCCAAACGTTTACGAAAGCTGGGGTAGTCCAAACCTGTTAGCGGGATGGCTTTTCTTTGGGCTGCCTTGTAGGCGCCAAGCTCATCGTCGAACCCTTCGATAGCCTCAGCAATTGTCTCAGCGTCGACTCCCTTTTGCTTTAGCTCTACCTCAATGAGTCGGCGGCTACGCGGCTTAAAGTTCTCTCGGTTCTCCCGCCAGAATTGGGCGAAAACGGTATCGTCTACCAACTTTTGCTCTTTTAACTTGGTAATCACCTGCTGGATGATGTCGACGTCGTAACCGTGACGGCGCAGCCTAGCCCTTATCTCGGCCTCGCTGCGAGGACGTGGGCTCAGATATCTCAGCGCGCTATTAAGCGATCGATGAAATAGTTCAGCGTCCTTGAGCTTCTCAATCTCGGTAGGTGATAACTTCTGCCCCTCTTGAAGACCGACTGTGGCTGCTACAGGGATGCTTATACTGAAGGCAAAAGCCCCATCCAGGAATAAATTGACCCTCCCCTTTTGTGTCTTTTGGGGCTCAATAGCAGTTATGGTCTTCATCCTCGTCCTCTGAACTTAATTGGCCTTAGGCAAGGTTAGACATTCCCGTTGGGAAGGCCAGGCTGTGGCGCTCGGGTGTGGGAGCGGAGTTAGTCTGCTGATGCAGGCTCGGCGTCGGCGGAGAAGAATTCTCTTTGTGCGCTGGCGGTTGTCCTAATCTGGCGCTCTATATCTTGTGCCATGTCATGGTGCTGTCTTAGGTATTCCTTGGCATTCTCGCGTCCCTGACCAATACGAGTCTCTCCAAAAGAGAAGAAGGCACCGTTCTTCTTAATTATCCCCATCTCAGCCCCAAGGTCAAGTAGGTCGCCATCCTTGCTGATGCCTTGACCAAACATAATGTCAAACTCAGCTGACTTAAAGGGGGAAGCGACTTTGTTTTTGACTACCTTGGCCCTAATTCTGGTACCTACTACCTTGGTTCCCACTTTGATGTTGTCCACTCGCCTTAGATCGATCCTTACTGAGCTGTAGAATTTGAGAGCTCTACCTCCTGGCGTTACTTCAGGATTGCCAAAGATAATGCCTACCTTCTCCCTCAATTGGTTAACGAATACCACTGCGGTTCCCGATTTGCTTATAGCCGCTGACAGTTTACGTAGCGCCTGGGACATTAACCGCGCCTGCAATCCGATATGAGAATCTCCCATCTCCCCCTCGATCTCTGCCCTCGGGGCAAGAGCGGCCACGCTATCAATGACCACTACATCTATGGCTCCGCTGCGGACCAGAGTTTCGGTGATCTCTAAGGCTTGCTCCCCGGTATCCGGCTGGGAGATGAGCAGGTCATCCAGTTTAACCCCGCAAGTGGCAGCGTAAGCGGGATCGAGAGCGTGTTCCACATCTATATACGCCGCTTTTCCGCCGGCATTTTGAGCTTCAGCTATTATGTGCTGGCACAAGGTTGATTTGCCGGCAGCTTCGGGGCCAAAAATCTCGGATACCCGCCCCCGCGGAATACCGCCAACTCCAAGGGCTAAGTCCAAAGAGAGGGACCCTGTGGGTATAACCTCGACTGCTATTCTTGCAGAGGCCTCCCCCAACCTCATGATCGAGCCCTTGCCGAATTGCTTTTCGATCTGGCTGATCGCTATATCGAGCGCCTTCTCCTTCTCTGTCGCCATCTCCTAACTCTAACTCCTCCCAAATAACCCTTTAGCCCACGCCTGGGCGACTCTTCCTCAGTCAATCCGAGGCGATCATAGCATATTAGGGCAACAAATACAAGTAACAATATTACGAGAATCCCGTGAGAATTTTTTGGGATTTGTAAGTCATGACGGTTTGGATTATAGTCGGGATGTTAGCAGTTTTTGATAACTTTTATTTTGGCCTGGGAGCTTTATTTGGCGATTAAATTTGCAATTGTTAGTACTAAATTCGGGTGGGTGGGTCTGGGTGGTTCTGAGGTAGGGCTGGTTCTCCTTACGCTGCCCAAATCGTCTCGAAAGGCAGCGCTATCTGGGATAAAGGAATTTGCAGGCGATGCCGTTGAAGATACTTCTGCGTTTAGTGACCTTTCCTATCGACTTCAGTGCTACCTTGATGGTGAGAAGGTATCTTTCCCGGACAGTCTTGATCTCAGTGGCGCTACCACCTTTCATCGAGCTGTCTGGAACGCAACTCGCTCTATCCCTTACGGGGAGACCAGAACCTATGCCTGGGTTGCGCAGCAAATCGGGAGACCTCAGGCATTTAGGGCAGTTGGCGGGGCGCTGGCTCGAAACCCCTTCCCCATCATTGTGCCCTGCCATCGGGTGCTCGCTAGCAACGGTAATCTGGGTGGATTTAGCGGCGGCTTGGCGTTGAAAAAGCGTCTTCTTAAACTGGAAGCTGCTCTGCTGGATGTTATCAGCTAAATCCCGGCAGTCACGATTTTACACAACCAAGTTGTCTTCCCCAACTAAGCTGACTAGTTGGTGGTGAAGCTCGGGGCAATAGCCAGTAGCCAGATCGGGCACTTCGAGTTTCGTAACCCCTTCGCTACCGACAATGGCAAGATGAACCTCATCCTCGCCCGGGAATAGCCTGAGGGTGTCAAATACTTGTCTCAGAAGGGAGATGTCAGCGTTAGGGTCCTCAGATGTGGGGAGATTTATTTGCAATCTGCGGCGAGATCGGGCTGCTTGCAGTGGTTTGATCACAGCGGAAGGCTCCTCAACACTGCTTGGCTGGTACAGTGACGCGGTGAAGCAGGTCAATTGCACTCCCTCGCCCCTGGACTTCACTTTGCCCTTGATCAGGAGGGTATTTCCTTCTTGCCAGAGGTCTTTGGTGCGTTCATATACCTCAGTCCAAGCCGTCACTTCTATGCTGCCACCGAAGTCTTCGATGACGGCGCTGACAAAGGGCCGCTTATCTTTAGTGAACGATTGCCGTGCTGAAGTAACCGTACCCGCTGTAACCACTATCTGGCCTAGCATTTCATCGCTGATTTGCCCGCAGAAGACATCAACCTGAGAAGACAACTGTCTAGAGGCATAGGTGAATGGATGTTCGGAAAGGTATACTCCCAGAAGCTCTTTTTCCCAGGCTAGCTTTTCTTTTGCAGGTACTTCTATCTGCTGGAGTTCAAGCCCCGGCAATGGAACTTCCACGCTCTGTCCCCATAGATCGAACATGGTGGACTGGCCTTTTTCCTTAAGACGCTGCTCCGTTTGCGCCAGAGATAGAATGCGGTCTACACCAGCCAGAATGGCGCCGCGGTTCCCCAGAGAGTCTAGCGCTCCAGCTTTGACCATACTTTCCAGTGCCCGTTTGTTGAGGTTCCTGAGATCAGCCCGGCGGCAAAAGTCCTCAATTGTCTTAAACGGGCCACCTTCTTCTCGGGCGACAATAATGGGTTTGATCGCTGAAGCACCGACATTCTTGATCGCTGCCAGCCCGAAGCGAATAGCTGCAGGAGCATCCCCATCTTTTTCAATGGTAAATATCTCCCCACTTCGGCTGATATCCGGGGACAGCACTCTAATGCCAAGCCGGTGACATTCTGAAACAGCCAAAGCTATTCTATCTGCTTGCCCCATGTGTTTGGTGAGCAGGGCTGACATGAATTCTACGGGATAGTTTGCCTTGAGATAGGCGGTCTGGTAGGCGATCATGGCGTAGCTCACACTGTGTGCCTTGTTGAAGGCGTAGCCGGCGAAGGGTTCAATGAGGCTCCACACTTGCTCTGCCAGCTCTTTGGAGAACCCCTTTTTCTTTGCCCCGGAGAGGAAGCGTTGCATCTCTTTTTTCATCACCTCGGGGATTTTCTTTCCCATCGCCTTGCGTACAATATCCGCCTCGCCCAGGCTATAGCCCGCGAAGGCCTGGACGATGAGGAGCACTTGGTCTTGATAAACGATGACACCGTAGGTTTCCTGTAAGATTTCGGTGAGTGCAGGGTGTGGAAAGCGAATAGGCTCTATACCATGTTTTGCCCTGATGAAGGTTGGGATGTGTTGCTTGGGCCCTGGCCGGTAGAGAGCTATCATAGCAGCGATATCTCCAAAACAACTTGGTTTGAGCTCCTTGATGTAGCGGCGCATGGGGGCACTTTCAAGTTGGAACACGCCGGTGGTCTCACCCGAGGAGAGAAGGTCGAAAGTCTTCTTGTCATCGAGTGGCAGATGGTGTAGGTCTAAGTCGATACCGCGGGTTTTGGCTATGGTCTGTTTCGCTTTTCCCAGGATGGAGAGGTTAATAAGCCCCAGGAAGTCCATCTTCAGGAGCCCTATCCTGGCTATATCGTCCATAGCGAACTGGGTCATGTTGATGCTTTGCTCATCGCCTCTGCTGGGGCGTTGCAGAGGGACATGATTGATGAGGGGCTCTCGAGAGATGACCACGCCGGCAGCATGAGTGGAAGCGTGACGGGCGACACCTTCCAGCTTGAGTGCGGTGTCGATGAGGTGTTTTATGGTTGCGTCATTATTGTAGCTGTTGCGCAATTCGCCATTTGTTTCGAGCGCGTCCCTGATCTCAATCGAGGGGCCCACTGGTATTTGTCTCGCTACCTGGTCGACATTGCTGTAAGGCATTCCCAGGGCTCGCCCGACGTCCCTGATAGCTCCCTTTGCCCCCATAGTGCCGAAGGTGATGATCTGGGCCACACGGTCATGCCCGTATTTCCGGGCGACATAGGCGATAACCTCATCGCGCCGGTCGTCCTGGAAATCCAGGTCGATATCCGGCATCTCCTTGCGCTCTATGTTAAGAAAACGCTCGAAAACCAGCCTGTGCGCCAGCGGGTCGATGTCGGTTATCCCCAGGCAGTAGAGGACAATGCTGGCAGCGGCGCTGCCGCGGACTCCGAACAGGATATTTTGTTTACGGACGAAGGAGATGACATCATGGATTACCAGGAAATAATTGGCAAACTTGGTCTGCTTTATGACATCGAGTTCGTATTCAAATCTCTTTATAACCTGTGGCGGAGGTTCCGGGTAACGGGCTGCTAAGCCCTGATAGGAAAGTTCTCCAAGCCATTCATCGGCGGTTTTGCCTGGGGGTAATTCTGACTCAGGGAGATGGAGGCGGCCAAATGCCAGGCTCAGATTACATAGCTCGGCGATTCGCTCAGTGTTGGTTAAGGCCTCTGGTATCTCAGCGAAGAGCTCTGCCATCTCCTGGGGGCTCTTGAGATAAAATGAATCATCTGCCATCTTGGGGCGCTTCTCGCTATAAATAGTGTTGTTGGTCTGGATGCAGAGCAGGACATCGTGAGCATAGGAGTCATCTTTATTTACATAATGTACATCGTTGGTAGCAACAAGAGGGATGCCCAGCTTGCGGCTCATACCGATTAGCTCCTTATTTATTTGGGCAAGCTCAGGCACATCATGCTTCTGGAGTTCTAGATAGAAATCGCCGAAAACATCCTTGTACCACTTAGCAGCCTTCTCGGCATCCTCGAGGCGACCTTCTACTATGAGCCGTCCCACCTCGCCATTCGGGCATGCGGTGAGCGCAACCAGCCCTTCGTGGTATTTGGAGAGTAGCTCTTTGTCCACCCTTGGCTTGTAGTAAAATCCCTCGAGGTAGGCTGTAGTGACGAGCTTGAGCAGATTATGATATCCGATATTGTTCTTAGCCAGAAGGATGAGGTGATAATGGTTCTTCTCGGTTGCGAGCTTGATCTCCTTTTCCTTGGGTGCCACATACACCTCGCAGCCGATGATGGGCTTTATCCCAGCATCTTTAGCTTCGCGGTAGAATGTGATTATGCCGTAAAGAGCCCCGTGGTCTGTTATTGCCAGGCTATCCATGCCTAGCTCTTTAGCTCTGTTAATAAGAGGTTTGATTTGGCACATGCCATCGAGTAGACTGTATTCAGTGTGGACGTGAAGGTGGGTAAACATTGGCTTGTCGGTTGCTATTATAGCATGGGCTCTTGTTTCATGGGAGATAGATGAACTGTGTGAAAATCTCCAAAAGATCCTCCGGAAAGTGGTTGAGTAGTGCCCGGAAATATAGTATAATCGGTGACCAAGTTGCTTAGGTTTGGAGCTTCTGCAAAGGGACACACTAAGGGGCAATACTCGTGGTGCAGTCTAATTTGGATTGCTGAGATGCTCTCTTTTAGATGTGCCCTTTTTTATAGCTCGAAATAGTAACTGGGTAGGTATGCCTGCTTATGCTTGAAGGATTGCTGATAACTGTCGTCGGCATGGCGGTCGTCTTCGTCGTCCTCGCCATCCTCATGTACGTCATCATGGGACTGGAGCGCCTTTTCAGGGAAAAAGGAGTCGCCGAGGTTGTCTCTGAGAAGGTTGTAGTAACAGAAGCACTGCCGCAGGCTCTGGAGGCGGGGGCGACTCCGGAGAGCACAGTTGAGGTGGCTGCCATTGCGGTGGCACTGGCATCGTACTTGAAGGAGAGAGGCAAGAAGCTGGGGGCATCGTTATCTATAGGCGGTGAGCAGTATCATGTCGAAACGGGAGACCCTTCCATCCCGCCTGTGAATTTGAAGGTGAATCAGGAACATTACCGCGCAGCCATAGGTGAGGAGGGATTACCTCCCGCCGAGCAAGCTGCCTCCGTTGCCCCGCAGGCAAAGGACGGACAGCGCGGCAGCCCGGGCTGGCGTTCCGCGTACCCTCCCCCGCAGGGGGGATTCTGGTGCCGCAGGGGTTGGACGGGCAGGAAAGCCAGGGACTAATCTAGGATAGGAACTCTTTAGCAATATGGAAGCAAGCGGTTTCTGGGAGCTTCTAGCTGGCTTCAAGGGGCTGTGGGAAGAGCCTCAGATGCTGGTCATGCTTGCCATCGGCTGTCTGCTGCTCTTCCTGGGTCTTTCCAAACGCTTTGAGCCGCTGCTGCTAATCCCCATCGGCAGCGGCATAATCCTGGCTAACCTGCCTCTGGGCGAGCTGATTAAGCCGGCTACCGACACAGCGTCCGGCGGGTTTTTCTGGTATTTTTACAAGTACGCCCTGTCCAATGAGCTAATCCCTCTGCTGGTATTCCTGGGGCTGGGGGCGCTCACAGACTTCGAGCCCATGCTGTCGAACCCTAAGACTATCCTTCTGGGCGCTGCTGCCCAGTTAGGGGTTTTCGTCGCGATGTTGGGCACCTTAGCTCTGGGATTGACCCCCTGGTTCGACTTCGGGCTGAAAGAGGCTGCCAGCGTGGGCATCATCGGAGGTGCTGACGGTCCCACCACTATATATGTGGCGACAGGGATGATGGAACGGGGTGGTCGCGATATCCTGGGCGCGGTGGCGGTGGCAGCCTATTCCTACATGGCGCTGGTGCCTATTATTCAGCCGCCGATTATCAGGCTCCTCACCACCAGGGAAGAGCGGCTGATAAAGATGCCCTATGCCTTCCACCCGGTCTCCAATCGGACACTGATAATCTTCCCCATAGCCACTGCCATAGTCGCCGGCATCCTGGTGCCCATGGCGGCCCCGCTTATCGGGATAATGATGTTCGGCAATTTGCTCAGGGTGTGCGGGGTGGTGGAGAGGCTGTCCAAAACAGCCCAGAACGAGTTAATGAATATTGTTGTCATCATATTGGGTCTCAGCGTCGGCTCCGCCATGACAGCCAAGACCTTCCTGCAGGCTGAGACCATAGCCATTTTTGCCCTGGGGCTCTTCGCCTTCGGAGTGTCCACTGCCGGAGGGGTTCTCTTTGGCAAATTGATGTGCGCGCTCTCCGGCAGAAAGATTAACCCCATGATTGGCGCTGCCGGCGTGTCGGCGGTGCCTATGTCGGCGCGTGTGGTGCAGAACATGGCTAGCAAAGAAGACCCCTCCAACTTCCTCCTCATGCATGCTATGGGGCCCAATGTGGCTGGCGTCATCGGCACAGCCACTGCAGCAGGCGTGTTTCTTGCCCTGATACACTGATCAGCGGTTATTCCAGAAGATTGTCAAGATACAAGACGGAGGACGGGGTGTCACCTC
>CAYGWR010000016.1:0-24172 GCA_964353645.1 uncultured Dehalococcoidia bacterium
CTCTGGCTCACCAGGCAGCTATGCTGGTCAAGCGTCTGGGGATTGTGGGGGATTTCGCTGTTACCGGGGGCGTTGCCAAGAATGTCGGCGTGGTGCGGAGGCTGGAAAAGGAACTGGGAGTAAAATCTGTTGCTCTGAAGCCTGATCCTCAGCTATCTGCTGCTCTGGGGGCAGCCGTTTTTGCAAATGATTTTCTGAAAAAGGCTCGTAAGGCTACAAGTAAAGTCTAACCCGTTCGCCCTGAGCCTGTCGAAGGGCCGTTGATGGTTCGACAAGCCTGCCCTGAGCTTGACGAAGGGCTCACCACGAACGGCATCTGGGAGGGAATATCTGGGATGGCCAGGATAATTGCGGTCTGTACCAGTAAAGACAAAGGTACGAGAAAAGAGGACGTTAGAGAAGGACTCCTCAAGGAGGAGTTTGGCCTTGTGGGTGACGCTCATGCTGATTGCTGCACTCACCGCCAGGTAAGCCTGCTGGCTATCGAAAGCATCAAAAGAATGCAGAGCCTGGGCTTCGATATTGGCCCCGGTGATTTTGCTGAGAACCTCACCACCGAGGGGATTAACTTGGTTGCTTTGCCTGTGGGCACGCGTTTGTCTGTAGGGCAGGGGGTTACGCTGGAGGTTACTCAGATCGGCAAACAGTGCCACACCGGGTGTGCTATCTATCGTCAGATAGGCAAGTGTGTGATGCCCAAAGAGGGGATATTTGCCAGAGTAGTTAAGGGTGGAGTGGTAAAGGCTGGAGACGAGCTAAAGATTTGAGAGATGTGATAAATTTTAACCTTTTATGCCCTCATTTTATGACTTCTCTATATCAATGTTGTTATCATTATTAACTAATAAAGGTGATAGGCGGGCTTTCAGGGAGTGCGTTTTGAAGGTAAAGGTAGATAAAGACGCGTGCATCGGTGTGGGAAATTGCGTGGCCTTCGCACCCACAGTCTTCACGCTTGACAAAGATAATAAAGCGGTAGTTTTAGATGCTGCGTCTGTGGATTTTGATACCCTGCTGGAAGCTGCCAAGAGCTGTCCCGAGAATGCCATCGTTATTGAGGATGATGAGGGACTTCAATTGTACCCCTAGCCCTGTTTGTCAGGCTACGAATAATATGTTAGATTTAGACGACGACTGTTGAGGTAGAGATATGAGAAAAGTATACCTTGATAACGTTGCTATAACCCCTCTTCTCCCTGAGGTACGGGAGGCGATGCTCCCCTTCTTAGGCGAGGTTTTCGGCAATCCCTCCTCACTCCACGATTGGGGCGATGTCGCCCGGCAGGCAGTCGATGCTGCTCGTTCCCAGGTCGCTGAACTCATCGGTGCCAATGCTGAGGAGGTAATCTTCACCGGCAGCGGCACTGAAAGCAACAATTTCGCGGTCAAGGGGCTGGCGCTGGCCCAGCAAAGCAAAGGAAAGCATGTGGTGGTCTCGGCTATCGAGCATTTCTCGGCGCTTCACTCGGCAAGAACGCTGGAGAAATGGGGATTCGAGATGACTCAGGTGCCGGTAGACAAGTATGGGTTAGTCAATCCCGAGGATGTGAAGCGAAGCATCAGGAAGGACACCATTCTGGTTTCTGTGATGCACGCCAACGGCGAGGTGGGCACTATCCAGCCGATAAAAGAGATCGCTAAAATAGCCAAAGAGAATAACGTGGTTTTCCATACCGATGCTATAGCTACAGCGGGGACGATACCCGTAGATGTAAAGGAACTCGGCGTAGATGCGTTGAGCCTAGCGGGGAACCAGTTTTACGGACCGAAGGGAGTGGGTGCACTGTGGGTGAGGAGGGGGGTGCGCATCATGCCTTTCCTCGATGGCGGAGTGCAAGAGGGAGGTCGGCGCGCCGGCACGGAGAATGTCCCTGCCATCGTGGGGTTAGGCAAGGCTGCCGAACTGGCGAAGGCTAATATGGCTGCGCGGATGAAGCAGCTCATCCCACTCCGTGACCGTCTGCTTAAAGAGCTGCCAGCCAAGATTGAGCACGTGATGGTGACCGGGCATCCTCAGAATCGCCTTCCAGGACATGCCAGCTTCTGTGTGGAGTTTATCGAAGGCGAATCCATGCTTATGTTTTTGAACATCGAGGGGATCGCAGTATCCAGCGGGTCGGCCTGCACCTCGAGAGCCCTTAAAGCCTCCCATGTGCTCATAGCTATGGGTATATCTCATGAGTTGGCTCAGGGCTCTCTTCTTTGCACCTTTGGTCTGGATAACACCAATGAGGATGTGGATTATATGCTGAAGGTGCTGCCACCCATAGTGGATAGACTGCGGCAGATGTCGCCGCTTTATTCCAAGTTCATCAAAGCAAGCAAAGGAGGCAAATGATATGCCTATTTATAGCGATAAGGTGATGGACCACTTCATGCATCCCCGCAACGTGGGCGAGATTGAGAACGCTGACGGCATTGGTGAGGAAGGCAACCCTGTATGTGGGGACATGATGACTTTCTATATCAAGGTCAAGGACAACCGTCTGGAGGACGTTAAGTTCAAGACCTTCGGCTGCGGGGCAGCAATCGCTGTGTCCAGCATGGTTAGCGAGATGGCCAAGGGAAAGACACTTGAGGAAGCGTTGAAGATCACTCCAGCTTTGGTGGCTACAGAACTGGAGGGATTGCCCAAGAACAAGTATCACTGCTCTAACTTGGGTGCCCAGGCTTTACATAAAGCTATTGAAGACTATCTGAGCAAACAGAAGGCGCAAGGGGGGGAGTAGTCATGAAAAAGCAAAAAGAGAAGAAGCACGTTGTATGCCCTTACTGTGACGAGGAAATAAAGTCGTTGAATTTGCCCTACTGCACTGCTTGTAAGGTGACCATATTCTACTGTCCCAAGTGTCATAAGCCCACGCCGAGCGATAAGAAAGTATGCTCCCACTGCGGAGCTGAGCTCAAGTGCTGATATCACTGTGAGGAGGGTTGTCCAATGGCCGAGAAAGATAAATTGACCATTGCGCTCTTCAGCGGCGAACTCGACAAGGCCCTGGCTGCTTTCATGCTGGCGACTGCTGGCGCCAGTATGGGCATGGAGGTCAAGATTTTCTTCACCTTCTGGGGACTGAATGTCATTAAAAGAAACGAGGGCAGCATCAAGAGCAAAGGTCTGATGAGGAAGATGTTGAATTTCATGAATCGGGGCGGCTCGAAGCGATTAAAGCTTTCCAAGTTCCATATGTTCGGTATGGGGACCTGGATGATTAAGCGGCTGATGAAGGAAATCAACATGCCTTCCGTAGAGGAGTTCATCGTAATGTCCCATGAGATGGGCGTGAAGCTTATACCTTGCAGCACTACGTGCGGGTTGATGGGTGTGGAACAGGAGGCTTTTCGCGCTGAGGCAGAACCTTTAGCTGGTGCTGCCTACTTCTTGGGCGAGGCCAGCAAATCGAAGGTGACCCTCTTTATCTAAACTGGCTTTCACTCATGCGAATCAAGGAGGGGACATGAAAGCGGATCAAACCCTGGACTGCATGGGTTTCTATTGTCCCATGCCTATCGTGAAGACTGCGGAGAAGATTAAAAAGTTGAAGACAGGCGAGGTACTGGAAGTGGTGGCTGACGATAAGGGGATAAAACAGGATATGCCTGCCTGGGCAAAGGCTACCGGACACGAGTTTTTAGGGATGGAGGAGAAGGGTGGGGAAATCAAGGTCTATGTGAAGAAAACGCATGACTAAGGAGACATCTTCCAGGCATTGAGGATCGACTGCTTAATAGACGAAGGGGCGTGGCTACCGCGCCTCTTTCATTTATGGGTGGTTTTTCTGGGTTTTGCGCTCCCTGTATAATAGCTATGTCTCGATTTCCACAGCACTTCGATGAAGGCGATTAAAAAACAGACCACCACGATACCCAGGAAAAGCAGTGCACAAGCTTGCCAGGTCATCTTGATATCCTCGTCATGCTGGGCTCTATTGCCTCATATGCAATCGAACCACGACCAGCCCTTTGATTTCTCGGAGAATATCGTATAAGAATCGTACTGGTTTGTCAAGAACATTATACTTGACTCATCTTCACTTTTATCACAAAAATGTTGGAGAAATGGGGGTGCCGGGGGTGGAGGAGGTGTTGAAAAGCGTCTTTGTGAACTACGCAGGCGCTTCGAGGACGATAGATGTGCCTTTGTACTCCCTTTTACCTTGACAACGGGTGAGAGGGATAGTAGCCTTGTGGTCGAGGTGCGAAGGTGACATGAAGACGCTGATACTGGGGATAGGCAATCTCATCCTTAGCGATGACGGTGTTGGTTGCAAGGTAGCTCAGGGGCTTGAGGAGAGACTCAAGGGTCATCCGAACATAACTGTGAAGGAGACCTCGCTGTCAGGGCTGAGCCTGCTGGATGAATTAACCGGTTATGAGCGGCTTATCATCGTTGACGCAATACAAACAAAGGGGGGCAAGCCCGGCGATATATACAAGCTATCCCCCAGCGACTTCAAAACAGGGCGCATGGCTATCATCCACGATTTGGGTTTGTTCAGCGCCCTGGAGCTTGGGCGAAAGTTGGAGATGGAAATGCCACGCGAGGTAGTCATCTTCGCCATCGAGGCTAAGGAAATGGCTATCTTCTCCGAGAAGTTAAGTCCAGAGGTGGAACAGGCTATCCCGAAGGCGGTTGACATGGTATTGGGGGAGGTGGGTGAAGATTAAAACGCGGGTAGGTTGGTAGGCTACCCGGGGCGACCCAGCGGGTTGCCCCTACAGTCACCTAGGAAATATGTAAGGGCGGGTTTAAAACCCGCCCTTACATATTCTTTTACGTTAGTTTATTGGTTAAACCTAGTCGGTACTAACCTCGTCCAGCACTTCGCCAGTGTGGCTGAGCAGCTCTATGGATAGGGGCATCTGCCCTATAGCATGGGTGGCGCAGGAGAGACAGGGGTCGTAGCAACGTATGGCTACCTCTACGCGATTAAGCATGCCCTCGGTGAGCTTGTCGGCCTTGACATAATCCTTGGCTACCAGGAAGACAGCACGGTTCATCGCAAGGTTGTTGTTCTGCGTGGCCACGATGATGTTGGCCTTCTTGATGGTGCCGGCAGAATCTACCCAGAAGTGATGGAACAGGGTGCCGCGAGGCGCTTCGAGGACACCGACACCTTCCTCGTTGTATTTAGATGAGGAGGCTCTCAGCTCGGTGCCGCAGATTTCATCTTTCTGAAGTAGCTCTTTTATCCTTTCCGTTGCATAGAGGCCTTCGATAAGGCGTGCGTAATGGAAGAACAGCGAGCCTTCCACCATACCACCGTTGCCCAGCTTCTTGAATTCCTTGAACTCTTTGTTCGCCAGCGGTGTCGTGATGTTATCGGCTACGTTGACTCGGGCCAGCGGGCCCACGCGGTACATGCCGCCGGGATAGCCCATCTTCTTATAGCAAGGGAACTTCATGTATGACCAGTCTTCTACTCGCTCCTCGATGATGGACAGGTAATCCTTGCCTTCTACCTGATCTTCGAGGACGAAGCCCTTGGCATCCAGCAGCCTCAGCTTGCCGTCATATAGCTGCAGGTTGCCCTTGTCGTCGACCAAGCCCAGGTAGGCTGAAGGGAAGCTGGCGAAGTTCGCCATAAGGTCTTTGTTTTTAGCTGCAATATCCTTGATGATACTCAGGCCCAACTCGTATATGGCAATAACATCACCGATTTTACTCAGGAACTCGTCCCTGGCTTTGGGCGAGAGTGCGGTGTTTACTCCACCAGGTATGGCGAAGTTGGGATGAACTCTCTTGGAGCCCAGAGTCTCGATGATGGACTGCCCATAGGCTCTACACCATACTGCCTTCTTGGCAAGCTCTGGGTTTGCCCCAATGAGCCCAACGACGTTTCTTATGGCAGGGTCGGCATCCATGCCGAAGATGAAGTCGGGGCTGGCCAGATGGAAGAAGTGCAGGGCATGTGATTGCACATACTGTGCCATGTGAATGAGTTCTCGCAGGAGTTTGGCGGTGGGTGGCAGCTCCACTCCCAGGATGGCGTCCCCAGCCTTAGCTGATGCCAGGTGATGGCTCACCGGGCAGATACCACAGGCCCTTTGTGTGATCTGGGGCATCTCCCAGAAGACGCGGCCCTCGCAGAATTTCTCAAATCCGCGCATTTGAAGGACATTGAGGTGAGCCCCGGTCACGTTGCCCTTTTCATCCAACTGTATAGTGACTTTGCCATGGCCTTCTATGCGGGTAACCGGTTTTATCTCTATTGTTCTACGTTCTCCAGCCATTTCAGTACCTCCTCAACTAGTCAAAGCGCATCATGTCGCTGGGCAGCACCGGGATCCGTCCCTGAAGGAGTTCGGTCAGGGCGTATTTGATATCCCCGGCTCGAGGCGGGCATCCCGGAACGAAGCAGTCAACCTTGACTATGGCGTTCACAGGCAGTGCCTTTTCCAGAAGAACGGGTATCTCCGGCGAAGATGGTATTTTCCCGTCCTTCACGCTCTCGCACTCTATATAGGCACGCCGCAACACTTCTTCCTTGGGGAAGGCATTGCGCATGGCGCATATACCACCAAAGCAGGCGCAGTCGCCCAGCACAATGAGTATCTTGCACTTCGCCCGGAGCTCCTTAGCCTCCTCCTCTTGCTCGTTCATGCCTATAGCCCCAGTGATGAGCCCGACATCTACTTCGGGGAACTCCTTAATATCCGTTATCGGGCTTCTGGTGAATTCCACAGCCTGAACTAAGTCGATGATGAATTCATCAACGTCCAGCAAGGACATTTCGCAGCCAGCACAGGCGTCAAGCCAGGAAGTAGCCAATTTCACCTTTGCCATAGCAGCAACCTCCATTTACCCAAGGTGTCTTTACTTATATTCCCTTAGCCAACTTGGTGATAATCTCAACGTCGTCCTTGATGCCTGAGGGTGGCTCCAGCACCTTATGGGAATTGCCGACCTTGCCGTCAAGAGAGACGTACTTGCCTTTTCGTTCTGCCCAGATGGGCGAAGGCAGCACCACATCGGCGCAATCTGTCAGCGGAGAGCGATAGCTTGCCTGTACTACGAGGAACTCAGCCTGGTCGACTTGATCCGCCCAGTCGCCCATTTCAAACCTGTCATCGCACATCAGGACATAAATCATTTTGGGCTTGGCTTTGGCCATGCCGTTCTGGTTGGCAATACCGAGTTCCCAGGCCCCGCGACTGTTGCCTCTTGGCTTAAGTGAGACGACCTTCAAGCCGTCATGGCTCACCAGTTTAGCCAGGTCTAGCACGCGCGCGACGAGCTTGGGGTTCTTCTTAGCGAGTACACCCTCGCCGTAGACAACCACCGGGTTACTGGCACTGCTCAGCATAGCCGCAGCCTTTTGTATTGCATCCTTGTCCAGACCAGTCGCTTCCACAGCCTTGGCCAGTGAGACAAACCTCATTGATTTCTCGGTGCTCTTGGCCTTCTTAGCTATCAATCTTTCCAGGGCACCCAGAAGCGCTTCTTCGCTGCCATTATTAGGACGCAGCGAGATATCGGCGTGGAAACCGAAGGTGTTCGGGCGAGAGTCTACGACTATGATGCCCGCCTTTTTCTGAGTTTTGGCGCGCAGTATGTAGCAGCCGGCTACGGGGTGACTCTCCAAAGGATTCGAGCCTACCACCAGCACGCAGTCGGCATCCAGGATGGCCTCCAGAGGGCTTTCTATCTCAAGGCCTTTGCCATTCTTGGAGAAAGCGCTGATGCCCTGGGCTATGGCTCTATAGCTGGAGCCGTCAAGCGTGTCAATGTAACTCGTGCCCACAGTATTGCGCATAAACTTGGCAAAGGCTTCCAGGGTTTCGTTGGGGCACAGGCTGGAGGCGAAACCAGCTATGCTGCCGGCTCCCTGGCGATCCCTATAGTCCTTGATTTTGTCACCAATCAGTTTCGAGGCATCTTCCCAGGATGCGGGTTCGAGATCGCCTTTTTTATTTCGAATAAGCGGTGTGGTTACCCTCGGGGTCTCGCTATAGACCTGCTGAAAACGCCCCATAAGACAGAGCTGTCCTTTCAGTCCAGTGAGGTTGGCGCCGTCGATACGCACTATGTTATTGTCCTTGACTAGTACGTCAATCTCGCAGCCGACCCCGCAAAGGCTGCACATGCTGCGGGTGACCTTTCCCTCACTGGTCCTGCCCCTGTAAGCGCTGACCTTGCTGAAGATAGCGCCTGTGGGGCAGGCCTGCAAACAGGCTCCGCATGAGATGCAGGAGGACTGGCCCAGAGACTGGTTCAGGTCAGCTACTATCAGGGTACGCCAGCCGCGCCTGCTGAAGTCCAGTGTATGGTTCCCTACCACCTCGCCGCAGACACGCACGCAGCGGCCGCAGAGTATGCAGCGGTTATGGTCGATAACCAAAAAGTCGTTCAGGGTATCTGTAGGCAGTGAGGGGAAGGTGTAGGGATAGCGCGCATGATCCATCTGATATCGGTAAGCCTGTGACTGCAGCTCGCAGTCTCCGCTTGCGGCGCAGAAGAAGCAGAAATGGTTGCGTTCTGTGAAAATCAGCTCCAGGATCAAACGGCGGTACTTTTCCAGGTTCGGTGTGTGTGTTTTAACCACCAATCCATCCCGGGCCGGATAGGTGCAGGACGGGTTGATGCGCCGTTCTCCTGCTATCTCCACCACGCACAGGCGGCAGGCACCGATAGTGGATAGGCCCTCTAAGAAACAAAGCGTGGGGACATAGATGCCATTGGCGCGGCAGATCTCCAGAACAGTGTCTCCCTCTTTACCTTTTACCTGGTTGCCATTGATGGTCAGAGTGATTTCTTTTCTATCGCTCATCGGTCTATTCCTCCCCTCCTACTTCGAGGTCGCATCGCAGGCAGCGGGAGGCCTCCTCTCTGGCCTCGCCTGGCCTAAAAGCTAGCACAATCTCTTTGTAAGAAGATTTTCGTTCCCTGGCTTCTATCTCGGCAGGTTGTATTCTTGCCCTCTCTTTGACCTCCTCTTCAGTAGGGGCTATTGGGGGGACTTCTATAGGTTCGTAGCCGTCTCTCTCTACGAATATAGAGAGTGGTTTGCCTTGCAAATATCGCTTGATGGATGTAGCGGCTCTCTGTCCGGCAGCCACCGCCCAGATCACGGTCTTGGGTCCAGTCATAGCATCGCCGCCAGCGAAAACGCCGGGCTTATCGGTGGCCAAGGTACGTGGGTCTGCTGCAATAGTACCGCCCTTGCCCACCTTGACGCCGTCCTTTATGAATGATGTGTCAGGCCGCTGTCCAATAGCCTCAATTACAGTGTCTACCACCATCGGGTAGGTGTATTCTGGGCCAGGTAGGGGGCTGGGAGTGCGTCGCCCGCTGGAGTCGAATCCCTTCAACTCCATGCGTACACATTCCAGTCCGGTTAACTTTCCATTTTGGCTCAACACCTTGGTCGGGGCGGTGAGGCAGTCGATATGAATGCCTTCCTTTTCGGCTGCTTCTATCTCCTCGTCAATTGCTGGCATATCCCTGCGCTCTCTGCGGTAGAGGATATGCACCTCCTCAGCGCCCTGTCTTAAGGCCGATCGGGCGGCATCTATGGCCGAGTTACCGCCGCCCACCACGGCCACCTTCTTACCAACCTTAGGTTTCTTGCCCAGATTCAACTCTCTGAGGAAGTCTATGGCATCGTAGACTCCTTCGACATCCTCGCCCGGTAAGCCCATCTTATCTCCCTTGTGAGCGCCGCAGGAGATAAAGACTGCCTTGTAGCCTTCTTTGAATAGGCTGTCAACATCATTAACCTTGGTATTGAGTTTAAGTTCCACACCCAGCTTCAGGATGTTATCTATCTCAGCTTTGAGGATTTTCTTAGGCAATCGGTACTCAGGGATGGCTACAGCCATCATACCGCCAGCTACAGGCAGTGCCTCGAAAACAGTTACGTGGTAGCCTTCCCGGACTAACTCATAGGCAGCGGTGAGCCCCGCTGGCCCAGCACCTATAATGGCTACGCGCTCCGGTTTTCTGGGCTTCATGGGAGGCACGAACTCGACGCCGTGCTCATAAGCATAATCGGCAGCCATGCGCTTCAGGTCTCTTATAGACACTGACTCATCCACCTGGGCGCGGCGGCACTTCACCTCGCAGGGGTGGTCGCATACACGGCCCACCGACATGGGGAAGGGCAGCCGTTGTCTGATGAGTTTGTAGGCGTCTGCGTACTTGCCTTCCTTAATTAGCGATACATAGCCCGGGCAGTCCAGCTCCACAGGGCAGGTATGCTGGCAGGGGGCTTTGAATAGAGGCTGACACACCGCTGCGGGGCAGTGCTTGTCAATAATATGTGCTTCATACTCATCGCGGAAATGCCGCAGTGTGCTGAGCACCGGGTTAGGAGCGGTCTGGCCCAGGCCGCATAGAGAGGCAGAGCCTACCATCTCCCCCAACTCGCTCAGCACGTTGAGGTCTTCCATGCTGCCCTTGCCCTGGGTTATCTTGGTCAATATCTCCAACATCTTGGGGATGCCGGCGCGGCAGGGTGTGCACTTGCCGCAGGCCTCGTCTCTAGTGAACTGCAGGAAGAACTTGGCTACGTCCACCATGCAGTTGTTCTCGTCCATAACAATGAGTCCGCCCGAACCCATGATGGCACCCAGTGCGGTAACGGCCTCATAATCTATAGGAGTATTTAGATGTCCTATGGGGATACAGCCGCCCGAAGGGCCACCGATCTGGACGGCCTTGAATTTCTTGCCATCGGGTATGCCGCCACCGATGTCGAACACGATCTGTCCCAGAGGCGTGCTCAGTGGCACTTCAATAAGGCCCGAATTATTTATCTTGCCCACCAAGCAGAAGGTCTTGGTGCCCCTACACATCTCGGAACCTGCGCTGGCGAACCAGGCGGCACCCTTGTGAATGATTTGAGGCACGTTTGACCAGGTTTCCACGTTATTTAACGTTGTAGGCTTATCCAGTAGTCCCTTATTAGCAGGGAATGGAGGTCGCTGACGGGGGTTACCTCGTTTGCCCTCGATGGATGCCAGCAATGCTGTCTCCTCACCGCAAACGAAAGCACCGGCGCCAGGGAAGACAGACAGGTCGAACTCAAAGTTAGTGCCTAGGATATTCTTGCCCAGCAGCCCGTGTTGGCGGGCCTGCTCCAGGGCATTGTTGAATGTCTGGATGGCCAGTGGATATTCGGCGCGGATATAGGCATAGCCACGGCGCACGTTGCCGATGGCATAGGCACCGATTGCCATGCCCTCTAGGATGGAATGAGGATTGCCTTCCAGTACAGCCCTGTTCATATAAGCGCCGGGGTCGCCTTCGTCACCGTTACAGACCACGAACTTCTCATCGCCCACAGCCTTGCGCACGAATCCCCACTTCGTGCCGGTGGGGAATCCGGCGCCACCACGTCCCCTCAGGCCAGCCTTGCTTATCTCATCGATGACTTCCTGAGGCTGCATCTTACTTAGGGCTTTGGCTAGAGCCTGGTAGCCATCCCTTGCGATATACTCCTCAATGCTCATGGGGTCTATATCCTGGTTGTGCATGATCCGGATATTCTGGAGTTTGAAGGTGGGTGACTCCAAATCGAGTAGCCACTCCTTAACGACCTCGCCCTTGATGAGGTGCTGTTCCACTATAGTGGGCACTTGCTCGGGCGTAAGGTTGGCGTAGATCATCCTACCCATCTGGGGATGGACGACGGTAACTACTGGCTCACGCTCGCATGGGCCAATACAGGCAGCCTCGGTGATAACCACGTTGGTCAGCTTGCGGGATTTTACCTCTTTGATAAAGGCGTCTTGAACAAACTTGGCACCACCAGCTATACCGCAGGTGCCCAGGTGAACCTTGACCTCTATCTTCTTAGCCCGCTCGGCCAGTGCCTTCTGGGCTGCCTCTCTTAATTTATTGAGATCCTCGACCGATGATAGCCGCTTCGCCATATCTCCTCCTAAGCGTAAGAGCTCAAGACTTCTTTCATCTTTGTGGGACTCATCCGGCGATAGACTTTCTCCTCAATGGATACCACAGGGGCGAGGCCACAGCATCCCAGGCATCTCACCATCTCCAGTGAGAATTGACCGTCCCTGGTTGTCTCGCCTGACTCTATGCTCAATTCCTTCTGTAGAGTATTCAAAATCCTTTCACCGCCGCGGACATAGCAAGATGTACCCATGCATGTTGAGATGATGTGCTTGCCTCGGGGAACCATAGTGAAGAACGAGTAAAAAGTGGTGACACCGTATACTGTACTGAGTGGGATATTCAGATCCCTGGAGATGGTCTGCAAGACGGGCAATGGTAGATAGCCTATCAATGTCTGTGCCCTTTGTAACACCGGGATCAATGCTCCAGCCTGCCCTCTGTTTTCCTCGATTGCGGCTTGGACCTGGCGGAATATTTCGCCTGCAGTGCCTCGTCCTTCTGCTGTAGGGACTATCTCTTTTACCTTCGATTTAGCCATACAAACCTCCCCTATTCTTGGGATATAAATTAGAGTTCCGGGCTATGCATGGTGGTTTCCATTCAGCTCTTTAATGATGGTCTTAACGCATTTAGGGATCGCCTGTTTGACCCTGGGCGTGAATTCTTCGCTGAAGGTGCTAATATCATCTACCTCTATAGCATAGATAACGATTTGTTTGGGCATAGCTATGCCCAGTTTGTTACCAAGCTCGAGCGCAGTAGCGAAGTTTACATCGTGGGGCGAGGAAACGTGCCGCGTGTTATTGAAAGCATCCGGGTTTAGACGATAGATTTGGCCTACTTTCCCTTCCGCTGTCTGAATCGCGTCAACAATAATAGCTTTATCATAGCCAGCCAGCAGGTCTATCAAGCTCAAGCCTGACATGCTGGTCTCCATGACTGTTACATCTTGTCGCTGGGCTAGTTTATCTTCCAGTTCTAGGGCAACGCGATTACCAACTCCATCATCACTGAGTATCGGGTTGCCCAGTCCCAGGATAATTGTCTTCATTATTCCTTTCTTTGTATGAGACGGACACCGCGGCTGCTCTTATCTCCCAAACAGCCCTATCCTAGGTTCTGGCTCAGTTTTTCTTTTACCTCTCCCTTGCTGTCGTAAATCACTATCTCCAGCGGCATCTGTCCAGGCAGTGTGTGTGTAGCGCAAGCCATGCACGGGTCGTAGGCGCGGAATGCCATCTCAACCATGTTTAAAAGGCCTTCGCTGGCAGCCGTACCTTTCTTGATCAGGCCCTGGGCTGCCTTCTTGATTGACATCTGCATGGCCGGATAGTTATGTGCTGTGGCCACAATCAAGTTCACTTTTGTGGCCATGCCGTTCTTGTCTGTCTGGTAGTGGTGAATAAGGGTGCCTCTAGGTGCCTCCACGATGCCCACGCCTTCATCGGGCGTAGCTGTCGGAATATTGCGCACCTTAGGGTCTGTTATCTCTTTATCCTGACAGAGCTCCAGCAATCTCTCTGAGGCATATAGAAGCTCGACCAGTCTGGCCCAGTGGAATACCAGCGTGGCGTGAACCGGCTTGCCTCCGAGCGTCTTGAATAATTTCTCATACTCGACTTGGGCTAAGGGGGTTGCCATGCCGTCAGCCACATTGAGCCGTGCCAGCGGACTTACCCTGTAAACCCCGCTGTCCTTGCCCTCGGTGAAACCTTTCCAGCCGACCTTCTTCAGGAAGGGGAACTTAAGGTATGACCAGGGCTCCGTATGTTCAGCGATATACTCCAGATACTGGGCGGGTTTGAACTTTACTACTTCTTTGCCATCGGGGTCGACTACGCGGACATCCCCATCGTAGAAATTAACCTTGTTGTTGCTGTCAACGAGGCCCATATAATAGCTTTTCATGGTATAGATGGGGCCTGTAATCAGGTTGAGGTAGTCTTTGTTTGCCAGGACAACATCGTTAAACAGCTTCAAACTGAATTTGCTGAACTCTACACAGGACTTTGCCTTTGCCTCGAAGTCCTTTCGTTGCTCCTCTGTAATAGGTTTGCTCATGCCACCGGGGACGCCACCTACCGGATGAGTAGCCTTGCCTGCTATGGCTGCTTGTATATTCTGCGCGTATGCGCGATGTTTTATTACTTCACCGCCAATCTGAAGCCCGACCTTGGAAATCACGCCCAGGATATTTCTTTGAGCGGGGTCACTGGTGGGGCCCATGACAAAGTCCGGGGCGGCCAGGGCGTAGAAATGAGCAATGTGTGAGTGAATCATGTGAGAACAGTAGAACAGCTCTCTCAATTTCTTTCCTGCCGGTGGAAGCTCAACATGGAACACAGCGTCTGTGGCCTTACACGAGGCCATGTGATGTGCCCCCGGTCAGACACCGCAGATTCTAGGTACTATCCTAGGTATCTCCTCAACGGGCCTGCCCTCGCAGAACTTCTCGAAGCCGCGCAGCTCAGGTATCTGAAGGTAGGCGTTGGCGACGTCGCCGTCGTCATTGAGGAAGATCTCTATCTTGCCGTGACCTTCCAGCCTGGTTATAGGGTCAATGCTAACCTTTTTCATCTATCCTCCCCTCTAGCGCTTTTGGGAGCGTTTTCTCTTTAACATCGAGTTCGACATCCCGAACCTATAGAATGTGCCTGCTGGATCGACCACCTCGTTTACCATTCTGGCGATATCTTTCTCATCCTTGGCTTCATATATGGAGGCTATAGCGCTAACCAGCTTTGCCCCCTGGTCAGCGACCCCAGGCGGTGGCCCGAAGCAGCCGCGGCAGGGTATGTTGACCTTGACGCATAGTGCGCCACAACCACCTCTGGTGGCGGGGCCCATACATAGCAATCCTTGCTCCAGCAGACAGCGCTCTGGGTCAGGGATAATCTCCTGAGTTCGGTATATCTTGGTTATCTTCTTGTTCTCTTTCTTCCGGTCGCATTCGTCGCATAGCGTCTTGTCTGAGGCGATAATTGCGCCGACAGGAGGTAAGCTGTTGGTAGCCAGGGCATTTACCACTTTCAGGATTAGGTCTACTGTTGGCGGGCAACCGGGCACAAAGTACTCGACAGGGACTACCTGAGCCAGGGTCAGTACGTCCTCAAAGAGCTCGGGCAGCGTTAGCTCACCTTCGGCGACCTTCACTTTGGTTTGAGGAAGTGTCTTATTTGGATTCTCGTTCGAGGGGGCCTCTATGTAAACTCTCTCCATTATTTCGGCACGGGTACTAAAATTGGCTAACGCAGGAATACCGCCGAAACAGGCGCAGGAGCCGAAAGACACCAATACCTTGGACTTAGCGCGAAGCATCTTGGCTATATGTTCTTGCTCGGAGCTTCTTACACAGCCATTGAACAAGCAGACATCGATAGACTTATCCGGCATAGCTTCAACATGGTGATATTTGAAGTCCAGTGCTATCGGCCAGAATACTATGTCCGCAAGATTGGCAACGTCGAGAATCTTCTCATTGACATCAAGTACAGCGACATCGCAGCCGCCACAGGCGCCTGCCCAGTAAAGAGCCAGTTTAAGTTTAGCCATTCTTCCCTCCATCACTGCGGCTGAAAGGGCCCAGCTCTCTTACTTGTTCTGTCATCTCGTTAACGATGGAGGCAAAACGCTCTCCTTCTGAGGCGGAAACCCAGTCCAGCCTCACCCTTTTATCCTCGACTCCAAATTGAGCCAACATCTTTTTGAGCAAGGGAATACGCCTTGCGGCCTTCTCATTACCTTCCAGGTAATGGCATTCTCCGAGGTGTCAGCCACAAACCAGTACGCCGTCAGCCCCGGATTGGAAGGCCTTAACCACGAAGGTGGGGTCCACCCTCCCACTGCACATTACCCTTACTACCCGCACATTGGGGGCATACTTTTTTCGTGAGGTGCCTGCCAGGTCGGCGCCAGCATAGGAACACCAGTTGCACAGGAACCCCACAATCTTTGGTTCAAAGCTCATATTAGCACCCCCTCTACTTCCGCTAGGATCTGCTCAGTGGTGAAGTGGTTGCTTACTATGGCACCGGCGGGACAAGCGGCAGCACAGGTGCCGCAGCCCTTACACAAAGCCTCGTTAATATTAGCAAGCTTCTTCACATCATCGAAGATGATGGCTTTATAGGGGCAAAGGTCGAGGCATGTCTTGCAGCCGGAGCAGAGTTTATCGTCGACGACCGATGTAGTGGCCTCGAGTTCGACCTTGCCCTTGCTGATCAGGGATAGAACACGCGCTGCTGCCGCTGCTGCCTGAGCTACTGTGTCAGGGATGTCCTTGGGCCCCTGGCAGCAACCAGCAATGTAGACACCATCGGTGCTGGTAGCCACGGGGTCTAGCTTGGGATGTTTCTCCAGGAAGAAGCCATCTGCACTCCTGCTCACTGAGAACAGCTTGGCAGTCGCTCCAGCGTCGGCGCGTGGCTCCAGGCCGGTGCTCAGAACTACCATGTCAACGGGTATGCGTCTCTGGCGGCCCACGAGGGTATCCTCGCACAGCACAATGAGCTTGCCTTTCTCTTCTGGCTTCTCTGGTATATTGGTGACCTCGCCAGCGCGTCCTCTAATGAAGTTAACGCCTTCTTCCTGAAGCCGGTTATAGAACTCCTCATAGCCTTTGCCGAAGCAGCGAAGGTCAATGTAGAGCTGGTAAATCTCAGCATCGTGTATCTTCTCCCTGATTATGTGGGAGAACTTCAGAGAATACATACAGCAGACGCGGGAGCAATACTCATGATAGTTTTTATCCCTGCTGCCTACGCAGTGCAAAATCGCCACGCTCTTCGGCGTAGAGCCATCTTTGAGCACTAGCTTGCCGTTGGTAGGGCCTGAGGCGTTGCTCATTCTCTCGAACTGGACGCCTGTATATACATTGTCGAAGCGGCCATATCCGAACTGGGCGATAGTTGAGGGGTCGAAGGAATCGAAGCCGGTGGTCAGTATAATGGAACCGACATCAACCTCGACAATCCTCTCTTTTTGCTCGAAGTCTATTGCCTTCGCCTCGCAGAATTTCTCACAAGCGCGGCACTTGCCTTTTAGGAAGAAAGTGCAGCGTTCCCGGTCTATGACAGGGATATTAGGCACTGCCTGTGGGAAGGGGGTATATATTGCTTTCCTTATGCCCATCCCGGCATCAAACTCATTGCTTGTCTTGGCAGGGCATTTATCTTGACAAACGCCACAACCGGTACATTTAATCTCATCCACATAGCGCGGTCTTTTCTTGATTTTAACCTTGAAGTTGCCTACGTAGCCTGAGACCTCCACTACCTCGCTGTATGTCATCATCTCGATGTCTTCGTGTGACCTCACCGAGGCCATCTTCGGGGTAAGTATTCAGGCCGAACAGTCGAGGGTAGGAAAGGTCTTGTCGAGCTGAGCCATGTGGCCGCCGATGGATGGCTCCCTTTCTACCAGATAGACTTTGTGGCCGGAGTTGGCTATCTCAAGAGCTGCCTGTATGCCGGCGATACCGGCACCTACGATCAGGGTATTGGGGTTAAGGGGTACCTCTCTGGTCTCCAGTGGCTGGTGGTAGGTGACCTTCTTTACCGCTGCGCTCACCAGAGCCCTGGCTTTCTGGGTGGCGAGTTCCTTATTCTCGGTCACCCAAGCTACATGCTCGCGGATGTTTGCCATTTCCATGAGATACGGGTTCAAACCAGTGCTAGCCAGGGTGCGCCTGAAGGTCAACTCGTGGAGCCGAGGTGAGCAAGACGCTATCACTACACGGTTCAGCTTTTGCTCCTTGATGTCCTTCTTGACGATATCCTGCCCGGGGTCTGAGCAAACGAACTTGTATTCCCTGGCTACTACTACACCAGGCAGACCCTTGGCAAATTCAACTACCTGGGGAACATCGACCGTACCAGCGATATTAGCTCCGCAGTCACAGACATAGACGCCAATTCTAAGGTCCATTCTCTATCCCCCCTTCTCGACTGCCGATGATTTTGCAAGCACCTTATCGGGAGAGACAACGCATTTTCCCAAACCCAGTGTCTTGTTGTCGATTCCAAAGGCTATCCCCATAAGCTGGGTGAAGAACAGCACAGGGATTTTGAAATTGGATTTGAATTTCCTGTTAACCTTGCTCTGATAAATATCCAGGTTTACTTGGCACAGCGGGCAGACCGTGATGATGCATTCGGCCCCGTTGCTCACAGCGTTCTCGAGGAGTTTGTAGGTCAGTTCCAGCGCTACGCTCTCTTCGGGTATGACCAGGGAGCCGCCGCAGCAGCGAGCCTTGAGAGGGAAAGGTGTGGCCTTTGCCCCGAGACTCTCTATCAGACGTTCCATTGTTTGAGGATTCTCGGGATTATCGAAGCTCGGGCCAGGACGCACCACCTGGCAGCCATAATAGGGCGCTACTTTCAGTTCGCTCAGGCTCTTCTTAACTTTTGATTTGATTGCATCGTAGCCGACGTCATTCACGAATACATCGAGCATGTGGCGCGTCTTAACTGTCCCTTTGTACTCCATGCCGCCGGCTGCCAGCGCCTCGTTAACCTTGGCCTTCACCTTGGGTGATTCCTTGAGATGATGATTAACCCTATCGAGCATTATGTAGCAGGAGCTACACGGTGTTACTACATCGAGCCCTTTCTTTTCAGCCAGGGACAAGTTCCGAGCTGCTAGACATAATGAGCCTAGTTCATCAATGGAGTTGTAAGGCGAAGACCCACAGCAGTTCCAGTCTTCAAGCTCAATGAGTTCGATATCTAGAGCCTTAGCCACAGCCAGCGCTGACATACCATATGCTGTGGCGGTACCCTCTTCGCAGGAACAACCAGGGTAATAGGTGTAATATTTCATTATGACCCTCCCAGTTCCTTAGCCTTGTTGAGTATCGCTTTAAGCTGCCGCTGAGCCTCTGGCTTTAACTTTCTTGATTTTAAGGATAGACGTCCATGCCTGAGCATACTGAGCGCTGTGGGAAGCATCTTCACGGCGCTAAATGGGTTGGTTTTGAGGTAGAACCGCATCATGAAACCCACCTCGGGCATGCCGCCAGTACCGTATACGAGGTTGCTGAAGGTTTGATACATGATGGGCGTCTTTGTCTTCTTGGAGCTTAAGCCATGGCGACCAGCTAGACACTCCAGGACATGCATCAGATCTGTTGGCTTGATGTCCCTGGGGCAACGCACTGTGCAGAGATAGCAGGAAGCACAGTACCACATGGAGTTGCTGGATAGGACCTCATCCTGCATGCCGGCCCTGGCCATGGCGATGAGCTGCCTGGGCGTGTACTCCATCTTGTCAGCGTTGGGACAGGACCCAGAGCAAGTCCCGCATTGAATACACAGGCGGATCTTTTCGCCACCGGGGATGCTGCAGATTTCGTTTAAAAAAGCATTTGCACTCTTTGTGTGGGTTTCCATCGCAAACCCCCTATCTTTTTATGATAGACTCACTCTTTGTTAAAGCCAAATAAATAGGGGGCTATCCCTGCCCCCTCCCAAGTAGTCCTCCCTGGACCGAGTGCTCTAATCAATTTTTTTCCTTAAGTACATTGTATCTTGGTTTCCACTTTATTCTATCATATAATCCATGGCCATGCACGTGCTCTTCCATTAGCCTTCTTCTTAATTTTATCATATAAGCCGTGCCCGTGCACGTATTCCTTCTGTTCTTTACCTACCCTCTCTGGGGCTTATTTCCCCCTTTTTATACCCATTTTTGCCGTGCGCTCTGGGGAACTGTTAATTGCGACGTCAATGCCTCTGCCGCGTAGCTTCAGCTCAATAGGCTTGTCATTGCCATACATCTTGTGAACGCGGCATACCTCGCAGATGCTGGTGTCAGTACCTGTGGCAACATTGCCTTTCATCTGGAGCTTGCAATACGTGCCTTCGATCTCCCAGCAGGGTAGAGAGGTGAACTTAATTGCTGGACAATCATTTCTTATAGCTGGAGGGCAGTTGACCATCTGCCAGCAAACCGTTTTACCAGCCCAGAAATCAGAGCTGCTTTCCTTGGCAAGCTTCTCCTCTTTGCCCAAGGTCTCTTCAAGTAATCGTCTTCCTTTTGTTGCCATATTATCAAGACCTCCCTAGCACCTTCAATATTCAGGTTATCATCATTCTAGTGAAGCTGACTTCCGCTGTAGTGCCTGTTCCTAGCCATTGGCAATAGGTATTTATACCTAAATAGGTTAGGTGAGGATAAGTAAATATACTTGCTGAGGTTAAGGCCATTTCTAAAATTTGCGAGTGATGCCACGATCTGGATAAAAGTTATACTCAGTATTTAGTATACTGCTTTTCCGTTAATAAATCAAAGCCGTTTTTCTTTGTTCAGTGCCAACCTTAATCTTTTTGTCTTACTTCTGTCTTTATTACTCTCAACCCTCAGCTTACCTGTTAGCAATTAGTCTATTTTACGTTTGTTTCTTCATTTGATGGAGAAGCTTTGTTGTTCATAGCCTCTGCAATTCCCCCTTCGCCAGCTTTGCGTAGGACTTGCGCTTCATGTATCTTGGGTCTGGGGGTACTCTCAGGGGTTACTATTTCGGCCTTTTCTCCATGGACAGCCTTTCTCGCTCGTGCTCCCCGAATGGAGGAATAAGGGTTTCCAACATTCAAGTACCACACAAACGCCACTGGGAAGAGAATGATGGGTATTGCTATTATCAGCGCTACTATGAATTCCCACTGCATCGCTCTGCTCTTTCTAACTATCGATTCGCTATAGCTATTCTTCCCCGAATATTATATTACCACCTTGTAGTGAAAAGAAGCTTCCGCCTTAATGCCTATTTATATTTGCCGAAAGCTCGCATAATTCTGGTTGCTGATAGGCATTTATGCCTATCATAAATATTGGAAGAATTAAGCGGATATGCTTGCCCCTCTGAAATGGTTTTTTGAGTGCATCGGAGACAGAGGAGTGTGATATAATGTAAATATCAGAAAGCATGGTGATGTGACTTGCGCAAGATTAAGATCTTAATTGCCGATGACCATGCAGTGGTGCGCGAGGGCACTCGCCGTATCCTGGAGCAGGAACGTGACATGGAGGTAGTTGGCGAGGCTGGGGATGGTGAGGAAGCGGTGAATCTGGCCACCAGTCTGAAACCCGATGTTGCTATAATGGATATTTCCATGCCCAAGATGGATGGTATTGAAGCTACGAGGAGAATTAAGGTAGTTTGCCCTTCTATAAATGTGCTTATACTCAGTGCCTACGATGACGACCAGTTCATCTTCAGCCTGCTGGAGGCTGGAGCTGCTGGCTATCTGTTGAAAAGCATTCGTAGTCATGAATTACTCGATGCTGTTCGAGCGGTATACTCCGGAGAGTCGGTGCTTCATCCCTCGATTGCTCGTAAGGTTCTAAACCGTTTTGTCTCTGCTTCAGGCAAACCTGAGGGGAAGGAGCCCTCGGGGATGCTCAGCGATCGAGAAATGGAGGTGTTGAAGCTGGCGGCCAAGGGGTTAAGCAATCAGGATATTGCAGAGAAGCTTTGCCTTAGTATACGCACAGTTCAGGGCCATCTGGGACATATCTTCAACAAGCTACAGGTCGGCTCGCGGACCGAAGCAGTGGTGCGCGCTCTTAAAGAAGGTTGGGTCACCCTTGATGATGTGCCCTGAGGAATATCATTTCGGGGCGCCTGCGGGGCATAGGTGGTAGAACGATTATCGTTAAGCCAGGTAATAGGGGTTCTTCGTAGGCCTGGTTTTTGGCTTCTTGTAGCCGCACTTGTACTCATTACAATCCCCTATTATCAGGAGGCCATAAAGCACCCGGCCTTCATCACTCACCTCGGGGACAACCTTGGCCTGGACCGGCATGCGTTTGAGCGAATACTATATCTGGCACCCATAATCTGGGCAGGGTTCATATTTGGGTTTAGAGCAGCTTTCGCCGTTGCGATTGTTGCTGTCATCTGTATGCTTCCCCGCGCCATCTTCATCTCGGAACATCCTACGGACGCTGTCTTCGAGACAATCGCTGTTTTCGTTATTGGCTGTGTAGTGGCTTTCTCGTTTGGGACGCTGCGTAAAGAACGAGAGCGGCGCATACAGCTTGTTGTGCTCAATGAGATCTCCAGCGTACTATCGGAGTCTCTGCAATTGAGTCAGCTCTTGAGCAGCAGTATTGACAGCGTGATAAGTGTGATAAGAGCTGATGCAGCCCTCGTATTTCTTACGGATGGGGAAGCTGGTGAACTAGCTATCGCTGCCCACCGGGGCGTATCAGATGAGTTTGCGCAAAGCATAAGCAGGATTAAGTTAGATGAGGGCTTTAACGGCAAGGTGGCACAGAACGGGGAGCCGTTGTTTGTAGAAGATGTCTCTCAGGACCCCAGCGTTACCAAGATAGCGGTGGTTAAGGAGGGCATACGTTCTCAGCTAATCGTACCACTCAAATCAAAGGGGAAGGTTGTAGGCACCCTCTGTGTGGCCATGCGAGGTCGCCGTCAGTTCCGCCGAGATGAAGTGGAATTGCTCACTGCTATCGGCAATCAGATTGGTGTTGCTGTAGAGAATGCGCGTCTCTATGAACAGGAGCGAGAAGCGACCATGCAACTGCGCGTATCGGAGGAGAGGTATCGAGAGCTATTTGAGAACGCCAATGATGCTATCTGGGTCCACGATTTGGAAGGCAATATCATAGCAGCCAACAGGGCGAGCGAGAAACTCACGGGGTACACTGTGGAAGAGCTGTTGCAGGCGAGTAAACTGAATGTCAGCGCTTTTCTTTCGGACGAGGGTCTCATTATGGCTAAAGATATAAGGCGCAGATTGTTGAAAAACGAACCTGTGGTACAGCCGTATGAACAGCGCATATTCAGAAAGGATGGCACAGAGGCTATCCTGATGATCACTACAAATCTGCTGACAGAGGGTGGAAGGCCAGTTGCCTTTCAGCATATAGCCAGGGATGTGACAGAAGAGAAACGGATGAGGGAGAATTTACAGTTCTACCTGCGCCAGATTAACAGGGCACAGGAGGAGGAGAGAAAGCGGATTGCCCGTGAGCTTCACGACGATACCATACAGTATATGGTTGTCCTCGCCCGTCAGTTGGATGAACTTGCTTCCAGCAGCAAAGGGCTGTCTGATGAGGAGCGATTGCACTTGGAGAATCTCAGACAGCAGATTAACAGCATAATGGAAGGGGTGCGGCGCTTGAGCCATGACCTCCGGCCTGCTACCTTAGATAGGCTGGGCCTGCTTCCTGCGCTGGAATGGCTGGCCTCCCAGGTACCTTCGGGGGTAAGTGTAGAGGTCAAGGCATATGGAACCGAACGGCGACTTCCTGCTGAAGTGGAACTGGTATTGTTCCGCATCGCCCAGGAGGCGCTAAGCAATGTCCGACGGCATTCTCAGGCAACCAAGGCTGAGGTTAAAGTGGAGTTCGAGGATAAGAAAACCAGGATAACGGTCAAGGATAATGGTAAAGGTTTTGATCTCCCCGAGACAATGGGTGATCTGGTTAAAGCAGGTAGGCTAGGCCTGGCCGGGATGCAGGAAAGGATCCAGTTGCTGAACGGTAGCTTGAAGATTGAGTCGGAGCCTGGAAGGGGCACTACAGTGACGGTTGAGGCACCAGTATAATATCAAAGACGATAGATATAAATGAAAGCTACTAAGGAATGCCATCCCTGTCTTGCCAATCTGGTGCGCCAGGCTGCGGCGCTTGCCACCGATGAGCCCGCGCTGAGGGCAGAGGCGATAGAGGAAGGATTAAAACTTCTTGATCGTGAGTTCTCCACAGATAAGACCTCCATCGCTGTAGCTACTCTGTTGCATCGCGTAGTGAGAACAGTTACCGGCAATGCCGACCCCTATAGCAAAATGAAAGAAGCTGAGGTGGATATGGCTCGGAGCCTTCGCACTGGCTGGAAGCCCAATTCTAAAGGGAATATCAGGCATTACCTTATTCTGTCAGTTCTGGGGAATAATATAGATTTTTTCAAGGATATGAAGGAGATTAAGGAAGGACTGGCCAGGCCAGTCGAGTTCTCTATCGACGACACCTCTGAGTTGGAGAGGAAGCTGAAAAAGGCGAAAGGCATACTTTATTTGGCGGACAACGCTGGAGAAGTGTTCTTCGACATACCTCTGGTAAAGAGGCTGAAGGATTTTGCTCCTGTTACGTATGTTGTGAAAGAATCGCCAGTGCAGAATGATATCACCAGGGCCGACTTGGAGAAATTCGGTCTGGTGAGGGAGCTGCCCTTCGTGATTACCACCGGCACCGATACTCCTGGGGTGGATATGGATATGGCCTCCGAAGAGTTCAAGGCAGAATTTGAGGCTGCTGACTTGGTGCTGGCAAAGGGTATGGGCTACTGGG
>CAYGWR010000017.1:0-22640 GCA_964353645.1 uncultured Dehalococcoidia bacterium
AGTCAATAAGGGATATGCCTGTGACAGTCTTGCCTGCCCCCTCAAGCTTCTGCTTCATGTCGAGGACTTCCTTCTCGCCTCCGGTGTGGCAGCCTTCGGCACAGCCCTTACAGCCTAGCAGAAAGATGTTCTTTTCCTTATCCAGGTACCCCAGTATTTGCTCGAGCGGTTTTTGCTTGGTAGTAAGCATATTTACACCCTCGTTTCGTTTATACTTTCGTTTCTATGCGGGAAGAAATCTCCTCTAGCACAGTTTGTATGATCTTAGGCATTCTCTTTTGTAACTCAGGAGATAACTCCAGACCGGGCTCCAGTTCTTTAGGCTCTACCCCGATGATGATGGTCTCCCCGGGCTTGCTCCCCACAAGTTCTATCAAGCTGAGGTTTTCCAGGATGCCCATCTGATGCACTGAGGTGATTATCCCTGTTTCGGCAACTATCTGCTGCGGAGTGAAGCGGTATATCGTCCCCGGCTCACAGCCGCCTCTCACAGCATCAACTATGATGAGCTTGTCTGCGCCATCGATCAGCGACCAGATATCCGGTGATGTGCCACTGTCGATGACCTCAACGTCGTTAATGGAAGTAGGAAGCTTTGTTTGCAGGATGCGAGCGACGTGAACTCCGACTCCCTCGTCCTTAAACAGCTCGTTGCCGGTGCCTAGAACCACGGTCTTTTTCATCAGGTTATTCTACCTGGAACTCGCTCAGAGTCCTGCCTTTAGGTGTAATCACGTGCACAGCGCAAGCTATGCAGGGGTCAAAGGAGCGTATTATACGCACAATCTCAAAGGGATTATCAGCGTCCTTTATCTTTGTCCCTGTAAGCGCCTGCTCCAGAGGCCCTGGTTGACCTTTGTCGTCGCGAGGAGACATATTCCAGGTGCCGGGCACTACACACTGATAATTCGCAATCTTCTTGTTCTTTATCTCAATCCAGTGTCCCAGAGCACCCCTGGCACCGTCAACCAGTCCCATGCCTGTTGCCTCCTCGGGGATTTGATAGGGCTGATACACTGGCTCGCCTGGCTTTAGCTGCAGCAGCCAGCCTGGCATCTCGTCTGCTATGATTTTGCAGCAGAGCGCCCGGGCCAGGTGGCGTCCCAGAACGGAGAACAGTACATCTGGCTTGGCCTTGAATTTAGCCAGAGCCGGGTCTACTAGAGCTTTGACCTTCGGGTCCCCTGAAAGATATGTAGTCACTAGTCGGGCAAGAGGGCCAACCTCGTAAACCTGTCCATTGTAGCGAGGCGCTTTAATCCAGGAATAAGCTCCAGCCTTATCATCTTTAGGCACTGTATCGCCGTTGAGCGGCTTTCTGCCGGTGGTGGAGTCCTCGTACCAGGAATGTTTGACCTCTTCGGTGATGGCATTTACATCAAGATGGCCCAACTTAAAATCGGGGCTGACAGTGCCTTGCTTGAATAGCCTGTTCCTCTTGGTGAGGTCAGCTTCTTTGCCATCGAGGTCGTAGTTACCGTAAGAGAGCAGATGCTTGCAGCCAGCGCCTATCTCAAAGTAGTCGCTGTACGCTCCCGCTGCTGCTATCACATCAGCAATGTAGACGTTATCGATGAAAGTCCTGAGCTCGTTAAGTCTCCACAAGAAAGAAGCTATCTTATCTATTGTGGGAATCTCGGTGACGCCACCGGGCACTATGGTCATATTGTGAGGCATCTTACCAGCGAATATGGCGCACATCTCCTGGGCCTTGCGGCGCATTCTGAGGGCATCAACGTAATGCACTACCAGTTCCTGGTCGACCGCAGCGGGAAGGCGATAGTCGCCTTCATAGCGTGGCACGAAGGGGCCGAGCTCGCCACGCTGTATAAAGTCCTTCACTGAATTGAGCGTGGCATTATTGCCCTCGTATGTAGCAACCTTGGTCACATCCACATAGTCAAGGGCAGCCAGATGGTAGAAGTGAAGGATATGGTCTGAGACATGAGCTGCACCCAGAATCAGGTTGCGGATAATTCTACCGTTGTCAGGTATGGAACCGCCCAGGCCAAATGCGCTGTCCAGACACAGGTTGGATGCTGTGGAATGGCTGGTGGGGCACACTCCGCAGATTCTCTGTGTTATGACGGCGGCATCGCGAGGGTCTCTGCCTCTGAGTATGAGCTCAATGCCTCGGAACATGGTGCCTGAGCTCTTGGCCTCTTTCACTTTGCCATCGTCCACTATGGCTTCGACCTTCAAATGCCCTTCGATACGGGTTACGGGGTCAATTACAATTTTTCGCATCTTACTAAACCACCTTCTGCGCGATATTCGGTAGTTTCACATCCGCTGTCTTCTGATATAGCGGCGAGACCCAATCGGGGAATCCCTCAGAAGCACAGCCGAGACACATGCCTCCGCTGGCAACGCACCAGTTGGTACCGTGATTCCACATCCTGGTGGCGCAATCGGCGTGCGTTAGGGGGCCTTTGCAGCCCAGCTCGTAGAGGCATCCAGGGTCGCTGAGCTTCTTGGCGAACTTCTGCTCATCGTAGTAGGCACGTCGCGGACAGTTCTCGTGAATCAAATGTCCATAGAATGCCTTGGGACGGAGCAACTCGTCAAGGTCGCTGGCTTTGGGCAAGCCTCCAATAAGGACGCTTGCCACTGTACTCACAAACCAATCGGGGTGTGGTGGACATCCGGGGAGGTTTATCAACGGTGTAGCAACGTTCTTGGACTTGAAAAGCTGTGCTACGCTGACGCACTTGGTAGGATTGGGGTGGGCGGCGGGAATGCCTCCGAAAGAAGCACAGGTGCCCAGCGCGATCACTGCCAGCGCATCGCGGCCCATTGCTTCTACTCTGGAGGCTATGGCTATGGGCTTGCCATCCTTATCCTCGCCTATGGAGCCATATTGGCCCTTCCCTAATGTAGGTATAGCACCTTCAACTACCAGGACGTAGCCGCCCTTCTTCTTGTGCCAGGTGTCCTCCATGGCATGGATTACCAGCTCTCCCGCCCCGGCCATCACGGTGGCTTGAAATACAAGATTAACGTGCTTGCTGGGGATTACTTCATCGACAAGCACGGTCTTGATGTTGGGGCTTACTGTGTTGAGAACTGATACCGAACAACCTGTGCAGGTAGCTGTCTGTAACCAGATCACGGGATATTCTTGACTCTTACGATTCGCCATAATCCCTCCACATTTCGTATAGCTCGGTATCTCTACCAAGAGATTATTGTAGCACATCTCTTTTTAAGTTTCCACCAGTGGGTGATAGAAATCACAATATTCCGTTGCCGATGCAGGTTCTTTACTAAGTTGTGGCGAAGCTGTGGCGGCTGACTTTATTTAAGCCGCGACAAGCCTTAAAATAGCGATGAGGTAAGCATGAGCAAGGTCAAAGTAGTCTCTTTCGATGCCGATGGGACTCTGGTGACTCCGGACTTCAGCCAGGCTGTATGGTATGAGGGTATTCCATCTCTCTATGCCAGGAGGAACGGAATCAGCTTTGAGGAGGCGAAGGCGTTTATTGAGAAGGAGTATCAGGTGGTAGGCGACCACAGGATAGAGTGGTACGACATCAAATACTGGCTTCAGCGCTTCGGGCTGGGCCCGCCTCTGGCGGGCCATCAGCAGATACTGGAGGACTACAGGCACAGAGTATCTTGCTATCCCGAGGTAGCTCAGGCATTATCTTCTCTCAGCAGGAATTACACCCTCATCGTTATCTCCTGTTCCACGAGGGACTTCTTGCCCTACCTGCTGGATGGGATTGAGGGGTATTTTGCCAGGATATTCTCCACAGTCTCAGACTACGGTCAGATAAAGACTCCGGAGTTCTACCTCGAAGTATGCCGTCAGATGGGCATTGCTCCTGAAGAAATGGCACATGTCGGCGACCTGTGGGAGCAGGATTACCTTGCTGCTAAGGAAGCGGGGCTCAAGGCTTTTCACCTCGATAGAAAGGGTGAACGTAAAGACGGGAGTTCGTTGAGGAGCTTGGCGGATTTGGAGAAAAGGTTATTGGTAAAGTAGCTACCTTTTGTCCTGCTATATTTACGGTGGAACTTAGGGGATTCGAACTATTTGCATTCGTGAATAGATTGGTGACAAAGTCTGCAAACCGCTATTTTAAATGAGTGAAAATGTCAACTACCCAGATTTGTTGTCCCTGCCGATCTTACGTATCGAACAGGTTCTTTTGATTATTTGAGGTTGAGAAGAAACGAAGTGGTCTCTGTTTTCGTTGAAGTACCCCCTCTTTCACTAAGCGCTGCAACCATTGTCTAGCTTGGCTTTTTGAAACGTTTAGGTCGGTAGCCACTTCATCGATAGTCTTTGGCATTTTCATTTCTCGAATAATCTCTCTCACCTTTGCAAATAGTTTGTCCTCAGGAGTAACCCAGGGAGGGGCTACTTGCTCCAGAAGTGGCTTTGGCGCTTGAATTGCTATAGTAGGCACGAACTCAAATGGTTTGGCAGGTTCGTTACTCAATTGTAAGGGGAAGTTTTCCCTGGCAGGCGCATCTCGTACAGGACTGACCTTGACACTGAGTGCTTCAGCAAGCGCCTCGGGACTCGATGGATTAGGCCATGGTAGAGCGCCCTTGCTTGTAAGTGCTTGGAGGCCTTTCCCAATTTCCCCGTCAGACCGAGCATATACCGGAATGATGCGTAGTTTTTCCAATTGCTCAATTGCTCCTGCCCATGTACCGCCACTTTCATAATCTGAACTCACGATGAGTGCCGCGTCTGCCAGCGCATAGATGATCTTATTTCTCTGCATGGCGTGACCGACGTTGAATCCTGCCGCAGGATCGTAAGCGGAAATGAGAACTAACTGTTCATTGATCAAAAACTCACGACTGTCACGGGCCAGGGTCAGCCTCTCTAAACTGTCTGCCAGCGCCCCGATCACGCGGCCACCTGATTGCAGCGCACCGCGCATGGCTGCCTGGTCGATACCACGGGCGCCTCCCGAAACAACGGTCTTGCCGGCCATCGCGGTCAATCGCCCAATGGTTTCGGTGTATTCGATCAGGTCATTGTCCACATGCCTTGACCCTACTATCGCTAACCCGCCGGAATTGAGTACAGAGTTATCACCGCATCCATACAAAACTACCGGCGCGGCATCTTTAAGGCGAATCTTCAGGAGTGCAGGATAATCAAGGTCAGCCCGGCTGATAACCCAGATCGAACGAGCATGCCATCGTTCAATAGCCTGGCTTAACAGGAAACCTCGTCCTAGTAGCCGCATAATTCTAGGACTATCAACTATGCTATGAAATTGGGATAAAATTTCCTCAGCCTCAGGCCCCAGCAAATCTGCCGGTTCGTGTTGCTTCTCCTGGAGGATCTTTTCCAGCCTATTGTATTCGCCCTGTGACAGCATCTCGGACGAATATGCTTCATGTCCAACAATCAACGGGGCTGTAAGGAGCAGGATCGCCTGAGTGTTCTCAGATACAGAATTATTCATTACTTGTGCCCCGTATATGATAAGGCTAATGGGAAAACAATACCACTGCCGTGAGACCTGAGTAACCAGGCAGCGATGGTCATCGTCCAGCCCGAATCGATCATATCGTCCACCAATAAAACTGGTCCAACCGGGAGATTACCAGAGACGATAGCTAGAGACCCGTCGACGTTTCGAGCTTGCTGGCTGCTATTAGCCATGCTCTTTTGCTGCGGACGTTCCGCCGTCCTTTCTAAAACCACGTGGAACGATAATCCCAGCGATGCTGCCAGGCGTTGGGCAAAGTTCGGAACGAGATAGGGATTACGCCGTGAAGGAATGCATGTTACCCACGTAGGCGAAGGCTTAGGATTCCACTCTCGAACCAGCTCGGTGCACGCCCCCGCCAATTCGTTGGCAAATCGATTGTCCTGGTATTTACCCTGACGTACCAACTGCCCCCATCCGGCATCGCCCCATATACAGAGTGCTCTTCCCTGCTCGGCCTGGTGCTCTGGCTCGATTTTACCGCTTTGATCGAAAATAGGTAAACCACCTGCCGGCCACCGTGTGCGTGGTTCAATAGGAAGGCTGGTACGGCGCAAGAATGCTACCGCCGCTTGAACAAGCGCCGGGTCTGCAGTCGTAGGTAGAGCCGGTATGTTAGGCGTTTGGATGTTAATCGTGTTGTCATCCAGAGCCCGTATCAGGAATTCCATATGTCCTGACGTCAGGCGCACGTATTCCTGCATCTGTCGCTGCTCTTCATATCGAAGCGCGGTGAGTCGCTCTGCCCTTTGCCAGAATTCGTTGCTTAGCCTCGCTGAGGTCAACTGCCATTTCGAGCCCTGTTTTACCAGAGGCGCCGGTGATTCCAATGACAGTAGCAAGATAGTCTTCTCGATCTGTCCCCAGCTCAAATTTAGCCTGTTCAGTAATTGAGGAACGGAGAGACCCGCCGGGGCATTAACTAAAGCGTCGAGAACAAGTTCAACTTCTTCGAGTGTCGGGAATGCATTTGCGATAAAGTAGTTCGTAATGTCTGTTTCTTCTTCGCCACTCAATAATACTCCATAAGCCGTATTTATAGCGCGGCCGGCTCTGCCAACCTGCTGGTAGTAGGCAATGACTGAGCCAGGCGTCTGGTAGTGAATTACAAATCCCAAATCCGGTTTATCGAATCCCATACCAAGAGCGGTGGTGGCGACCAGTGCCTTGACCTTGTTCTCCAGTAATGCATTCTCGAGCATTGCACGGCGCCCTCCAGTTTCGCTTGTGTATGACTCAACGTTAAGACCTTGTGACTGGAGCCATTCGGCTACCCGATTAGCGTCCCGCACTGTTAGAGTGTATATGATGCCACTGCCCGGAAGCGTAGCTATCTGCGCGGCTAACCACGCTAGGCGTTCGGCCTGACTTGCCAGTTTAATAGTCTGAAGTCTGAGTGAGGGTCGGTTCAAATCACCGCGTGAAATGCTGAGCTTGGGTCCCAATACTTCTTTAAGATCGGAGATCACCCTGTTGTTTGCCGTAGCTGTTGTAGCCAGCAATCTCAGGTTGGCAGGAAGGGTTTGTACTATCCGTTGGATCAGACGGTAATGTGGGCGAAAATCATGGCCCCAGTCCGAGATGCAGTGAGCTTCGTCGATGACCAGCAGTGCGATTTGCCCTGCCACTCCGGCTAGAACTTCATTCCGGAAGTGCTCATTTGCGAGGCGTTCGGGAGAGATTAGAAGGATGTCTGCATCATTTTTGCGCATTGCTTTCTCGGCTCTGTCCCAATCATCCTGGTTATCCGAATTAATCGTGACTGCCTTGATACCCATTCGCTCAGCCTGGTAGATCTGGTTGCGCATTAGTGCTAGTAACGGCGATATTAGCAGTGTTGGGCCTGCACCAGTTTCGCGAAGCAATTTGGTCGCGATAAAATAGACGTAACTCTTGCCCCATCCTGTTTTTTGTACTAACAAGAGCCGCCCGCGGCCATCTACGACATGAGCAATTGCTTCCTCTTGCCCTTCGCGAAACGAGACAGCAGGTTGGCCTGTTCCAATAATCAGGAGTTGCCGCGCGTGACGTGAATCGTAAGTCATGCTGTCTCCAGGATAATACCAGCACCCATTTTTGTTAGCATTTTGATCGCCATCGAATTAATGAACAAATCCGTGCCGATCCCTTTACCACGTATATTCCGACTAAACAAGTATATTGCTTAGCTGAGAACCGAGCGTATATGACCCAACTAAGTTATCGGCATGTCTCATTCTACAACGCTTGCAAACTGGTGGCAAGAAAACTGGTTTTGAAGTTGAGATAGGTAGCAGCAGCCAAAATATTTTGACTCTGAAAAAGACTTGGTTTTTCGAGCGGCTGTTGTATGGTAAAGGGATTTCAAACCAGGACTTATATTCGCTATTGTAATCTGCTCCACTAAATTGACTTTTGGCAGTCTTGGGAATAGTGATTAAGCCGCCATTTGACACTGGATATGGCGATGAGACTCGGAGATATGGTTGTCAGAGTTGGAAGGTAAAATCAGGATTGGAGCAATTCGCGGGATTTCTTATGCAGAGGATAAATATAGATTGTTTTGACCGTCTGGTGGTTGTAGTATGAATATCCTTTTCTTGCAAATCCCTTAGTGGTTCCTACGGCTCCGCCCGGTCTTCCAGGTGGCCACTACCAGGGAAGGCTCCGGGGTGAGGATAACAAACGGGCCTCCAGGAAGTGATCCTGAAGGCCCGATGTATTTCTGGTGGAGACGGGGGAGAGTCGAACTCCCCGTCCAGAAGAGCGCTCTTCAGAGTCTCTACAAGCTTATACGGCTGTTTGTTCTCGCTCCACTGTCATCCGCCGCCCGATTTCAGTGGAGCCAGTCGATGTTTCTTAGGCGACCCTTACCGACATCGGGATCGCAGCACCTCGACATTTCGGCGCCCAATCCCCAACCCATCGAGGAGAGGTCGAGGTGGGCGTAGCTGCCTGTTTAGGCAGCTAGGGCGTATTCTCTTTCGCCAGTTACTTTTTTTGCCATCTGTTTTACGAGTGAGATGACACCTCGGCTTGCAACTCTGAACCGCTACTCCCCTGTCGAACCACACGTCCCCAGGTAAAATGGTTGACCGTCGTTCGGTTACGCTGCTCGTTTCGTCTGGCGTTGTGCGGTTGTAGGGCTACGCAACCGCAACCATTTGCCCCGGCTGTCAAAGCATTATGTAAATTATGCCCTACCGCTCTTTGCCTTTGCCGGGGTCTTGCTTTAACGCCCGTTCCATCTGGCGCTGGTCGTCTCGCTCGGCTATTGCCTCGCGTTTGTCGTACTGTTTCTTGCCCTTGGCGAGACCCAGTTCCACTTTCGCTATTCCCTTTTTAAGGTACAATTTGAGGGGCACTACGGTGTACCCCTTCCTCAGCACTTCGCCGCTGAGGTCTGCTATCTCCCTTTGATGCAGTAAAAGCTTACGCGGCCTGGTGGGCTCGTGATTGTACCGGTTGCCGCCAGGATACTGGGCGATGTGGGCGTTCACCAGCCACATCTCGCCGTTCTCCGCCCTGGCGTAGGCATCCTTGAGGTTGACCCTGCCTCCCCGGATGGACTTGATCTCGGTGCCGGTGAGTACCAGGCCAGCCTCAAGGGTATCCTCGATATGGTAATCGTGATACGCCTTGCGGTTGACGGTGATTATCTTTTCGCTCATAGCATACTATACCAGAAATTGATGGTTATGTCAAGTGGGGGACACCCCCAGCAAAGAGGCTTCGTCCCTCTGCACTCCCCATGATGGTTTAGAATATGGTCTGATTGTACGTTTTTGGTGGGATACACGCAAGTCCCCGGCAGGAAGAGTCCTGCACCTCTCTGGATCAAGCGCCTAAATCCCCCAGTCTTGGGGGCATTTTAAAGCTGGAGCACATCCCCATACTTCACAAGGGAAGGACTGGCAAAGGGGCTTTGCCGTTCTGCACTCCTTATCATTAAACGACCTGGCTGCATGCTTGATTGCTAGCTTTAGTAAAAGCTGCTAATATCAGAATGTTGCTCGTTGAAAGGAGATAATGATGGGGAAAATGCTCAGGATCGCAGCGCCTTTGCTACTGCTAATAGTAGCTGTAGTCCTCCTGGTTACCTCTTTTGGGGCTAGTTGCGACTTTTCGTCGTTGTCAGTACCATCCTCCACCCCTAAAGAACTCGGCGTTATTGAGGAAGCGTGGAACACTGTTCTCAACGACTACGTGGATAAGGATAAGGTTGACCTGAAGGCATTGAGCAGTAGCGCCATCAAAGCGATGCTGGAGTCTATTCATGACCCCTATGCTGCCTATTTTGACGCCGCAGAATATAAAACAATAAAGCAGATCAACATAGAAGGGACATACGGGGGCATTGGCGCTGTGGTAACTATTGCTGGGGGAAATATCACAGTGATTGCCCCCATCGAGGGCACGCCGGCGAAAGCGGCAGGCATTATGCCCAGAGACAGGATTCTGGAGATCAATGGAGAGTCAACCGAGGGCATGAGCCTAGAGGAGGCTGTGCTCAAGATTCATGGCGATCCGGGTACCAAGGTTACGCTTCAAGTGCTACACCAGGGCGAGGAAAACTCACTGACACTCGTAATCACGAGGGCAGAGATAGATGTGGCCAGTGTTTATCCTGAGATTATTAAAGATACGTCTACCCCCACGACAACACCGGCACCCACGGTTACGCCTCTACCAAATGGGATCGCTCTTATAACGATTACCTATTTTTCAAGTCGCACTGGAGATGAGACAGTGTCGGCTCTAAAGGATATGCTTGCCAGTGGTGCGAGAGGCATCGTGCTTGACCTCCGAGACAACCCGGGCGGTGTTCTGGACTCAGCGGTAACTGTAGCCAGCCAATTCCTTAAAGAAGGCACTGTTGTTTACGCGTTGGACAGTGAAGGGAGGAAGGTGAGCTGGGATGTTGAGCCTGGAGGGCTGGCTACCGACTTGCCGCTGGCGGTCCTGGTGAATGGCAACAGCGCCAGTGCCAGCGAGGTAGTTGCTGGTGCTCTACAGGACTATGGACGGGGTCTGCTTATCGGCACCGAGACTTTCGGCAAAGGGAGTGTCAACCATTTCAGAGAGTTAAGCGATGGCTCTGCCATATATATTTCTATCGGACGCTGGTACACTCCCAACGGGAGGCAGATAGAGGGACAAGGTCTCACTCCTGATATGGTGGTCGAGAGAACAGAGCAGGATGTTCAGCAGGGGAAGGACCTTCAGCTTGACAAGGCTATCGAGTATATAAAGAGCAAACTGTGAGCACTGAAGGCAAGCTGGTTGTTGTAGCCATGAGCGGTGGGGTGGATTCCTCGGCGGCAGCTGCTATTTTGAAAAGAGAAGGCTACGAGGTCATCGGGGTGATGATGAGGCTGTGGACTGAGGGGGATGGCGGTTCTCCTGCTCCACATCGCCGCTGTTGCTCTCTCGAGGAGGTAGAGGATGCGCGGCGGGTCTGTCAGGTCCTAGATATACCTTTTTATGTGCTCAATTTCGAGCCCCAGTTCCGAACCTATGTTGTGGATTACTTCTGCCAGGAATATCTCCGGGGCAGGACGCCCAATCCCTGCCTCGCCTGCAATAGGTGGATAAAGTTCGACTTCCTGTTGAACAGAGCTTTGACGCTTGGTGCCGATTACCTAGCTACAGGCCACTATGCCAGGATCGAACGGCGCAATGGAAGCTATATACTGCTCAAAGGAATCGATTCTGCCAAGGACCAATCCTACGTTCTTTATAATCTCGGGCAGAGAGAGCTTGAGAACTTACTGTTTCCAATGGGCTCATATAGCAAGAGCGAGGCACGCCGTATAGCGCAGGAGATGGGGCTGCCTGTTTGGGATAAGGCGGAAAGCCAGGAGATCTGCTTTGTCACTAATGGAGACTATCATCACTTTTTGTCTGAGCGCAGCCTAACCCAGCCCGGCGATATTGTAGACATCAAGGGCAAGGTGCTGGGCAGACATTCGGGAATAGGCTTTTACACTGTGGGGCAGCGCCGCGGATTGGGTTTGGTTCCTCGAGAGCCGCTCTATGTCCTGTCGATTGATTCTGGTAACAATCGCGTTGTAGTGGGGACTAATGAGCAGCTTCTTCGCAGCGAACTTATTGCCAGCGAGGTAAGTTACGTCTCCGGTGAGCCTCCGCAGGAGCCTATGGATGTTAGCGCCAAGATCAGGTACAAGTCGCCGGAGGCAAAGGCTACTCTCTATCCTCAAGGGCGGCAGGCACGGCTTGTATTCGAAGAAGCGCAGCGGGCGATCACGCCGGGGCAAGCCGTGGTATTCTACAGCAATGATGTTGTTCTGGGCGGGGGCATAATTGAGTGAGTCTCAAGGCTTTTTCGTTAGGATGCTGCTTATTCCGACTCTATAGCTTTGGGATAGGATCCGAGTATCTTAATAAAGCTAGTTTTCTTCTTAAGGTATGTCAAGGCCTGGCTGCAGGTATCGTCCTCTAGGTGTCCCTCGAAATCCACGTAGAAAATGTACTCCCAGGGCTTATCTTTGATCGGTCTCGATTCCAGCTTGGTCAGGTTTATGCCCCTCTTGGAGAAAGCGCCCAGACAATCATACAAGGCGCCGGGGATGTTTTTTGTAGTAAAAATGAGCGAGGTCTTATTCTTGTCGGCATACTTAGCCTTTTTCTTGGAGATGACGAAGAATTTGGTGTAGTTGTTAGGAATTGTCTGGATATTCTCCGCAAGTACCTGCATCTCGTAGATTTGAGCCACTCTCTTGCTGGCCACAGCAGCGCAGTTGACCAGCCTTTTCTCCCGTATTAGCTTGGCGCTGCCGGCGGTATCATAAGTGGGCACTATTTCGGCGCCCATTTTACCCAGAAACTGCTCACATTGGGCCAGGGCCTGGGGATGGGAATAAACTGTTTTTATGCTGGCTAAGCTCTCGCCAGGCAGTGCCATGAGGCAATGGTTTACCCTGAGGTCTATCTCGCCGTATATATTGAGGTCATACCTTAATAAGAGGTCATAGGTCTCGTTGATACTGCCTGCCTGTGAGTTCTCAATGGGGACGACACCGAAATCGGCTTTATCTTTAGTTACAGATTCAAAGACATGAGCAAAAGAGCGGCAGGGGATAAGCTCAGCATCGCCGAAGAATCTTATTACTGCGTCTTCGCTGAAAGCGCCTCTTTCCCCTTGAAAAGCGACTCTGGTCATTCTCTACCTTTAAGCAGACGATGGAGGTTTATATATTACTTGCTGGTCAGCATTGCCCGTATTGCTTCTTCGTTCTCAGCCTCGGTGATTGCTATAACCTCATCTTCTGCTCCGATAACAATGTCCGGCGTAGGTATTTGGGGCCCTTTTTCTTTGCTTATGATCAGCAACACGGCGCTTCCTTTAGGCAGGGGGAAGGCGCGGAGTTTTTTACCTATTAACTTTGAGTCTGGTGGGATCTTAGCCTCGATAACCTCAAGCGTCCCGCTTTTTAATTTGAGCAGAGGGATGATGGGATGTGAAGGCAGTTCCTGCTCGATATGTGCCAGGATGAGTTTGGTACTGCATACCGTGACGTCTACACCGAGTATCTTGAAAATCCTTTCGTTATTTGGGTTCGTAATACGTGCAATTGTACGCCTGACGTTGAACCTGTGTTTGGCTACCTGGCAAGCCACCAGATTGCGCGCGTCGTCATCAGTGACAGCAACCAGCATATCGGCTCTGGCGGTACCAACATTTTCAAGTGTGGCTGCCTCGCAACCATCACCGCGGACAACTACACTACCCAACTCTTCGCAGAGTCTATCGCATCTAACGGGATCTTGCTCCAGGATCAGCACCTCATGGCCATCGTTGAGCAACATCTTGGAAAGGTGATAGCCGACCTGGCCGCCTCCAATGATGACGATATACATGTTTCCCCTAGCCTTCGATTCGGTCTCTCAGAAGTTTTGCTACCACTTTGGTAGGGCTGACGGTATGTAATCCCAGATTGCGATACATCTCCTCGCGTATCGGGTCATAGATTCGGCAGACCACTTTAGGAACGTTGTAGATATGCTTAGCGATCTGACAAGCCAGCACATTGCGGTTATCGCCCTGTGTCACGGCTACGAAGACATCTGCCTCTCCTATGTCTGCCTTCTTTAGCGACTCTTCATCCAACCCATTGCCCACGAATGCTGTTCCATTAAATGTTGAGGGGAGCTTCTTGAAACTAAAGGGATCGACGTCCATGATGGTAACCTTATGCCCCTCGGCATCCATCATCACTGCCAGTTGAGCGCCAACCCGGCTACAACCCATTATGACCACTTTCATGATCGCTCAGCTTCCTCCCCGGGGATCGGCTCCCGGCAAATCAGCACCCAGCACGGTGCGTTTTTAAGCACGTATGGCACAGTGCTCCCCAGGCTGAACCCGCCAAACTTTGTCTTGTAACTGATACCAATGATGATCAGGTCAACTCCACGTTCTATAGCCTCGTCGACTATCGCCGGTCCTACCTCGCGTGCCTGTAACAAGTCAGTCTCAACTTTGTAATCTTGCTCCTCGGCGATGTGCTCTGCCTTGTCGAGAACCCGTTCTCCTTTCTCGATTTCAGGTTTAATCTCAGCGTCCAGAGGTAATGTACGATCCACCTGGATTACGTATGTAACATAGATCTTGCCTTTTGCCCCCTTAGCCAAGCGGCAAGCTAGTTTTATCGCTGCCTCGTCAACTTTAGTTCCGTTTACAGGAACCAGGACCTTTTTGATATTATTATTAAGCATTGCCTTCAGGTTCCTACAGAGATGTGCTGTCCCACCGAATGCTTTTCTCAGTATTATAGTGCCATTTGTAAAATCTTGCAAAGTCTTTTTTTGCAGGGAGGATTTTAGCCGTTACCTAGCTTCAGAAGTCGTGTAAGACTGGGCAGGATAAGGGTTGATAAGTTTATCGGTACTATCAGGGAGATAGTTTACAGATGTTTTTTTCAACCCCCTATGTCCCCCAGTCTTGGGGGAGAAGGAAAAATTGGGGGATACCCCCAAGCCCCCGGTCTTTCCGAAGAAGGACCCCTCTGCACTCCCCAGTTGTTAAAGACCTCGTCAAGTTATGTTGACGGAAGCTGTGCAATCTACTAATATTAAGGTTGTAATGCAGAAGAAGGAACTGATGAGCACTGTCATTGAGGTTGATAAGCTGTGCAAGAGCTACGGAGAAATTAAAGCAGTTAATAATGTCAGCTTAACTGTAGTTCAGGGGGAGATATTCGGAATGCTGGGCCCAAACGGGGCTGGCAAGACTACCACTATGGAGATAGTGGAAGGGCTCCGGCCTGCTGATTCAGGCAGCGTTTCTGTGCTGGGGATGGATATAAAGCAACGCTCGCGGCGGATCAAAGCCAGCATCGGAGTGCAATTGCAGACCACCTCACTATATCCCAGGCTTAAAGTTTATGAGGTGCTCGATCTTTTCGGCAGTTTTTTCCCCAAGGCTTTGCCGTATGATGAACTTATCAAGTTGGTGGATTTGGAGGACAGCCGGAACAAGCTATGCATTAATCTCTCCGGCGGGCAGCAACAGCGGCTGTCTATAGCACTTGCGCTGGTAAATGACCCTCAAATCCTCTTCCTGGATGAACCTACCTCCGGCCTCGACCCTCAAGCCAGGCACAATATCTGGGATGTAATCAAGTTGCAACGGGAGAAGGGCAAGACCATATTCTTAACTACGCATTACATGGAGGAAGCTGAGCGTCTCTGTGAACGTGTAGCGATTATCGACCACGGTGAGCTTATCGCTACTGATCGACCGGATAGACTGGTCAGCCAGCACTTCAGTGAGGAAGCTATAGAGTTTCAATTAGACCAGCCACCTGGTGATGAGGTGCTCCGTCAGTTGGCGGGTGCAACCAATGTAGTAACAGAGAACGGTAAGGTAACTGTGTATTCCAGTTCAGTGCCGGCTACTATCTCAGCCCTGATGGAAATGGCCAAACAAAGAGACATGAAATTAACTGACCTGTATGTTAGGAGGGCTACCCTGGAGGACGTTTTCCTGAAGCTGACCGGGAGGAGAATTCGGGATTGAAAGTCTTGTTTAAGCTCCTGGTAGCCGATATCAAGCAATTCGTCAGGGAGAGGGCGGCCCTTTTTTGGACCTTTGCCTTCCCCATTTTCTTCATCCTCATCTTCGGCGCTATATTCAGTGGCGGAGACAATATCACCTTCGATGTAGGTCTGGTAGTAGAGGATAACTCACCCGTAGCCAAACAGTTGTCGGCGGTGCTGCAAGAAGTGCCTGCTTTCAAAGTGAATATCGGTAATCAGAGCGCTGAACTGGAAGCGCTGAAGAGTGGCGATCGACGGGCGGTCATCATTGTGCCTGCGGGATTTGGAGAGTCTATAGCTCAGGGCAGTCAGGGCAATATAGATGTCTATTATGACCCGACACAAAGCTCGTCGGCGCAAATATTGCTGCCCATCATCAGGCAGGTATTGGAAGGTTTTGGGCAGGCACCGTCATTGATTCAGGTGAAACCAATGACTTTACAGACCCACGAGATTCGTGCCATAGACTATCTGGTGCCTGGCATTCTGGCTATGGCGCTGATGCAGTTGGGCATTTTCGCCGCTATGCCCCTGGTGGTGGAACGAGAGAACAGGGTGCTCAAACGGCTGGGAGCAACGCCGCTTAGGCGCACTACAATGATTCTGAGCACGGTAGTTTTCAGGCTTCTGATTGCTATGGGGCAGGCGGCGCTCATTATCATTGTCGCCCGTCTAGTGTTCCATGTGCCGATGATGGGAAGTTGGCCTTTTCTCGTAGGTATGATAGTGTTGGGGACGCTGACTTTTCTGAGCATGGGATACATGCTCTCGGCTTTTGCCAAGACTCAGGAGACAGCTATGCCCCTGCTGATGGTAGTGCAGTTCCCCATGATGTTTCTCTCCGGCATTTTCTTCCCTCTCGAGATGATGCCAGGCTTCATGCGCCCTATAATGGATGCCATGCCGTTAGCTTATCTGGGCGATTCATTCAGGCAGATAATGGTTAACTCCTCAGCCATGCATTCACATTTCATCAATGCCGGGGTGTTAGGTGGCTGGTTCGTAGTCTGTTTGATAGTAGCCGTGCGCTTCTTCAAGTGGGAATAGTTATTACAGCACACTTTCTATGATTCTACTTATTCCGCTTGCCAAAGTCACCGTGGTGATGCTAAAATCAAGCAAGGTAGACGCGAAGTTTGTCCCTGTAGCTCAGTAGGATAGAGCAACTGCCTTCTAAGCAGTGGGTCGCGCGTTCGAGTCGCGCCAGGGACGCCATCATTTGAAGCCGAAATAGGCACATTATGTATACTCACACACTGTTGGTTGGCATGTTCTCCAGAAATTTGCTTAACAAATTGCTTAATGTTTCGTAGCTGCTTAGCTTCAGGAAATTTGCTTAATGTTTTTGCCCTTTTCATCGGTCACTCCTCTCTTGGTCTTCGGTTTACGCTTGCGCTTGTAGTCCAAGCTGATGACTACCCAGCTATTGCCGATACGCTTCCCAGTGAGTTTGCCTCTGTTAACCTCTAGCTACCTCTTGGAAGCTTTGCCGCTTTTTCTGGCCTTAGTGGGAGTTTTCTCGCCCACTTTCGCCTGCTTCTTATCTGGCGCGCCGACAGTAGATGCCGGCGGCTTGAGATGGATCAGCCTACGGCAGATGTCCGAACCGGTGGTGAGAGGGCTATCCAGCAGCTCCACCTGCACCGGGTGTTTCACCACAGCCTCCCACATGGCTTTATTGAAGTAATTACCGCAGGTGCACCAGTCAGGTGTGGGCTCTATGTGACCCATAGTTATGATAGGGCACGCGCACTCACCCTTAACATCGGGATAGAAGTCATAATGGATGATGTCGCCCTTCCTCTCCAGCTTCCTCGTCCCGGGAAAGGCGTCCATCAGGCTCTGTATAAAGGTGTCTATGTCGACATCCGTGTTGAGCTGGGCATAGGGCATAAACAAGGAGTTGCATTGCCTGCCAGTGCATTCGAGGCACATCTCCCTGGCAGTCTCGTCGAAATCGGGCTGGAAGATTCGTTTGAAGACTTCACTTTTTTGTAGTCCAGCGAAAAAATCGCGCTGTGCTTTCTCTTCTTCAGATAATTCTTTAGGCATTCCCCCTCCTCTGACGTTTGCAATTACAGAACCGAACTAATTCCCTCTATTACCTGAGATTGGAGAAATATTCTCAATCAACCCCCTTGCTCCCCCAATCCTGGGGGACTTTAAAGATGGGGGGACACCCCCATCCTTCACAAGTGAAGGACTGGCAGAGGGGCGTAGCCCCTCTGCACTCCTCATTCACTAAACAACCTTTATCGCGATTTCGCGCGCTTCGACCTCTGCTTTTTCTTTGCCACTATCTTCTTGGCAGCCCCACCCTCGGGTTTCGCTGTGGTGAAACGAGAGGGCTTTAGATGCACCAGGAAGCGGCACTCATCCGTGCCATCCACCATAGGGCTGCCCAATGTCTCCACAGAGTCCACCTTCTTATCGGTGTACTCCTCTATGTAGGCTCTCACACTGTTCGCGGAGCAGCCGCAAAGCTCTGGCCTTCCTCTCATCATGCCGTACATGGCAAGGGGGCACTGGCATATCGGCTTGCCCTTCTTGTCTTTGGGTGGAACGTAGGTCCAGTGAACAATATCGCCTACTTGAGTGATCTTCCTCGGCCCAAAGGGGGGCTGCAATGCTCCCATATGCTTCTTGTAAGCCTCCCAACTCATACCCGGCTTGCAGTCCAGCACCATCTTAGCCTGGTCGCTACAGGCCTTGGACATCTTCATCAACATCGCATCCCTGTGCTCCGGGGGAAGCTCGCTGATCCCCTGGTAGGCTGCGTCAACGATCCGATACAGCCAACTGTGGATCAACTCCATTATCTCCGGGCTCATCTCCAGGTAATACTCATCGATCGACTCTTTTAGCTCTGCTGGCAGTTTTTCAGGCATTTCTTTCCTCCTTATTAAATTTCCTGTTTGGAGAACGCTTGGAAGCGCATCTCAACCCCCTGAATCCCTCAGTCTTGGGGGCAAGGGCGTCCGCCAGAGGCGGACGCCCCTACATCTCGGGGTACACCCCTCTGCACTTCCCACTCATTAGACAACCTGCATGTTATGATTAAGGCTCGACCCTATTTCCATTCCACCTCGGGCATGGCCACTGTTCTCACCTCTTCTGTCGATACTGCTTCTGGCAAAAATGGAGTGCGCAAGGGCGAATACGGGACCAAACCGTACAAAAACCTGTAAACGACCTTGGGACGCCATTTCCCAGCTTTGGACTCCCATTCCTTATAGGCGGGGTCTTTTAGAGATTTCGCGCGAATTTTAACCCAATCGCCATGCGCATTGCCTGCTGTCCAGATGTTGATGACCTCGCCGCTAGAAGCGGTCCCTGCAACAGCTTTGTAACACCCCACCAGCTTCATGCCCCAGCTTTTAGCCATGGGAACAAGCTCTTTTCCCACGGCTTTCATGTATTCATCGACCTTGCCGGGCACAACTCGCGCCAGCGTATGCAGGTATATGGTGGACTTGTAGTTTCCCTTTTTCAGCTTAGCCAGCGTGGGCGAGAAAGGCGCAGGCTCCAACACCTTGCCAAATGAGTCAGTAACGTAGTCAACGGCCTCTCGCTGCCAGGCCTTCATCCAGGGATGCTTATCATGAAGCTCCTGAATGCGATCCAGGGTGGCCCAGTTATCCAGCTCCCAGAGCGCCAAGTTCTCGTTGTAATGGATACCCATCATGAACATCCCGACCAGGCGCAACCCGTTCTGCTCCGCCTCAGGCAGATAGTCGCTGCCCATTACTTTCCAGAACTCCTCTTGCAGTCGGGGAACAATCATTATGCTGTCATATAGATAAAGCATGATAAATCCCTCCCAATTAGTGAAGTAAAGAATAAGGTACAGGGAGCAAGAATTTGTAGCTCCACTCTGCACACAAGCCCGATACCTTCTCCATCCATTCTTGGTACTTCAAGTCCTTGAGCTGTGTCTCGTGTACCTTGCCCCAATGCGCCCAGTCTTTCGCCGCCCACAGGCTGATGATCTCGCCGGATTCCCCGCACGCGCCGAACCAGCGGTAGCAGCCCGCCAGTTTCATCCCCCGCTTTTCCTCCATGGGCAGCAGTTCCTTCTCAAAGGCCTTCAAAAACTCATCTGTCTTTCCCGGCAAAACATTATAGATTAGACGGTAATAAACCGTGTTCCCCGTGAAATCTCCCCGCTTCTGGCGCTTTTTGATTTCTGCCGCGGTGGGCGAGAGGGGAAGGCCTTCGAGCAGGCTGTCGAACCACTCATCACGGTATCTGAAACCCTCGCGGTGCCATGTCAATCCATCGCGCTCATGAATCACGAAATTCGACAGGCCCTCGAGGGAGTCTACGCCTTTAGGTAGCTCAGACAGGAAAAAACTCTCACGGTGTCTGAAGGCGATCCTGAAAACACCCAGCACCGTCATATGGCGCGCCAGGCCGGGTATCAAATCGGTGCCCATGACATCCACATACTCATCCATCATGCCCGGGTAGGGGTAGGTGGTCTCATACAGGTAAAGCATGGTTGCCATTCCTCCTTTCCTTCTTATCCATAGTTGCTTATTTCAGGGGAGACCAGCTTTCTGTACGCAGGAGCTTGCTCTCCCAGCGGTCGCGGTACTTGAGCCCTTCCTGCATCCAATCTCCCGGCTGTGATGGCGGCACGCCATGAGGGATTATGAGGGACAATAGCTCCCAGTTGTGGATCTTGGAGAGTACAATGGCCTCGTGCCAGCGTCCGCTGCCGGGGCAGGTGCGCCAGCCAGCCACAACAGTAATAACCGGCGGTTGTATGGCTGCAACCTGCGCCTGATACACCTTATGTAAAGCTTCGACATACTCCTCCATTTTGCCCAGATAGGGCCAGCCCGTATCATGCAAGTAGAGGGCAGGCGTGCCATCATCAGGTGCAGTACCTACGGAGGCGAAGTCGACTTCCTGGAGCGGCGACAGGGGGTTGGGCAGAAGTATCTTTGATACGACATCCCTGCGATACTGGCACACATCGCGATTCCACTTCTTCCACTTGCGGTCATTCAGAATGCGATTAACCAGGGTGCCCCATGACTGCCAATCTCGAACGGCGGTGATAGAGACCGCTGTGTAGCTTACATTCGTCATAATGGTTAGCTCCCAGAACCAGAGCACCTTGGCTAGGCCATCCTGCTCTATAAGCGGTTTCCACCTGTCCCGCATAGCCTCGGAGAACTCCTCCATCTTGCCGCCGATAACTTCGTGGGTTTCCTGCAGAAAAATCATGGTTCAGACTCCCTTCAGGACTTTACTTTCTTCGCTTCATATTTAATGTGGTCGTCATAGTATCCGGCTATGAGCTTCCTGGTGAAGCTTTCGACAGGTCGCTCCATCCAGAAAAGGTAAAATGGCAGTTTGAGATGTACTGTCTCTGCGATCTCTGACCCTCCTGGCGCCTGCTTCAGGGTAACGGTCTCCAAGGTACCCTTGCCGAAGCCATCGATTGTCTCGTTGACCATCTTCAACTCTTCCGGATACACTGTCTGCAGTTGTCTGAAGGTTCTAGTAATGCCAAGTATCTTCATAGACCACAGGCATATACTCACGTCACCTTTCTCATACAGTGGTTTAACCTTAACATTCCTATTCCCATGCAGCCTCTCCACATGCGTGTACTCTGCGAAAGTGCGGAGCAGATAGGCCGGCGGCTTGGGAATAACCGCGTTTACTGTAAATACCCTCATTTCACCTCCTTTTGTTTTACTCTTACTTGCCCTTAAATATCGGCTCCCTCTTCTCCCAGAGAGAACTCATCCCCTCCTGGAAATCCTCAGTGCCAAAGAGAATGTTCATGATATAAACCTCGTAGTCCATGTGCGCTGCCAGGTCATGTTCGTGGAGTCCTCTATACATGGCGGCTTTTGTCATCGCCACTGCCAGCGGTGCATTCTTGATTATCTTAGCCGCCATTTCTCTGGCCGCCGTCATGAGGTCATCATGTGGCACAACCTTGTTTACCAGGCCAAGCCTCTCCGCCTCCCGAGCATCTATCAGGTCACCGATGAGTGCAAGCTCCAGGGCTTTGGTCAGGCCTACGGCGCGAGGCAGAAGATACGTTCCCCCGCCGTCGGGGATGAGACCTCGTTTCACCTGAAGCATGCCGAACCGGGCGTTCTCCGAGGCAACCTTCAGGTCGCAGGCTATAGCGAGAACGAAGGCACCGCCTAATGTGATACCGTTTATCGCAGCTATCACCGGCTTGGGCATACTCTGAATCTTGAGCAGAACGGTGAGGAAGCTCCTCTCGTCGTGAGTGACGGCGCGTCCCCTGACTGTGCTGGCCATGGGCGGCAGGTCCTGAGTATTCATGGTTGCCGCCCAGTTGAAATCAAGCCCAGCGGAGAAAGCCTTACCCTTTGCTGTCAGGATAATCGCCTTGATTTCCTTATCCCTGGCTAATTCTTCAAACGCCATGTCGATCTCACCCATCATCTCCATATTGAAGGCATTGCGCTTATCAGGGCGGTTCAGCGTAATCGTCCCTATCCCATCCTGCTTGTCCAGGAGAACCATCTTGTAAGGCATCTCTCACCCTCCCTGAGACTTACTGAAAACTAACCCCTCGACGCCAAAATACGTGCCAACGGACCATTGATGGTCAATAGTTCCTCCGCCTCGTGGATGATGTTGTCTATCAACTCTTTGACTGTGACGACCTTGGTGATTGCCCCCACCGCCATCGAGCCACCCATGACAGGCATGGGACGGGACGTGGAGTGTGGCTTCGCATCGCCCACAAGCTGGTAAACTTCCTGTTTCCTGGTCAACTCATCCAGGCCCGGCGGCGGCGGTGCAAACACCCTGTCCCGCACTTCAGGGTCGTATGGGTTTGCATTTACCAAGGCCTGTTTCTGACGTTCAGCGATGGGGCACTCTTTAGTGGCCATGAAGACCGTTCCCATGTATACTCCCTCTGCTCCCATAGCCAGTGCCGCCAGAAAAGTGCGGCCTTCTCCGATCCCACCGGAGGCTATCACCGGGATTCTGAGTATTTTTGTCGCCATGCTGACGGTGGTCATGGTTGTCAAGTGATTGGCGGCCTTCTCGCCTTCGCCTTCGATTCCCACTATTATAACTGCGTCCGCGCCGTGGCGCTCGGCCGCCAGGGCATGCTTTATAGTGCCCACC
>CAYGWR010000018.1:0-22615 GCA_964353645.1 uncultured Dehalococcoidia bacterium
CGATGACGCCAACCGGGCTCTCATGGGTTCCAATATGCAGCGTCAGGCTGTACCATTGATTCAACCGCAGGCTCCCTTGATCGCCACGGGGATGGAGAGAGAGGCAGCGCGCGACAGCGGCCAGGTGCTTTTCGCTCCCAGCGATGGCGAGGTAATATCGGTCTCGGCCTATGGGATTGTGCTCAAGGATGATGATGGGAAAGAACAATCTTTCTCGCTGACCAAGTTTGCCCGCTCCAATCAGGGGACTTGCATAAACCAGAGGCCGTTGGTGAGTAAGGGGGATCGGGTCAAGCGGGGTCAGGTCCTGGCAGATGGCTCTTCCACCGACGGCGGGGAACTGGCGCTGGGGCAGAACGTCCTCTGTGCCTTCCTAAGCTGGGAAGGATATAACTTCGAGGATGCCATCGTGATCTCTGAGAGCTTGATTAAAGCGGATAGATTCAGCTCAATTCACATTGAAAGATATGAGGTAGGGGCCAGGGATACCAAATTGGGCCCCGAAGAGATAACCAGGGATATACCCAATATCGGCGAGGAAAGCCTGCGTAACCTCGATGAGCATGGCATTATCCGCATCGGCGCCGAAGTCGGGTCAGGCGATATCCTGGTGGGGAAGATAACCCCTAAAGGAGAAAGAGGGCTCACCGCTGAAGAGAAGCTCCTGAGAGCCATATTTGGAGAAAAAGCCCGCGAGGTCAAGGACACCTCTCTCAGGGTGCCTCACGGCGAACGTGGCAAGGTTATAGATGTTCGGGTTCTCACCCGCGACGAGAACCATGACCTCCCCCCAGGGGTCAACCAGATGGTGCGAGTTTTTGTAGCTCAAATGCGAAAGATCTGCGAAGGGGATAAGATGGCCGGGCGTCACGGCAACAAAGGGGTGGTGGCCCGCATCCTGCCGGAAGAGGATATGCCCTTCCTGCCTGATGGCCGTCCGGTCGAGATTATACTCAGTCCGCTGGGTGTCCCCTCCCGAATGAACATCGGTCAGCTCATGGAGACGCACCTGGGATGGGCAGCAAGTACCCTTGGCTTTAAGGCACTGTCCCCGGTCTTCGACGGCGCTGATGATGATTCCCTTGAGGATGCGTTGGCACGAGCATGGATAGCGCGCAAGGCAGGAGCGGTCGCCTGGGATAGCGATGGAGGTAGTGTCAAAATAGAGGAGGTCAAATCCTGGCTTAACGAACATGGTTATGATGGCGAAAAGATATTCAGTGATAAATTCAAGAGGGAGGCCAGGCAAGCCTGTCTTCGGCTGTGGCTGGAGGAAGTTGGGGAGGATTCCTCCTCGCTGAGCGCCGAGCAGCTCGATAAGATGGTGGAGAAGCTTGGCCAGGAGAAGGGGCTGTCACCTCCTATTTTTGGCAAGACGGTTATCTATGATGGGCGCTCCGGCGAGCCGTTGGATCAGCCGGTGACCGTAGGCAACATATATATGATGAAGTTGATACACCTGGTCGAGGATAAGATACACGCCAGGTCCACAGGGCCTTATTCATTGATCACGCAGCAGCCTCTGGGTGGCAAGGCACAGTTCGGTGGGCAACGCTTCGGGGAGATGGAGGTATGGGCGCTGGAAGCTTATGGCGCAGCCCATAATCTTCAGGAAATGCTCACTGTCAAGTCTGACGATGTAGTGGGCAGAGTCAAAACCTATGAGGCTATCGTCAATGGTGAGGATATAGTGGCAGCAGGGATCCCGGAATCATTCAAGGTTCTGGTTAAGGAGTTGCAAAGCCTGGGCTTGGCTATAGAGGTGCTTAATGAGGATGAGGAGAGGGTAACGTACTTAATGGAATCTGCGGCAGAGGCACCAAGGCTGGGGATAAATCTGGCCGGTTTTGAGGAGCGTGAGTAATGCTCGAGACCAATGACTTCACTACTGTTCGAATCTCCTTGGCGTCACCGGAGCAAATCAGGGGCTGGTCCTATGGAGAGGTGACTAAGCCTGAGACTCTCAACTATCGTACTTTGAAGCCCGAGAAGGATGGCCTTTTCTGCGAGAAGATATTCGGTCCGACCAAGGACTTCGAGTGCTATTGCGGCAAGTACAAGAAGATACGTTACAAAGGTATTGTCTGCGATAAATGCGGCGTCGAGGTAGCCCGCTCCAAAGTGCGAAGGGAGCGCATGGGGCATATCAATCTGGCTGCCCCTGTTAGCCATATCTGGTTTGTAAAAGGCACGCCCAGCCATATGGGACTCCTTCTTGATATCTCGCCTCGCAATCTGGAGCAGGTAATCTACTTTGGCAAATTCATCATCACCAATGTAGACGAGGAGAAGAGAAGCCAGGCCTTGAAACAGCTTCGCGATGATATGGCCCAGCAGTTCGCAGAGAGGGAGAAAGCATCAGCGGATAAGATCGAGAGCTTGAAATCGCAGGGGGGAGCAGAGGCCAGTGATGAAAAAACGCAGCAGGAGATAAAACAACTGCAGCAACAGAATGCCGAAGAAAAAAGGAAACTCGATAGCGAACTCAGGGAAAAGATTGGCGAGCTTGAGAGTTTTGTGCCGTTAACCCTGCTCAGTGCAAGCAAGTGTCGCGAGCTAAGGCAAAGATGGGGCGATGTTTTCAGCGCAGGTATGGGGGCGGAAGCCGTACTCGAGATACTGAGCAATCTCGATCTGGAACAGATGCGCCAGGATCTTTATCGAGAAGCAGCCTCTACGTCAGGGCAACGAGGCAAGAAAGCGATCAAAAGGCTAAAAGTTGTTGAGGCCTTCCGCAAGAGTGGCAACAAGCCGGAGTGGATGGTCGTTACCGTGCTTCCAGTTTTGCCCCCCGAGCTGCGTCCCATGGTTCAGCTCGATGGTGGCAGATTTGCTACCAGCGATTTGAATGACCTCTACCGCAGGGTTATCAACCGCAATAACCGCCTGCGCCGGTTGCTGGAGATCGGCGCTCCCGAGATAATCACTCGTAATGAGAAGCGCATGCTTCAAGAAGCAGTCGACTCCTTGATTGACAATGGACGGCGGGGAAGGGCGGTAGTCACCGGGAACAACCATAAACTGAAGTCCCTTTCGGACATGCTCCGGGGCAAGCAGGGCAGGTTCAGGCAGAACCTTCTGGGTAAACGCGTAGACTACAGCGGCAGGTCTGTTATCGTATCTGGCCCTGAGCTAAAGCTACATCAATGTGGTCTGCCCAGGAGAATGGCCCTCGAGCTGTTCAAGCCCTTCATCATGCGGCGTCTGGTCGGCAGGGGACTGGCCCTTAATATCAGGAGCGCTAAACGGATCGTGGAGCGTGGCAAACCCGAGGTCTGGGACATTCTCGAAGAAGTTGTAAAAGAGCGCCCGGTCCTTCTCAATCGTGCGCCAACGCTTCACAGGTTAGGCATTCAAGCATTCCATCCTGTGCTCATCGGCGGCAGCGCCATCCAGCTACATCCGTTAGTCTGCGTGGCTTTCAATGCTGACTTCGATGGCGATCAGATGGCAGTACATGTGCCTCTATCGAAGGCAGCGGTTGAAGAGGCAAACAAGGTGATGCTCAGCGTCTACAATATGCTGCTGCCTAGCTCCGGAGAGCCTGTGGTGGCACCAACCCTGGATATCGTCCTTGGTTGCTACTATCTGACTATGCTGAAGCCCGGGATGAAGGGCGAGGGAATGGTATTCAGCAGCTTTGATGAGGCCAGGCTTGCCTATGAAATAGGCATCGTTGATAGCAGTGCTGAGATCGAGGTCAGGGATCCCAACGACGGCACGAAGAGAATCAAGACCAGCGTTGGTCGCATCATTTTCAGCGAGGTTTTACCTAAAGAGCTTGGCTTTCGTAATCAACTTATGGACAAGAAGGTGCTGAAAGGGATCGTTGCTGAGTGTCATCGGCTCTTGGGCAATGAGAGCACTGCCACTATGGTAGATAATATCAAGAGCCTTGGCTTCCACTACGCTACCAAATCGGGCATGACCATCGCCATTAATGACATCAAAGTCCCCAAGGATAAAACGAAGATCTTGGAGCATGCTGAGGGTAGGATTGCTGAAACAGATAAGCAATTTCAGCGAGGCTTGATCACAGAAGATGAGCGCTACAATAGCGCAGTGACTATATGGACACAGGCGACCGAGGAAATCCAGGCTGCCCTGGAGCGCTCCATGGATAAATATGGGGCGATCTATCTGATGGCTTCTTCAGGTGCCAAGGGCAATATCTCTCAGATCAGGCAGATGGCCGGGATGCGAGGTTTGATGACAGACCCCTCAGGCAGGATTATTGACCTGCCCATTAAGTCGAGCTTCCGGGAGGGGCTTGCGGTATTGGAGTACTTCATATCTACCCACGGTGCTCGCAAAGGTTTGGCTGACACCGCGCTGAGGACATCTGATAGCGGATACCTCACCAGGAGACTCATTGATGTGTCCCAGGAGGTTATTGTCAGCGAGGAGGACTGTGGGGCGATAGTCGGCGTCTGGGTCTCCGAGCCGACTGACAAGGGGCTTCTGGTGCCGATTGCTTCGCGCATTATGGGCCGTATGGCTGCCGTCCCAGTAGCTCATCCCAAGACCGGCGAGATCATCGTCAACCGCAACGAGGAGATCAACGAAGACAAAGCGAAAGAGATCACCAAGGCCGGAATTAAGAGGGTTCAGGTCAGGTCTCCGCTAAGCTGCCAGGCAAGGCGCGGTATCTGCCAGATGTGCTATGGCAGAAGCCTGGCTCGAGGACGGCTTGTTTCCATGGGGGAGGCGGTGGGGATTATCGCTGCCCAGAGCATTGGAGAGCCGGGAACTCAGCTAACCATGCGTACCTTCCACACCGGCGGTGTGGCCGGACTGGACATCACCAGCGGCTTGCCCCGAGTTGAGGAGCTGTTCGAGGCCAGGTCGCCCAAGAGCCAGGCCGTCATCTCGGAGATCGAAGGCGTCGTTGAGATAAACCGCACCGAAGAGGGAAGGAAGATCAAGGTCACCAGTTCCGAGGTCTACCGCGATGATTACAATGTGCCTAAAGGCTATGAGTTGATGGTGGAAAACGAGCAGTGGGTTGATGCTGCCACTGTGCTGGCAAGGCCAGCCACTGCTGAAGCAAGAAAGAGAGGAAAGGAAGCAAAGGAAGCTGCTGTTGCGCCGCCGCTTATGTCTCGAGTAGGGGGTAAGGTGGAAGTGCATAAGAACCAACTCTCCTTGCTGTACGAGGAAAAGGAGAGCCGTGAATACTTGGTGTCCCCCATGACCCCGATTCTGGTGGAGAACAGGGCCAGGGTGAAGGCGGGGGACAAGCTTACCGAAGGCCTGATTCACCCACAGGATATCTTGCATATACGGGGACGTGAGGCTGTGCAGCAGTACTTGGTGGACGAGGTACAAAAGGTCTATCATTCCCAGGGCGTAAATATTAACGATAAGCATATCGAGATCATAGTGCGCCAGATGTTGCGCAAGATCAGGGTTGATTCCCCTGGCGATACGGAGTTCTTGCCCGGTGACCTGGTCGATAGCTTGAAATATGAGGATATCAATGCCAAGGTGCTGGCTGAGGGTGGCGAGCCGGCAACCGCCAAGCCCGTGTTGCTGGGAATCACCAGGGCGTCTCTGAGCACCGACAGCTTCCTGGCAAAAGCCTCCTTCCAGGAGACGACTAGAGTGCTCACCGAGGCCGCGATTATGGGAAGCATCGATAGGCTAACAGGGCTCAAGGAGAATGTTATCATCGGCAAGCTCATCCCAGCCCGCAGCGAGTTCTCCTTGGCTGCTAAAAAGAGTCCGGCATTGCCGGTGGTGGAGGCTGCGGCAGAGGTTGTGGCAGAGGTTGTGAAGGAAGAAGAGGCCGGTTCCGAGGACAAGGAATCGAAGGATTCCGCGGCCTAAATCGGAGGGTGTTCAGTCACTAGGAGTATCCGAAGTGGCGTCCGCCTGAGGCGGACGCCACTTACTTTAAGATGCACCCCGGATTCAAGATGCCCTTGGGGTCAAACACTTCCTTGATGCCTCTCATTAACTCCAGCTCTTTCTTAGTCAAAAAGATATCTACGTCGGGGATTCTGATTTTCCCCAGGCCGTGCTCCCCTGTCATGGTCCCGCCCAGTTTAAGGGCTTCCCTGTAAATCTCCCTTTTGGCCTTTTTAAGGTTTCCCCCTGTTCCCTCTGCAAGGTTCTTAATCAATGTCGGATGCAGGTTGCCGTCACCTGCGTGCCCCACCATAGGAATGATTGTGCCGAACTTATTGGCAACCCTATCTATAGCGTCCATGAGTTTCCCCATGCTGGCCGGGGGCACAGCTATATCTAAGGCATCCGCCACCAGGTCGCGCTTCGACGCCGAGTATATATTGCTCCTTATCTTCAGGACCTTCTCTTGCTCCTTCTCGGTTTCCCCTATTACAGGCTCAAGCCCATGGTAGCTCTGGCATATATCACAAATCCTCTCGCATTGTGCGTGCACATCCTCCTCGTTCTGCCCCTCCAATATAAACATCAGATACCCTGTCCCGACCTTACAGGGCCACTCCATGCCGAGACTCGAAGCTGAAATCTCAACTATCAGACGGTCCATGTACTCTATAGCCAGAGGTATAATCCCGCTCTGCAGTATTCGGGGCACTGTGTTGATGGCATCGTGGCGGTTATCATAAGGGACAATCATTGTAGCGCTGGCAGCGAGTTTGGGGTACAACCGCAGAATCACCCTGGTTATCACAGCCAGCGTCCCCTCGCTGCCTATTATCAGGTGCATCAGGTCGTATCCTGTATTGTTTTTAAGCAGCTCTCCGCCCAGCTTAAGTATCTCTCCTGTAGGCAATACAGTCTCGATGCCCTTCACGTAGGCTCTCATCACGCCGTACTTCACAGCACGCGACCCACCGGCGTTGCAGGCGACCAGGCCGCCCACCTGAGCGCTCTCATCGCCCGGATGCGGCGGGAAGAACAAGCCTGCCGCTTCCACCTTCTCTACCAGCTCCTTGAGCGTCACCCCGGCCTCTGCGATCGCCATCAGATTATCCCTGTCTATCTCAATACCCTTCAGCCGCTCCAGCGACAGGATTACGCCGTTCTCTGTGGGGATAGCGCCGCCGCACAAGCCTGTCCCTCCGCCTCTGGGAAAAACGGGGATTCTCTCGCGGTTGGCGAGCTTCAGGATGTTGCTCACTTCCTTTGAGTTGGCAGGCTTTACCAGGATGAGTTCGCTCGCTGGCTCAGGCCTTACTGCCTCCGCAGTTTCATCCGTCAGGTAGTCTATCATCTGCTCCCTGTCCGTTATCACCCACTTGCTTCCCGCGATACGTTTTAACTTGTCGACAAGCATTTAACGATTTCCTTTCAAATCTGACTCTAACACCTATTTTAACATCATGGTCAAAAGGTTATTCGGGGTATAGCATAGCCCTGGTTTTTAAGATTTCGAATTATTCAATTTTTGGAGCCGCCGGGATGGCTGAACAGCGGGTCCCGGGCAGCTTCGCTGGAACGTAAGGAAAAACCCGCAGGTAAAAAACGCCCCTACGCTCAGGTGTAACGACGCCTGCAACGGAACTGTGAACCCCAAGTCATGGACTCGGAATAGCTGTTCAGCGGTTCGCTTAGCATTCATGGATCTGAGCAACCGCCACTGGCGGAGTGCCCCTACAGAATGCTCTCTGATATTCAATTAGGGGCATTGTAGAACATAAGTTCTCATGCTGCCAAGGGGAAAATGTCGCGGGGGGGGTGGGGACAGGAGACAGAGGACCGCAGAGGACGCGGAGAAAAAGATAGGATTGGGGTATGCAGAATGAAAATCAAAGGGTGCAAAATGAAAACTAGGGGATGAGATTAAGCAATGTAGGGGCGCACTGCTGTGCGCCCTTCCGGATGCCATTCCCGCGCAAGCGGGAATCCAGGTGCCCCTTGAGGGAGAGAATTAGAGAGAGGGGAAAAACGAGGATGCTCTCGACATGGTCAACCAGCTTCTCATTACGATTATCTGTAATGTCGTGCGCCATTATCGTTCCTTGCCCAGTTTCTCACGAATCATTTCTACAAAGTCCTCAGCCTTTTTCAGTAAGTTTCGGACCTCAGTCTCGGTGACAGTCCCTGCCTCCTCGTAAACAGCCCTGTTGCGCTTGGCGCGCATCCGGTCGAAATAGGTCATCAAAGCTGCATATTCCCTGCCCAGAGCCAGATGCATGAAGGCAAAGGTGTTCTTATGGCTTTCACTGCTCGCCGGGCGAAAGCCCTGAGCGAACATGTAAGCTCGGGAAGCCTGCAACACAGCATTATAGGCTATGGCGAAACTCCAGTCCCAATCCTGCTCCATGAATCTTCGCGCCGACTTCAGGTCACGCTCCGCGCGGTCCAGAGCCTGGTGTATCTCCTTCTGTGAGACATCTTCTTTGCGGATTCGCCCCGATTTCAGGAGGTCGTCATATTTCATCTGTAGAACCCACAATCGCAATCTTAGGCCCTGCCAGCACTCGCGCCAGGAAGCCCTTTTTCTCGCGGCGCCTTCTCAGGAACTCGCTCTGGCCCAGGAGTGTGTAATTAACGCTGCGCCTGAGTTTCTCCTGTGCCTGCATCAGAGCCACGTGTAGTGCCGCTTCATCGAGGTCACCTATGACCAGCAGGTCAACATCGCTTACTGAGCTAGCCGTGCCTTTCGCCATGCTTCCATAGACGAAAGCCAACCTGATTTGGGCTGATATCGGTGCAACAGCCGTACGCAACACATCAGCCACGCCGGTTGTTTTCACGGCTATTCCCCGCAGTTCTTCGTAAACAGCGCACTGCCTGTTAGCCTGGAAATACTTCTGTCTGCCCTCTAGCGTGGAGACCAGGATACCCATCTTCTCCAGTCGGGCAAGCTCCCGGCTGATGTTTGTGGAGTCCTCCCCGATCAAACCTGTAAGCTGGCGCACGAAATACCGTTGATCAGGGTGAGAGAACAGCCATCCTATCACCTTCGCGCGAAGTCTCGACCCCCACAGGTTCGTCAACATTTGAGTTTCTCTTTGCAGTATTTTTTACTGCTGTTGGAGTAAATTTTACTGCATAAAGCGCCGTTGTCAAGCCCTGATTCAGTTTTGATAGCAACTGCTCTTATTTTCATTTTTCGGGGAGCAGGAATACAGGCACTCGGGTAGGTCGGAGCGGGTAACCGCAGAGGGCGCGGAGAACGCAGAAGAGGGGCTGGGATAAGGAAGTGGAAAATGTAAATTTGGAGGCGCTAAGCTCCCTTGCCACTTTAGGAGAGGGGAGGAGTGAGGCAGTAAAAAGGTTGAATTTCAAGCCTTATCCCGTATCGAGCCCTCCACCACCGCAATCTCCTCCGGCGTCAGCTCGTAGAGCTGATATACCAATTGGTCAATCTGATGTTCCAACGCCGTCGTGTCTGACTCGGGATCTCGTTGCTTCGCGGCGAGGATCTTGTCCGCAAGACTGATGAAGGACTCTTGTCTGTCCTTGACAATAGACTTGATAGGGATCTCGGACAACGGGACTTGGAACAATTCGAGCATTTCGCCCTTGCGTTTGCCGCGATGATAAAGCCACTGGAAATAGAGCCTGCTGTTCAAAAGAGCGAGCAAGTATTTGAGGTCATAAGCCGCGCTCTTTTGCGTGATTACATAGCAGTCCGACCTGCAAAACCATTCACCGCAGTCGTAAGCAAACGAATTGCTTTCCGAGCGATATGGGACCACGATCTTTTCCCCGATAAAGATGCTTTCAGTTCTTGGCCACTGGAGTTGGAAGTACTTAATACGCCCGTTTTCGACTTCGCGGCGGTGAGATAGAATCGCCTTAAACTTCTTGAGGTGTGCTGCGACATTTGGGGAATCTGTGAGAGAGTGTATTTCTCGGCCGATATAGAGCAATCGTTTCGTTGCATGGTTGGAGCACCAGTATCTCCGAATGTCCGAATTCTTGAAGAATCGTCTCAACAACGATCTTTCAAATTCATTGAAGCCTGATATCACCTCTCTGTCCCTTGGGTTGTCAAGATCGTAAACAAAAATACCGTCGCCATTTTCGACATCTGCATGGGCAGCTAGCTTGTCGATGTTTCGATTCGACACGTAATCACATCCGCTGACCACGCCTTGGTCAATGTTTGCGATTCTTTCCATCAACTCATAGCCCCGGGCCAGATTATCCAGAATGCTGTTGATATTGACGTTTACAGAAACAGAAGTTACGCATTCCCTGTCAATCCTTATGTAATTCTCTGATCCGTTGTAAAGGTCCTCTTGGCGGATAGTGAAGTAGCTGGATTCAGAGTCACCCCACGAAAGGATTTGTGATAACATTTCCGGCGTCGCAAATCCATTTCTCCTGGTAATACACGTCCGAGCTTGGGTTTCTTCATTTCGCCATTTCTTAAGCAGTGTGATCAGGTTGTGCTGACCTTGAGCAGACTCGAAAATCCTCAACTCGTTGAAATTTATTAGCGACCTGACTGTGGCTCGGTGCTTGTAATCGTCCCTGAGTTTCTTTGCTCCGGTTGCGGTGAGGTAATAGTTGGTCGTGATGAATGCGACTTCGCCGTTCCCCCGCGCCAGATTAAGAGCAAGGTGGAGGAAAAAGTAAAAGTAGTCCATCTTTCCCAAATAGAACTGGCCAAGTGGGCCTTCCTTAGTCATTCGGAATAGTTCCTTGTGACCGCTCTCCCCGACATAAGGGGGGTTTGCTATCACCACATCAAACCCATCCTTCTTGTGGAAAACCTCAGAGAAATACACCTGAAAATCGAAGTTCTCGTTGTTGTTGGTAATCTGTTTGATTAACTGGTCAATATGCCCCTTGCATTCCTGCTTCTTCTTGGCGTTTGTCTCATCGAAGTAAAGCGGCTTCAAAATTTCCAATTCTTTAAACAAATCGAGATTGAATAACGTTTTTTCAACACCCAGTAACGAGTTGCCGCAGACTATCTTGTAGTCCAGGTTGGGCAAAGGCTTTATCTGCCTGATGTCCTCTTCGTCCACTACCAGCGACAGCCACAAGCGGAGCTTGGCTATCTCCACCGCGCCGGGGTCTATATCCACGCCGTAAAGGCAGCTCTGAATGGCGTGGCGCTTGAAGTCGTAAACTCTCCTCCCCTCTTCCTCGCCGAGATAGGTGCTGAGCACCTTGCGGCACTTAACGATTTCGTGCATCATCCCTACCAAGAAAGCCCCCGAGCCGACGGCGGGGTCACAAACCCTGATGGTACCGAGTTTATCGTCAATGATTCTTGCAATACTACGGATGCTCTCGGAGATTCTGTATGAATAGGTCTTCGTTTCCCTGCCAAAAGTCTCCACCCGGCTATCATGCTCGATGGCAAGCTCGCCCTTGCGCACGAAATCCTCGATATCCTGCCTCGGCACTATAGGCTTGTATGCTGTAGTTTTAAGTGACATTTGTTCAGGGTCCGGTTCTCCTATCAGTTTCCCCTGAGGAGGTTTAGTCCTTGAAAGTGGAACCTCGCCGGTGTTGACTGCGGTGTCCAGATAGTTGATAAGGCTCTCCTGGCACATATAGTGCACTATCTCGCGCGGGGTATAATATGTGCCCTTGGACTTGCGGTCTTTGACCTCAAGCAGGTTCTCGAAGACCTTGCCCAGCATCTCCGGGTCGATAGCGACCTCTTTGTCGAGCGGCTCATCCTCTTTAACCGTGAAGTTATACCTGTCGAACACATCCAGGATGCCTGTGCCCGTGTCGCCTTCCTTGGTCTTCTCGCTGTTGGAAAAGAGTCCGTTAGGAAGAATTATATCAGTGTGTACCCAATCATAGTTGTTGATGGGGTCGAACAGACCGCCGTTGAGGAAGGGGATTTTACAGTTGAACTTGCTGTAGTAATCGTCGTCATGGCTCCGGTCTATGCGCAGCGCTTCGTAAAATAGCGGCTCCAGAATATCATTGAAAAAGTTCTTATACGTGCCGTGCTTCCCTTCAAAAAACTCCCTTAAAAATTGCTTTGAACCGGTCCCCCACTCAGCATCGCGGGCGACTCCGAACCAGCCCTTTTTCTGCAGGAAATAAAGGAACACAATCTGCCCCAGCAGCTTCTTGGAGAAGTCAACGGTGTTGACACCTTTGGCGGCGAAATCCTTGCGGATAACCTTGTCATTCTCTACAAGGCTGTCCAGGGATTCCATAACATCGAGATAAAGCTCGCGGTACTTGCCGAAGAACTCTTTGGTGACGACCTCTACGCTGAACGCCTTCTCCAGTTCGGAGAGCGTGGGATTGCGCTTATCATCCTCCAGAATAGGAAACAGTTGTTTTTGCGCGGTATGGCTGCTCTCGTTTTCGCCCACCAGGAATGAAAGCCGGCGCGCGGGTGTAAGCTCCTCTTTTACCTTAGTCTTTCCCTGCGGCGTCTCCTCCAGCCTGTATTCCATCTTCACAAAGGAGAACCGCCAATCCCCCGGCTCCAGAGAAACAAAAGCGACCAGCCCGGCTTCCTTTTCGCCGCGTTCCTTGAGATAGCGTGCCACAAAGTTTCGTTGGGCAGTGCGGGCGCGCTCCAGCGATGTTTCTTTCTGCAGATAGACAATCAGGATATCGAGTTTCTGCCCTTCGGGGTCGGTGTATGTGCCCAGGCGTTCATATGTTTTCACAAATTCCCGGAAGCTTTCGGGTATATACGCCCCCTGCAGATGAAGTACCTTTGACTCGTCAATCTTGTTGAGCAGGTTTTTGGCAAAATAGGCAAACCTGCCTTTGTCGAAAGTCTTTTCGAAGGTATCACTGATGATTTTTGTCGCAGCTTGTTTATCTATCATTCCATTCACCCGAAAGAGCTATTGACAATCGTGTGTGTATGTGCTATCCTTAATGCAGAATCACGACGAAAAGCCCCCTATGAGGTTCCGTCCTTATAGGGTTCTTTTCTTTTATAGGCCAGTCTCCACCGCAAATCGTTCATAAACGCGAGGTTGTTCCCCGCAGCCTTTTTCAACAGCCCTGAGTATTTATCCATATTCGGAGCCAGTAAACACCGCAATTTACCTATTTTGCGCAGATATCCCACCAGACAGTAGAAATCGCCATCGCCGGTAACTATCACCGCCTGCTGATACTCCTTCAAATCTATCATTGCCTGCAGAACCAGTTCAGCATCGCAATTTCCCTTGACTTTGCCATCCCTGTTCCTGAAGGTTGGTTTGAAAATCAACACGTAGCCGTACGATTGAAGCGAGGCATACAAATCGTTATTGCCCTCCACAAAGCCGATGAAATAGTATGCCTTTCCAACTCCATATTTCTCGCTCAAATAAATCCTGAATTTCCTGAAGTCCAGCTTCCAACCCAACTCCTGAATAGACAGATTTAAATTCTGCCCGTCGATAAACGCGTAGTTGTTCTGTGGTTTCTTCATGGCTATTCGCTTATAAGGTACTCTGAGAGTATTACCTCTCTGGGGCCGGAGGTCTGGGCGGAACTCTCCGCGGCGGTCTCTTTGAAGAATTCCGGCGCGATGTTTGTTTTGAGCTTCGCCAGTATCTTCAAGGGATTCGTTTCCTTGCTCAGTTCTTTGACCAGGGTCTTTGTCGTCTGCTTGGGCAGGCCGCCCTCTTCCAAAAGGGTTATCACCTTCTTGATGTAAAGCTCGTCTTCATCGGTGAAGCCTTTAAAATGCCTGACCTCGTTGGATTTAAGAAAGCGGAGCACAAAGGTAGTGCTGTCCCTGCCGCCCTTCATTTTCACTTCCGTCACTTCTTCGGTGGTAGCCAGCCGGAACGCGTCTTTGTTCTTCTCCAGAAGGTCATAGAAATCACCGCCCGGGTTCTCACGTTTGGTCTTTTTGTCCACCTCCAGCTTTTTAGCGGCAGCCAGGAAGTCCAGTTCCGCCGGGTCGCTATCGCTGACCTGGTAGAACTTTTGCAGCTTGCCTTTGCGGAAATAGGTGAGCAACGAAGTTTCATTGTCTGCACCGATTCTGGCAGTGCGAGCTTTCTTAGGCAAGCGTTTAATCTTCTCGAATAAGTCAGGCTCTTTATCGCGGATGGTACGGATGATTTGCAGATATTTCAATTCGCTCTCTTCTGCTTCGCCCTCACCGGTGATGGTCACCTTAGAGGTTAAGCGTGTGAACAAATCGTGCGATTTGATTTCCTCGCCTTCTGTTAGAAGTCGAGCATCAGCGCCCAGCATTTCAATAAATGCCTGTATTTTATATTCTGCCGCTTCTTTCAGCTTGATTTGGTCGTTGGATTGGATGGTGGGGAAGAAGTTGAAGGTGTAGATTTCATCGAATTTGGTGTCAACGCGGTTGATACGCCCGGTTCTTTGCATGAGACGGGTAGGATTCCAGGGTATGTCGTAGTTGATAACCACATTAGAGCGATGCAGGTTTACACCCTCTGACAACACCTCTGTGCTAATGAGGATACGATAATTGTCCTTGGGAAACTTGGCTCTGGCATCAAAATTTTCAATCACTTTTTCCCGAATGGGAGCGCCTGAGCTCCCGGAGAAGCAGACCACCTTATTCGGGAATATCTTCCCGATGTGCTTTTCCAGATACTCAGCGGTTTCCCTCGACTCAGTGAACACAATGAGCTTGCTCTCTTTGAGTATCTTTCTGGCTGAAAGAACCTCGATGAAGGTCAACAGCTTGGGGTCGCGGTCTATCGTTTCCCAGAGCTTAGCTATTTCCCTTAAAACTGCTAAATCGTTCTCTAAATCCTTTCTGAAATGGGGTTTGAAGTCGCTTACCTTAAACCGTTTGGCTTTGTCCTCATCGATAAGCCGTTGAATGGCCTCATCGTCATCGTTCTCCAGAAACTCGAATAGCTTACTGGTGTATTTCTTGCTAACGTACACATAGCCTTTATCGAATTCATTCAGGAATTGCTCGTATGATTTGATGAACCTGCTGAGGGAGTTCCTGAAAGCGTGGAAGCTGCTCTCCAGACGTTTCACCAGCAGTATCCTCATGAATTTCCTCATGTTCTTCTGAGCTAAATCTTCGGCTTGGCTGATGTCACCTTTGTAATAGAGCATGGGGACGTAACGTGCATATTTGAAATCGCGTGCAATCAACTCTATTGTCTTATTGAACACGCGGTCTTCGTTTTCGTTTAACTGATAGAGAATCGGTTCGGGGTCAGCGACCTCGGGGAATTTCAGCCCCTGTTTTTTCATATCGTTGCCGAAGTATTTCACGATTTCGGAACGGGTGCGGCGCACCATCAGGTACTTTAATACCTTTTCTCTGATTTCCTTAGCATTCCCCCTTACACCTTTTATATACTCGTCGTAGTCCTGCTGCCTGTCTAATCCCTTGAGCTTGTTATCAAGGCCATTAAAGAAGGTTTCCAGATTAGTCAGGTTGGGGATAGTGCTCTTTCTGGCCTTTTGAAACAGCTTTATCTGACTGAGGATATCCTTGGGTGAGTTGTTAAGCGGCGTCGCTGTAACCAGTATCACCCGCTTGCCGCGGCATATCTGGGCCAGTTTCTCATAGGTAACGTTTGTCTCGGTACGGAAACGGTGCGCCTCATCGATGAAGATATTTTTGTATTTATCTGTCCCTTGTTTGGTGAGATGGTCAAGCTTACCTAGAGATTCGAAATCAGCCGGCACCCTGAAATCCGAGAGTACACTAGGCCACGAACCGGGGTTTTCCTTGTCGAGGAGTGCAGGAGGAGCAATGACAAGGTTTCTGCCATCAAGCTGGCTTGCCAGCATGGCAGAGATATATGTTTTCCCTAAACCGACAACATCGGAGATAAAGACGCCACCGTATTCCTCGAGTTTGACCTTAGCGTCTTTGACCGCTTCAGCTTGATACTCTAAGTCCAGGAAATTTTCGGGCAGATATTTCTTATCAATGGTATCCTGGTCAATGTTTATCTTCTCTTTAAAGTATTCGAATAGAAACTTGAGATAAAGCTCATAAGGAGTGATGGTGTTATTGAGCCAGGTCCTGTTTTGAATGGTTTCAAGGTATTTCTCTTTAACATCTACAGCGTTTGCCCAAAGCTCGTTGAATTTAGCCAGAGCAAAGTCGTAGTCGGCCTTATCCTTGAGTTCGACATTGAATTCCAGATTGTCCACCAAGCCAGCCTGAGTGAAGTTGCTGGAGCCTGTTATCACTCGACCCACATCCTTGTCACCCTCGACAAAGGTCATGATGTAAAGCTTGGCGTGAATGTTCTCCGATGGATAGGCTTTGATCTCCAGCTTGCTGCTCTGGAGCCATTCAATGAACTTATGGACTCCCTTTTCTACACTGCTGTTATCCTCGGAGTGTTCCATCTCGGAAGCGATCGAGTTCGAGAATTCCTCTTTTGCCTCAGCATGAGAGAATTGGAAAGAGCTTTGTACCGGCTCTTGAGATTTTTGAATCAACTGGTAGGTTTGCCTGTTTGTGTTTATGCCGATGAGAATCCTGATTTTCTCAGTCTTTTCCAGCGACTTGTGAAGAGCGTAGAATCCGCTGGTATAGAAATAGCCAACAAGGACATCAAAAAACCAGGTGTCTTTTATGAGTACCCGGAATCTATCCCTGAGATTATTTTCCCCTTCGTTAGTGATAAACGTGGTGTCTGTTATCATTGCTTAAATGTGCTTGTGGAAAAGGTTATTTCTTAGATTACTACTCTTATAAGGGTACGTTTATTCGTATCCTACTCCTCATAATGAGATTAGTCAATCCTATGTGCAATGCAATAGGACGAACGGATGCGCCTGGATTCCTGCTTCCGCAGGAAAGACATAGGAAAAGGGCGACCCTACGGGTCGCCCCTACTCGTCGTGACCCGCCAAAGGCGGATACGACGCTACATAAAATGGCGGGGCAATCTCGCACCTACGTTTTTGGGCACAGTCCGCCTCAGGCGGATGCCCCTACCATAGTGTTACGGTGAGATTGCCGCGTCGTCCCGCCTCGGGCGGACTCCTCGCAATGACATATATAGGGGCACGGTGCACCGTGCCCCTACAGGGGTTCCTGGATTCCCGCTTCCCTGATCAGGTCAGGGACAGGCTGGGCAGGAATGACATACAGAAGGGCGCACGGCTGTGCGCCCCTACATATCTTTGACGGCGAAGCGAAGGCAAGGTAAAATGAAGAACAGCATTTGTGTATCGAGAGGTTTCCTGTAAGATGGCACGAGAACGGAAAGAGATCCCCAAAAGCTATGACCCCAAACAAATCGAGGGCAAGTGGTATCAATTCTGGATGGAACGGGGCTATTTCACCCCTAAAATAGACCACACAAAGAAGCCCTTCGTTATCATCATGCCGCCGCCCAACGTAACCGGCGAGCTGCACCTGGGCACAGCGTTGGCCGCTATTGTCGAGGACACTATGACTCGCTGGCACCGTATGAAAGGCGACCCCACTCTGTGGCTGCCGGGAAGCGACCACGCCGGCATCGCCGGACAAAACGTGGTGGAGCAGCTTCTAGCTAAAGAGGGCCTCACCCGTCACGACATTGGCCGGGAGAAGTTTTTGGAGCGGATGTGGCAGTGGATGGGAAAATACAAGGGCATTATCGCCGAGCAGCACAAAAAGCTCGGCGCTTCCTGTGATTGGACCCGCGAGCGGTTCACCATGGACCCCGGCCCGGTCAAGGCGGTGCGCACCACCTTCGTCAACCTCTATAACAAAGGTTTGATATATCGCGGCGAGCGTATCATCAACTGGTGCCCCCGCTGCTCCACCGCCCTCTCCGACCTCGAGGTAGACCACAAGGAGATGCAGAGCCACCTTTACTATGTGCGCTATCGGCTGGAGAAGGGCAAAGACCAGTACATCACGGTAGCCACCACCCGCCCCGAGACCATCCTCGGCGATACCGCCGTAGCGGTCAATCCTAAGGATAAGCGTTATAAAGTCCTCGTGGGCAAAAATGCCATCCTCCCTGTGATAGGCAGGACGATTCCCATTATCGCCGATGAAGCTGTTGACCCTGCTTTCGGCACCGGAGCAGTGAAGATCACCCCCGGGCATGACCCCGTGGACTTCGAGGTCGCCCAGCGGCAAAACCTGCCTTCGATTAATATACTGAACCTTGACGTCACCATGAACGAGAACGCAGGCCCTTATGCAGGCCAGGACCGCTTCGCCTGCCGTAAGGCGCTGCTCGCCGATCTGGAGAAAGAGGGTCTGCTGGTCAAGATAGACCCCTATGTGCACTCCGTGGGACACTGCCAGCGCTGCCGGACTATCGTAGAGCCGCTGGTATCGAAGCAGTGGTTTGTCAAAATCGGCCCCCTGGCGAAGCCAGCTATTGACGTTGTCGTCGATGGCAGAATAAAGATTGTTCCCGAACGCTTCACCAAGGTCTATCTCAACTGGATGGAGAATATCCGGGACTGGTGCATCAGCCGCCAGCTCTGGTGGGGGCACCGGATACCTGTCTGGTATTGCGGTGACTGCGATGAAGTCATAGTAGCTATGGAAAATCCCAAAACCTGTAGCAGTTGCAACTCGAAGAACATAACCCAGGACACAGATGTGCTCGACACCTGGTTCAGCTCAGGTCTCTGGCCTCACTCCACCCTGGGCTGGCCTGAGCAGACCGAGGACCTTAAGTATTTCTATCCCACCTCGGTGATGGAGACCGCCTACGATATCCTCTTCTTCTGGGTAGCCAGGATGATTATGATGGGGCTGGAGAACACCGGCGAGGTGCCCTTCCACACGGTCTACCTGCACGGGTTGATACGGGATGAGAAGGGCGAGAAGATGAGCAAGTCCCGCGGCAATGTGGTTGACCCCGTGGGTATCATTGATAAGTATGGCACCGATGCCCTGCGCTTCGCTCTGTCCACAGGGAACTCGCCGGGCAACGATATGAAGCTCAATCCTCAGAAGCTTGAGGGCAGCCGTAACTTTGTCAACAAGCTCTGGAATGCCGCCAGATTCGTGGTCAGCAACATGGATAATGTAGAGATGAAAATCCAACCTGGCGTCCCTACCACGGAGGACCGCTGGATACTGAGCCGGCTGAACCACCTGACAGCCGAGGTCACCGAACTGAACGAGGACTTCCAGTTCGGCGAGGCGCTGCGCCGGATTTACGACTTCCTGTGGACGGAATACTGCGACTGGTATATCGAGATTGCTAAGATAAGGCTTCGCCATAATCAAGGGCCCAACTCTCCGCTTCCGCTGCTGGTCCAGGTGCTGGAGACATCCCTGCGCCTGCTTCATCCCTTTATGCCCTTTATCACAGAGGAGTTGTGGCAGAGCCTCAGGGAGCGCCAGTGGGAGGGTAAGCCGGACTCGATTATGATTGCGCCTTATCCCACTGCCGATACTAGAGCTTTTGACGCTGATGCGGAACGGGAGATGGAATCGGTGTTCGAGATAGTGCGCTCCATCCGCAACGCCCGCGTGGAGAGCGGCGTTGATCCCGCAAAATTTATTAGAGCCTTCATTATCGCAGGTGAATCCAAACCTGGACTTGAAGCCCATGTAGAGGCGATTCATACTTTGGCCAGAGTGCACCCGTTGAGCATCGTGGGCGATGTTGAGGGGGCGAAGCTGAGGCGAGACCAGGCCAAGATACTGGTGCTCAAGGGCGTAGAGGTTATCCTGCCTCTCGAAGGGATGATTGACACCGATGCCGAAAAGAGCCGATTGTTAAAGGAGACCGAGGCAATTAAGGCCGAGATAGAGCGCATAGAACGCTTGCTGCAAGACGAGGCCTTCACTAAAAAAGCACCCGCTGCCGTAGTGGAGAAAGAGCGCCAGAAGCTCAGCGACCGCAAAGACAAGCTGGCCAAGTTGAACGAACGCCTCACCCAGTTGGGCTAAAGGTGCAGTCATTAATAGAGGGAGTGCAGAGGGGCAAAGCCCCTTTGCTGGGGGTCTGGGGGTATCCCCCAGTTTCTTAAATTCCCCCAAGATTGGGGGATACAGGGGGTTGATAACAAGTTGATAAACCCTCTCAAAAATGGCCTGTTGCATTCTTCAAATTAATGGTGTATAGTCATGCCGGAGCATGACCTCGTGACACGGTGTTTTCAAGTCGGTGCCCTAGGAACCCAGAGGCCGCATTACTCAACAGGGAGAACTCCTCTTGCTTTGTCCCCCCTTGGAACTCCAGAGTCTCAAATAGTTCTTGGGCCGCAAACACATCGAAGACGAGGCCTGGCTAACCAATCAGGAAAGGAGGTCTAGCGATGGCGTTTACGGACAAGACCCTGGTCTGCCGTGACTGCGCAGCAGAGTTCGTGTTCACCGCTGGTGAGCAGGAATTCTACCAGTCGCGTGGGCTGGAAAATGAACCTGGCCGCTGTCCCGATTGCCGATCAGCTCGGCGGCAAGGGCGCTACGGAGCTTCCAAAGGGCCACGCGAGAAGACAAAAGTAATCTGCGCTTCCTGTGGCAAAGAGACTGAAGTCCCCTTTCAGCCTCGGAATGGACGTCCCGTATACTGTGACGAGTGTTTCGCTAAGGTAAGAGGCCAGCGTCAACAGCAGCAATAGGCTAGATGAATTAAGGAACTGAGGCGTCCTTCACTAGTAGTGAAGGACGCCTTGGCTTTTGTCAACTCGGAGAAGGTGGATAGAAAAGAGGTCGGGGAGGTGGGACTCGAACCCACGGCCTCCACATGCTGAAGGTTTAATTACAGCATAAAATTGCAGTTCGAAAAGAGCTGTGAGTAACGAATCTCACACTACTGGCATCCTTAACAAATCGATAGTAGCACCACCATCGACACGAATGCATACGCCATTGATAAACCGGGCTGAATCACTCACCAGAAATAGCACAGCATTTGCCATGTCCTGTCTTGTGCCTTTCAGCGACTTATCAACTTGAACATCCTTTGATTCACCGAACCGTTTAACGCCTTCCGTCTCCGAAATGAAACCGGGCGCGACGCTGTTGACCCGAATCCCTAACGGTGCCCATTCCACTGCACAGGTTCTCGTCAGTGACTCAACGCCTGACTTTGCCGCTGCAACATGCGCTAATGAGCTGACCCCCCAGTGCTCAAACGGTGCTGTGATATTGACAATACAGCCGCCGTGCTCCTTTAAGTAAGCGGTAAATGCGGCCTTCGTGACGTTATACGTACCCAATAAATCGATATCGACAACCGTTTTAAATCCGTTGTACGACATTCCTTCGATAGGTGCGGGGAACATTCCAGCCGCGCAGTTTACCACGATACTCAAACTGCTATATTCCTTTAGGGCGGCAGCAATGACCTGTTCCACCAATTCGGGCTTGCGCACATCTGATGACAGGGCCAGACATTTTATGCCCTCTGCTTCGAATTCCTTACGGGCAGCATCCAGATTCTCCTGCTTACGGCTGGTAATAACAATCTTGGCCCCATGTTTCCCCAGCGTCCGGGCGATCTCCTTCCCGATACCTGTTGCGCCACCGGTAATCAGGGCTACGCGGCCTTTTAGGATATTCTCTTTGAAGTCACTCATGGTGTTTCACCTCCATTGGACTGGATGAGCATTGCATGCCCCGATTATAGCACTGTTATTCTCTATAGAACAGTAAACAGGAAGACTCGTTACCTTCGTCAAACGGTTACGGGGGATGCCCCCTCAAACCGAATGACGACACACGAAACGAGCAGCGCAACCCAACGACCATCTCTTCTTATGTAGGGGCACAGTGCACTGTGCCCAAAAACCGTAGGGGCGACCCGCCTTAGGCGGACGCCCCTTTTTCATGTCATTCTTGTGGAAGCAGAAATCCAGTTGTCCGTATCTCGTAGGGGTGAGGTCACCTCGTCCTTGGGATTCCTAGGCATAGCGTCCGCAGGCGAAACCTTCGCCCAGTTTGCACCATACGCAACTGCCCACCATCTGGTCGGCGATCATGAGCTGCGATTCGCATTGGCTGCAGAGGCGTTCCTTCCCGGGTTTCATGGGCCCGTCGCAGGGAGTGATGGTCATAGGGCAGAGCTGGATGCAGCTGCCGCATTTCTTACAGAACTCAGGCCGGACCCCGAAGGGATGACCCACATGGCGGTCCTTACCCCGTCCCACAAAGCCAATCGCCCTGGCCCTCCAGACCTCGGTGCAAACCCGCACGCAGCGTCCGCATAAGACGCAGTTATCGTTCCGAAACGGATACCGGACCTCCTTGACCCCACAGCGCAGGGCGATGTCCTGAATGGCGCGGGAGTTGGGGGCCTGGGCCACCAGCAGCTCCGCGAGATTGCGGCGCAGTTTCCGGACCTTGTCCGTATTAGTCATGATCACCATGCCTTCCTCCACGTTCAAGGTGCAGGAAGTGGTGACCTTGGAACGGCCGTTTTGCACATGCTCGACAATGCACAGCCGGCACGCGCCGATGTCGGACAGATAGGGGACGTGACACAGATGGGGAATGCAGATGCCATATTCGATGGCGGCGTCGAGAACGCTGCTCCCCTTGGTTGCGCGAATGATGGCTCCGTCTATGCTAACGTTGACATATTGCAGCATTCTAACACCTCGTTTTCTCAGACGACTCGAATCGCATCAAACTTGCACTCACTCCGGCAGATCCCGCATTTCTGACAGAGCCGGGCGTCAATCACGTGCTGTTCCTTTTTCTTGCCTGCAATGGCCTGGTGCGGGCACCCGCGCAGACACACGCCGCAACCGTTGCACTTGTCCGTATCAATCGAGTAGGTGATGAGGGCCTTGCACACCCCGGCCGGACATTTCTTGTCGTTGATGTGCGCCTCGTATTCCTGACGAAAGTAACGCAGCGTGG
>CAYGWR010000019.1:0-22492 GCA_964353645.1 uncultured Dehalococcoidia bacterium
GCAAGCTTAGCAGGGGCAAGCTGGATAATGCTATCAGGAGAGGGCTGGCTTTGCTTGATGGGCTGGAGGGAAAGAGGACCAGGTATCTTACCGGGCGCTATATTGCAGTGAAAGCTGTGAAACGACAAGCAAACCAGTGCTAATGAAAGTGGCGAAGGCCGTTCGATGAAGATGACTATGTATGAGTTCCTTGTAGATCATGTGTTCACCCCTGCGTTGGATTTTCATAGAGGTGGGAAGACTATGAAGCGCCTGGAGGAGCTTGAAAGGACTCAGTGGTGGCCTCGGGGAAAGATTCTGGCGTTACAGGATGAAAGACTGAGGAAGTTAATAAGCTACGCCTATGATAATGTGCCTTATTACCGCAGGGTGTTTGAGCAGCGTACCTTAAAGCCGGAGGATGTAGTAGGTTCAGGGGACTTAACTAAGCTGCCGATATTGACCAAGCAGCTTATCAGAAACAACTTCAGTGATTTTGGGGCATGTGGATTCCCCAAGAAAGAGTTGATGCCTTGTTTAACCGGAGGTTCTACCGATGAACCTCTCGGATTCTATAAGACGAGGGATGACTACCACGGTTGGGATACTGCTGCAGGATTGAGAGCGTATAAATGGGCAGGCTATGAGGTGGGAGAGAAATTGGCCTTGTTTTGTGGGAGACACCCACGCTTGTCCATAGCTGATAGCATCGCGCGAACTACGAGACACTTCTTGCAGAGGGTTAAACTTTTCGATGCCCTGACGATGTCTGAAAAGAAGCTGCCGCGTTTTGCGAAAAGCCTGGAAGGTTTCGATGGCGGATTCATAAAAGGCTATCCCAGCGCTATATATTTGATGGCTTGCCATATCGAAAAAGAGGGCAAACCCGCAATCAGGCCCAGGGCGATCATCACGACCGGTGAACAGTTATACGATTCCCAGAGAGAGCTCTTTTCGAAGGTATTCGGATGTGAGACTTACAGCTATTATTCGGCAAATGAGATAGACGCGATTGCCTCTGAATGCCCGGAGCATTCGGGATACCATATTTCAGCGGAGAACGTGATCGTAGAAATCGTAGATGATGCAGATAAACTTGTCCCTGTAGGAGGAGAGGGGAGGATAGTAGTTACCAGTCTACACAATTATGGCATGCCATTTATCAGGTACGATATAGGAGATGTGGGGGTAAGCTCTGATAAGTCTTGCCCTTGTGGCAGAGGCCTGCCTCTGCTGGATGCAATCAATGGCAGGACTGACGATGTTATATTTACAAAAAGTGGGAAGTCTATACCTATCGCGGCTCTGAACTGCGACTTTCTTGCCTCTCTGGGCGTTGAACAATTCCGGATTTTGCAGGAGAGTTACGAAAAGGTGGTGGTTAAGATTGTCTTTGCCAAAGAATCCGAGCGTGAGCATGTGAATAAGGTGGCTAGGAGAATTGAACGCCACTTCAAGTCAGAGCTTGGTGGAGACATCGATGTTGTTGTAGAGCTTGTTGATCAAATAGTTCCCACGAGAATAGGGAAAAGAAGGATGTTCATATCAAATGTGAAGAAGGTTTTGCCGTAGATGAGCTCATATTTGCGACAGAAATACCAACGCGGGAGATATATATTGCAGAAAGAGGGCTTGTTGTCCTTTGTTATGGAAGGGATTCGTTTTTTGAGAGAATCTGTATTCGTCTATAAATGGTACTACATGTGCGAGTTGCCGCTGAACGGACCAATGCAATTCGAGCCTACGCCCAAGATACAGGATTTTGTCTTCGAAATAGTCCCGACAAACCAGCGACTCGATGAGTTGGCGGCTCAGGGTTTCGATTTCGGTATACACGGCATCCGTGCCCGGGACAAGTTAGATAAGGGCGCGTTAATGTTCTGCATCTTCATCGGGAAGGAGCTTGCCTGTATCCATTGGGCCGCCACAACCCTAGAGGCTATGGATATGATTTTCAGAATACCCTATAAGGTTGATTTCTTGAATGGCGGTGTTTACATTGGATGGTCCGAAACAACTCCTAAATATAAACGTCTTGGTCTTTCCCAGTATCTTATCGCGGAGAAGCTGAAACTTTTTGCGACTATGGGAAAAACTACGGGGAAATGGACTGTTGTAAGGAGTAATCGCGCTTCACAGAGACTCACAATCAAGATAGGCGGCAGGATTTACGGAAAAGGACGCTACGTAAAAATATTATGGTGGAGTTCCTGGAAAGAGAGGCCAGTCATTCAGCAGGCCGGTCAGCCCCAGCCCACTGAGAGGGCGGGAGTGAGATGATAAGCACACTTGTTGCGATGTTGAAAAGGGCAAAGGATATCCTCAAAACAGAGGGATTAAAGCCGCTGCTCACACGCGGTTTTGATTTTGTGAAAGTTTGGTTTCTCGAGTACGGAGATTATTATCTCTACGAATACACGCTTAAGGAGAGAAATGAGGCTGACTTCCTGCCCCAAATCCAGGATTTCACCTTAAAGATAATCAGCAGCAATGAGGAGGCTGATAAGCTGGCAGAGGCTATGGGCTCTGATTTCCGCCGACGTCTTGTCACGGCTAGGAGTATGTTGGACAAAGGCGTGATAGCTTTCTGTATTTTTGTTAAAGGGGAAATTGCCCACATAGGATGGGTGGCTCTGAGCGAGGAAGCCCACAAAGCTGTTGATAACCTGCCCTACAGAGTGGACTTTTCGAATAATGAGGCCTGCACCGGTGGTACTGAGACGATTCCTCAATACAGGGTTAAGGGTCTCATGACATATGGCTGTGTCAAAAGGTTCCAATTCCTCAGAGAAAACGGGAAAGTTATATCACGAAATGCTGTAGAGAAAAGCAATATTGCCTCTCAGAAGGCACTTGCCAAGTTTGGCCCCAGAATATATGCCGAAGCTAGGTACTTGAAGCTGCTGCGGTGGCGTTTCTGGAAAGAGAAACCGCTTGCGCAGGCTGGTACTCATGATTAATCCAACCTGCTGTTTGTCTTATCCATGTCGTTTGCTGAGGAAAATCTGCCTTAGTAGTTTTGTGAAATGACCAACACAAAGATAAGGATAATATCAGAATCAGAAGAGTTTGAATCTCTATCAGAGGTCTGGGATGGCCTTTTACGAAATAGTGGGGATAATAACCCTATATATCTTACTCATGAGTGGCTATCGACCTGGTGGAAGCACTTCGGAGAAGGCAAGAAACTTAATGTACTTCTCGTTGAAGAGGAAGGCCAGCCCATTGGTATTGTCCCACTCATGAGAACCGAGTATCGAATAGGTCCGCTTAAAATTCGTACCCTGGAGACTATCGGTGCAGTAAATTGCAATCATATAGGGCTGATACGTTCAGGAAACAGGGAGGAAGCTGTATCTGCCTTTCTTACTTACCTCGAAGAGGAGTTCGCCAAAGGCGAACTTGTATTGAGGCTGACTTGGGTACCCGATGATTCTAGATTCCTCGATTTGCTACGAAGGCGCATTTCTTTGTCCCCAAACAGTTTGGTTATGCAAGAAAAAGTGAAGACTTTAGCACCATATATTATATTACCCTCAACATGGGATGAATACTCTCGCTCGTTAAGCCCGAACCGGAGACATATACTCCGTCGGAAATTACGATATCTTGAGAGGTCACACAGGGTTGAGTATCAGACATGTACTTTGGAGAATCTAGATAACACATTAAGTAGATTTATTGAACTCCATGAGAGCCGCTGGCGAGCCTCGCATGTCAGGGGTGTGTTCTCCGATCCCCAAATGGCAGGTTTCTATAGAGATATAGCAAAACTATTTATTAAAAGAGGATGGTTATATTTCAGCTGTCTAATTGTAGACGGTGAATTAGCCTCTGTGGAATATAATTTCGTTCATAATCGGAAGTTCTACTGTGCCACTGCTGCCCGAGATATCAGGTTTTCCAAATACAGCGTTGGGCATATACATCAGATGTTCCTGGTAAAATACGCGATCGAGAAGGGACTTCGAGAGTTTGATTTCCTCAGAGGTGATGAGCCGTATAAGTTTCACTGGACTGAGTCGTCCAGGAGATATATAAATTTTGTAATAGGCAAGAAAGGACTTTTTTCTGGCCTGCGACTCAAGCTTACACGTGCCTTCCTGCGTTTGCATGAGATAAAACAATACAGCTTGAAAGAAATCTACTACATACACCTTATCAGGAGAAGGGAGAGTAAAGAGAGGAAGAAGATGGGAGTGAAGCAATGAGCTTCTTCGATCTATGGAATTGAAAGTGGCGTTTCTAAGTTACAAGTGCTCTCGTGGGGCAGAGATACTCAGACAGCTTAAAGCCAAGAATATCTCACTTGAAGCCATATTTATTGAGAGCCCTAAGCCGCTTGAGAGAGTAAGAACTGCTATTAGAAGTATGACTTATGGGGAAATCTTACAGCTTGTATTCAGAAGACTACTCAGCTTATTCTTACCAGAGAAAGGCGATGACTGGCTGACTCATGATTTCTATCGTTCTTTTTCTAACCGGGTTTATACAGTAGAGAATTTCAATGGGAAGCGATGTGAATCACTCTTGAGAAGTATAGGGCCAGATATTATAGTTCTCGGGTGTTCCAGGATAATCAGGGGGAATATCATCAACATCCCCAAAATCGGGACTCTTAATGCGCACCCGGGCTTACTACCAAAGTATCGCGGAGTACAACCCCTAAGATGGGCAATTTATAATGGAGATGGAATAGGTGTTACCGTGCATTTTGTAGATAAGGGGGTTGATACCGGACCGATATTAATGCAAAGGACTGTGAATATAGAAGAAAATGATAATATGGGTAGCTTAGTGGAAAAATGTGAGAGGTTATCGGGAGAATTGATGGCCGAGGTTCTTCTTAAGATGAGAGAGGGACAGACTATTACCCAGATACCTCAATCTAAGGCGGGAGGAAAACAATACTACAGAATGTCTGGCAAGTTGCGCCGAGAGACCGATCGGAAACTCAGCAGGCTAACAAATGAACCGAGGGGTAGTAAATAACGCTCGAACGCACTTGGGATTTGGTGACTGGTTAAGTGCTGCCATTTGTCTGGTAACAGGTTGGAGGCCTTGATAAAGGTCAGGGTATCTGTCTCAAGAAGGGGCGGGTTTCAAACCCGCCCCCTACGATAATTTGCCTGTACAGCGTCAGCTACATGAACTGGACGACAACCTTCCCAAACACCGGCGAAACTAAGTAGCGCATAAATGGCAGGAACAGGGTAGAGTACCGCCTGGTCAACCCCTTGGAATAATCCCTCAGGTAGTCGCTAAACGTCTTTCTCTGATATTTCAGGAACTCCTGTGATTTGGCGGTATCGTACCAGTCCAGATAATAGGGCTCCTTAGTAAATTTCTCGGCTGGTGGCAGGGGCAATCTCATCACGCCCATGATATCGCCTACCATATCCCGGTATGACATCCTTTGCTCGGGCCCGCCGCTAATGACCAGTGTGTCTCCCTTTAGCGCGTCAAAATTCTTGACAGCATTGAGTATCGCTATAGACAGGTCATCGGGATGACAGAACTCAACCCGATTGTTCAGCGGAATACTGAACATGCGCTTGAGGTCACTGACTTCGAAATCAAAGTACATGATTGCAGTTAGACGCAGGATTAGATAGTCAATGCCCGATTCTTTTATCAGGTTTTCGGCTCTAAGCTTGGTCTGGGCATACATGCCTTTAGGACAAGGGACATGCTTATCCGCGCAAATGGGCTCGCTAGCGTTGGGAGTGGGGCCAAATACAGCTACCGACGAAGTAAATACGAAAGGAATATGTCGGCCTTTCTCTTTTATCAGGTCAACTAGTATCTTGGTTCCCCCGACATTGACCCTGGCGCATAGTTCGGGCTTCTCGTCGGCTAGAGGGGGTAGGATGCCAGCCATATGTACTACTGCATCTACCTTCTCCAGCGCCTTCCTCACTGAGTCTGGTTTTGTGATGTCTCCCCATGAAATCTCAGCTTTATCTTCAAGTGCCTTTATGCTCTCCCGGTTGCGGGGGGTATCCAGGTCGAACACCCGCACCTGGAATCCATCATTCAAGAATTCTCTGCATACGTTAATTCCCAAACGACCCGCCCCACCTGTTACCAGCACACGCATTTGTGTCCCTCCATTACTCGCTTTAAACCGATTTTTTGCTCTATTAGCTTTATTCTCTTCGCTGTTTCCTATGTAATGATATCGGGAGCCTACATAACTACGTCGGAATTTGCGGCGGCCTTGACTAAAGATGGTGTCAGTTTGGTTGCCTTAGGCAGCACAGCAACTTCTCCTATAGGTTCAGAAACTGTGGTCGATTGCCCTCTACGTACTTGGACTGTTGCGCATTTCCCTCGTGCATAGTAGACCCTAGCTTCACCATCATCGTCAGCCTTCATTTGAACGGTGAAGATATATGCACCGTCCTTTGTTCGGGCTCCTTGAGAGAGGACCTTATAGCCCGGATAACGGTGTCCCGTATTTCTCACGACTACTGAGGGATAAATCATCCTCTGCCACCCCGGGTTCTTTTTAAGCGCAAATGTGAGAAAGAAATGAGCATTATAGTCTTTGGGTTCTTCGGCTGGCCTCAAGCTGCTGATGCCTGCTACACCCCCATGTAGGAAGCTACGGATAAGCTGGAAAACTTCATCCTTTTTATTCCCGATACGATTGATGTTGAGATGCGACCTTTTCACGCCGACAAAGTGAAGCTTATCTGCGAGCGAGCCATCGTGATTAGACCTGACCAGGCTGGTTGAGCCCATCTCTATTACGCCGTCTGTACGACCCCAAGAATATCCGCCAATTGCGGCAAACTCGGGTAAAGAGGAAGAACTAACATCGGTGTTCAAATCCCAAAGCAATCTACTATCCGGTCTCAACTCCGCGCCTGCTCTGGGAACAAGTTTGTCAGCCCATTTAAGATTGAAGGGCTCAAATCGCAGCGTGCCCATATGCGGGGTAGCGAGCGTTAGAAATTTATCTATCCTTGATTTGCCGCAGGTAGCGATGTACTGCCGAGCTACAAGGCCTCCCATAGAGTAGGCAATGACAGCGCAGGTGTCGTTCTCTGTAAGTTTCCTGATCCTATCTGCAGCTTCTCCTAGTCTTGAGGCATATACTGCCACCGTATCGGGGGTACCTCGAGAGCCATCCGCATATTCAAATTGCCACACATTGTACTGGTCTTCTTTTGTTTGCAGCAGGTCATCAAGCTTTGCGAACTGCTCATCGCATCTGCCTCTTTTGGTAGACCCTAGGAATCTGAAGCCATGTACTAAAACGACATTTCGTTTTGGGAATATTGGGCCTTTATGCCACAGCTGCCACCGGAAATCTTTGGGCCCATAGTTGAGCATCCGATAATCAACGCTAATGTTTTGCTTATTAGAAGGACACGGAACACCTTCTCTGTTTCCTTCTACAGTGCTCCAGATGCCCCACTTCTTAAGGTCTGGATCATAGCACTCTTCTTTTGAAGGGAGGGAAACCTTAAGGACATAATACCTTCCGGCAGGAACAGATAGGGTATATTCCCCTTTTTCATCGGCGTGGGTTACCGCTATGGGTTCATCTCTTAGCCACGCACTCACAATTGCCCTCGGTATGGGGATATCAACCCTGGCATCATACCTTCCATCGCTGTCTTCGTCCTTGTAGACAGTCCCTGAAATCAGCGCTGTCGGTGTGATTGTAGGAGCAGATAAGTATAGCTCGTCAGCACCCTCTTGATTAGTCACTCTCTGACCGATAGGGTGGAGAGTATGTCGCCCTTTTTTAATTGTCGTAATGTTCTGTAGTTTCCCCATGATGTTCAGCCCCGATGGTCTTGCGAGTCTCCTCTCGTTACCTCGCCCGCCTTTAAGAGTGCCTCAAGTGCTTCAGTAATCAATTGCAGTTGTGAAGGAACTGCCACCTCCAGAAGTTCCTTGGCACGGTCACGAGCTAACTGCCATAGCCCGCCTATCAGCTTCTGTCCTTTTTCTGACAGGCGACACAGAACCACTCGTCTGTCCTCGGGCTGGCTTTCTCTCAGCACGATGTCTCGTTCCACCAGCCGGTCTACCACTCCGGTTGCTGTAGCCAAGCTCACCCCCAGTGCGGAAGCAATGTCGCTCATGCGCACTGAGCCGGTCATGAACAGAAGCAGGACAACTTTAAGCTGTGACATAGTCAGATCCAACTGGAGCCATTCTGTAGGCAGTATAGGAATGAGTTCGCGGAATGCCTTTTCACCGAGCTGAAGGATACGTTCTATGAGCTCTTCCTGTTTTGGCCCCTGCTTCATCTAAAGCCTCCTGTTCAGTTTCTGGCTAAACGGACAGTATATAATCTTGCACTATTTTAGTAAGGCCAGCACAGTACTTTTGTATAATACTAATCATTTGTATTATACTAACTAATTAACATGATGTCAATAATCGGCCAGGAAGGCGCCCAAGATTGGGAGGAAAAGCTAATATGAGAGCAGAGCTGTAAAGAATTTTCTGCCCTAGCTGAGGTGATTTCCTTGACAAGCCAGGGTAGAGGAGCTTATCATAGCCTCAAATTCGTATTAGGTTCGTGATTTTGTCAGATCTCGGTGCGCTTCAAGCTATCCTCGACGTTAACTTTAAAGATGAGGCTCTACTCCAGCAAGCCCTCGTTCATCGCTCTTATCTAAACGAAAATTCTGTCTTACACTTAGTCTCCAATGAGAGGCTTGAATTCCTGGGAGATGCAGTGCTGGGCTTTGTTGTAGCGAGTGAGCTCTATTCACAGTTTCCCGATTTCTCGGAAGGGGAATTGACGAAGCTCAGGTCAGCATTGGTGCGCGGAGAGACCTTGAGCCGTATCGCTTTATCGTTACAACTGGGGGACTATCTGTACTTAGGGCGAGGCGAGGAGGATAGCGGAGGTCGCTCTCGCTCCAGGAATCTAAGTTGTACCCTGGAGGCGGTTATTGGAGCTGTCTTCCTCGACCAGGGACTTGATGTAGCGAAAGGCTTCATCCTGAAGTTGCTGGGCAGCGAGCTTGACGGGGTCGTTGAGGATAAGTTCGCCGCCGATTATAAATCGAGACTGCAGCAGATTATCCAATCGGAGCGGAAGATAACGCCTGTTTATCGTACCATCGAGGAGATGGGTCCAGACCACGCCAAGGTTTTCACTGTGGAGGTATTGGCAGGAGACACTATACTGGGCCAAGGCTGTGGGCGGAGCAAGCGGGCCGCAGAGACGGATGCAGCACGGCAGGCGTTGGAGGGTTTAACGGGAGGCTAAAAGGCATGTTTGGCCTTTTCAAGAAGACGGAAAAAGGTGTGAAACGTACCCGCGAGGCTTGGTGGGGCAAGGTCGTGCATCTTTTCGACCGGCCCATATTGAGCGACGAGCTTTGGGACGAACTTGAGGAGCTTCTCATCTCCGCTGACGTGGGTGTGAACACAACTGGCAAGCTCATTGAACGGCTTAAGCAGAGGGTGAAGAGAGAGAAGATCAAAGAAACTTCCGTGGTAAGAACTGCTCTGAAAGAGGAGATGGTTTCCATGTTGATGGTGGGGGGCGGAGAGCTTTTGCCACCAACGGATGGGAAAATAGGCGTAGTTCTAGTAGTTGGGGTCAATGGGGTGGGCAAGACTACCAGCATCGCCAAACTGGCTTATAGCGTTAAAGAGCAGGGGAAACGGGTGCTCCTGGTGGCTGGCGATACTTTCAGGGCGGCAGCCATAGACCAGCTTAAGGTATGGGGGGAACGTATAAAAGTTCCGGTAATTGCTCATCAGCCCGGCGGTGACCCTGCCGCAGTGGTCTTCGATGCCTTAGAGTCAGCGAAGAAAAATGCCGATATTGTTATGGTTGATACCGCAGGTCGTCTCCATACGAAGTTCAACCTCATGGAAGAGCTCAAAAAAATCAGGCGGGTGATAGATAAAGCTAATATGGAGTCCCAGGTGCTGCTTGTACTGGATGCCACCACAGGCCAGAACGGGTTGACCCAGGCCCGCCACTTCACCGAGGCCGTGAAGGTCACCGGCATATTGCTGGCGAAGCTGGACAGCACAGCCAAGGGGGGAATTGTCTTCGCCATCTGCGATGAGCTCAAGATACCCATACTTTACATCGGCACCGGCCAGGAGTTGGAAGACCTTACCCCGTTCGATCCTCAGGAGTTTGTGGAGGCGCTCTTTTCACGGGAGGGTTAGGAGGAACAGTTATGGTTTATGCAATCATCTGGTGGTTCACCGTTGAGCTTTTGGGTTTTATCGCCTTGCCTTTAACCACGGTTATTTTCAGAAATCTGCCCGATCGTGGGTATGCCTTTGGCAAGGCTCTTGCTATTCTCCTTCTCTCTTTTATTCTATGGCTCGCTGCTTATGCCCACATCCTTCCCAATAATGGGTGGAGCATTGTTCTGATCGCTATCCTTCTCTCTATCGGTTCCTTCCTCATTTTCCGGCGTCGCCGCCAGGAAATAGCCAGCTTCGTCTCAGATAACCGATGGGTAATCATCGTAACAGAGGCTATATTCCTTTTCTCCTTTGTCCTTTATGCACTTGTGCATGCCTATAGCCCTGATATCAACTTCGGCGAGAAGTCTATGGACTTCGCATTCCTCAATGGTATCCTCAGGAGCGAATACTTTCCTCCTAATGATCCGTGGCTCAGCGGACATTCTATCAGCTACTACTACTTTGGTTATTTGATGATGGCTACCCTGACAAAGCTTACGGGTATAACCTCGGCTGTTACCTTTAATCTCTCCCTGGCTCTGATCTTTGCTCTAACTGCTATAGGTGCATTCAGCATTGTATACAACCTGGTTAAGCTGAGTCGCGGAGGCTTTAAGGCAGCTTTAGGTTTTGGTCTGGTGTCGGTGGCATTTTTGCTGCTCCTGGGCAACTTGATGGGAGTGCTGGACCTACTCTATGCTCACGGCTTTGGCAGTGAAGGCTTCTGGAAGTGGGTAAGCATTGCAAGCCGAGATCAACCTTATCATAGCGCAGAATGGTATCCGACTGCCCACTGGTGGTGGTGGGTTGCCACTCGCCTCATAAATACGCTGCCCCCCGGCGTGTCATGGGGGCTAGACTATACTATAACGGAGTTCCCGGTATTCAGTTTTCTCTTCGCTGATCTTCATCCTCATGTCATGGCGCTGCCTTTTGTATTGCTTAACTTGGCCTTTTTCCTGGAGATAGTGAGCTCCCCAGTTTTCCCCGCCTTCACTTGGCTAAGGAGAAACTGGCCAAAGTTTCTGGTTCTCGCGATCTGCTTGGGCTCGCTGGGCTTCATCAATGCCTGGGATTTCCCAACTTATGTTCTTCTGTTCGCTCTCGCAGTGCTATTCTCAATGTACCTGGCGCGCGGGAAGATAAGTCTTCGACTATTGGTAGACTGGGGCATATTATGCTTAGCCTTGATTGCTTGTGCGGTGTTGTTCTACCTTCCCTTTTATTTCAGTCTACAAACGGAGATAAAAGGCTTCGGTCTAGTTGACAATATAGCTACTCGTCCCTTCCATTTCTTCGTCTTCTGGGGGCTTTTCCTATTCGTGGCCATTTCCTTCATCTTGGCTGAAGTCTGGGGTGTGCTGAAGAGAAAGGATTTCTCCCGGTGGGACATTTTAGCAGCTATTTTGCTCCCCCTTTTGCCGCTGGCAACTTGGGCAGTTTGGACGCTTACAACAGAAGCTGGCGCTTTCTCCATTCTGGAGAAGTTTGGGCATATCTTACCATTACTGGTGGTGCTCTCCCTTATTTTGGTTGTCCTTACCAAGAGACCACGAAGGGAAACGAACTCGGCGGATAACAGAGATAAAGCCCCCCTCTTTGTCATGCTGCTGCTTTTTACTGGTTTTCTGCTTCTCATGGGCTTGGAGCTCTTCTACATCCGAGACCCTCACGGCATTCGCCGCATGAACACCATGTTCAAGTTCTATTACCAGGTATGGGTGTTTATGGCTATTGCCTCAGCTTTTGGCCTCTACTGGGTGGCATCACGGTGGCGGCCTATGGCCCTCGTCGGAAAGCTGGCACGCGCTTCTTGGTGGGTTGTATGTGTTGTATTAATAGCGAGCAGCCTGCTCTATCCCATCGCAGCCACGATATCCTTCATACATCACGAGACATATGAACCCACTCTTAACGGACTTGCCTTTTTAGAGAAGTGGGAACCCTCGGAGTATGAGGCAATCGAGTGGTTGAACCGGGAAGTGGACGGAGCACCAGTAATTGTGGAAGCATCCAAGGACGACGGGTTTGAATCTTTTAGGATTTCATCCCGCACCGGCCTACCCACTATTCTGGGCTCCCTAGGGAAAGAAAGGTTGTGGCGTGGCTCAGATATTTTGTTCCGAGGCCGGGTTGAGGACATCGATCGGATCTACCAGAACGAGGATATTGGCGAGGTGCAAAAGCTACTGGAGAAATACGGCGTAACATATGTTTATGTAGGGGCTCGTGAGAGGGAGCAGTATGGTGGTGTGGTGGGCGAGAGATTCGCTATGTTCATGGATGTGGCATTTAAGAATGAAGGAGTAACCATCTTCAAGGTGAGGGGCGAGTAATGGAGAAGGTTAAAGCATCAATAGTTGGCCGTTTGCGCCTACTTCTCAACAGGGAGGTAGGCATTTATGCCTTGCTTGTCCTTATCGCACTGGCGATACGCCTCTGGGATTTGGGTGTCCGTGCCATTCACTATGATGAGGGTTTGCATGTTCTTTATGCCTGGAGACTCTTCACAGGACTAGGCTATCACCATGAGCCCTGGATGCACGGTCCGTTTCAATTTTATGGTACATACCCGATTTACTGGCTCTTCGGGGCAGGTGACTTTACCGCACGTCTCCTCCCTGTTATCTTTGGCACGGTATTGGTAATTCTTCCTTGCTTTTTGCGTAAGCAACTAGGTCGTTGGGGAGCTCTTGCTGTTAGCGTCCTCATCACCTTCTCGCCACTGCTTCTCTTCTATAGTCGCTACGCTCGGAACGATATCTATATCGCCTTTTGGTCACTCCTTCTCGTTGTCTGCATGTGGCGGTATTTCGAGGAGAGGAAGGCGAGGTACCTCTACATCGGTGCTGCTGCTCTGAGCCTCAGCTTCTGCACTAAGGAGGTAACCTATATTACCGTCGGCATTTTTGTCCTCTTCCTTTTTATCATATCTGCTAAAGAGTTAGCAGGCAGGGTCAGAAGAAGGTTTAACCTAAAAGGCCTCTCTCCCCATAGCGAATACCTGATCTTGATAGTCACTTTAGCATTGCCTCTTTTCTCCACGTTCATTGGACTAATCCCGGGGATAGAGATACCTAGTGGTTTTCACTGGGCGAAATTGCTCACCATCATCCTATGCTTTGTTATTTCAGTAGTTGTTGGTCTGAGATGGAATTGGCGTCGCTGGTTGCTCTCTGTCCTCATCTTCTATGGTATTTTTATTTTCCTCTATACTTCTGTTTTCACCAATACCTCCTCAGGCCTTGTTAGCGGCTTCTGGGGTTCTGCTGATTACTGGATTGAACAGCATGGGGTGGCAAGGGGAGGGCAACCCTGGTTCTACTATATAATGCTCCTGCCCATCTATGAGTTTTTGCCCTTGTTCTTTGCCTTTTTTGGCGCCATCTACTATACAATCAAGGGCAATCTCTTCTCCAGATTTCTGGTCTATTGGACGGTGCTCGCTCTAGTTATTTACACATATGCCGGTGAGAAGATGCCCTGGCTAGGCGTGCATATCGCTCTCCCGGTGATTCTCCTCGGCGGAATGTTCATAAGCCAGCTTTTGCGAGCCTCCGATTTGAGGGGGGCTAAGGCCTGGGCGATAAGAGGGGTTACTGTGCTTGTTCTGCTCATACTTTTGCCTTTCAGCATACATGTTGCCTTTCAGGAAAACTACCAGAAGTCCGACACACCTCTGCAGATGCTGTTCTACGCTGGCATATCATCCGATGTGCCTCCGATTATGGCTGAGATCGACAAGCTGGCACAGAAAACAGGAGAAGGGAAGCAGCTAGCCATCACCATCGACGGAAATCTATTCTATGACGGGCCGGCCTGGTATCTCAGAGACTACAAGAATATAGATTTCTCCATTAGTCAACCTAAAGGCTCGGTGCTTATCATACATACAAGCAGCGAGAATGATGTTGACAAAAACTACCTGGAAAAGTATGACGAGGGGCAGAAGTTCCACCATTTGATATGGTTCCCCGAGGAGTATAGAGATTTTGACTTGGGTTGGTGGTGGGACTATTTCTTCCACCGGGAGACAAGGGGCCCCTACTGGTCACAAGAGGGCATAGTCTATTTCCTGCGGAGCGCTCAGCCTTGATACCTATGCTTGCTTTATGCTATAGTCGAACCCATGTTAGTATCCGGGATTGCTAACCTCACAGAGATATGATGATTGAGAAAATGAAGTTATTTTTTTCTCGACCTAAGGTTAGACTAGCGATCCTTCTTGGCTTCATATTATTATGTGCGCTGGGGCTTCGTCTTTATGGCATTGCCTGGGACAGTGGCAACCTAATTCACCCCGACGAACATGCGGTCCTTGGAGCAGCGTGGAGAATCCACCTGCCTCACTGGCCCCCATCTCTTAGGCAACTCCTGGATCCGGAGCAAAGCCCGCTCAATCCGCATTTCTTCAGCTATGGGAACTTGCCTTTCTATCTCATAAAAGCTGTGGGCAGCATATTGTCCAAGTTCAATGAGAGTTTGGCTGGCTTTGATCTGAGATTGGTGGGCCGTGGCCTATCGGCTATCTTTGACACAGGGACTGTATTGCTAATCTACCTGCTAGGAAGGCGGCTTTACAACCGTCGCACCGGCCTTTTGGCTGCGGCCTTCTACGCTTTCACGGTGCTGTCCATCCAGCAGGCCCATTTCTGTACTGTAGATTCAATGCTCACTTTCCTCGTCGCTTTGACTGTTCTATTCTCAGCAAAGGTCATCAGTAGGCCAGCCCAGACTAGCCTTTGGGCTGCCGTGCCAATTGGGCTCTGCCTAGGGCTAGCTATTGCTACTAAGTTGACCTCGATCATCCTTTTAGGAGTAGTAGGTACTGTTTATGCTTTGCGTTGCTTTGAGAGCCAGGACAGTGGCATCACTAGATCTTCATTTAGACCAAGGCTCATCAAGAGCAGCCTGGTAGGGCTAGCGATCGTCTTCCTTGTGGCTTTGATTACTATTATCGTCACTGAGCCATATATTTTTATCGACTGGGGCAAATTTGTAGCCGATACTAAATTCGTCAGGGATGCAGTTGTTACCCGGGCCTCAGATCTCGCCTGGACACGGCAATTTATTGACACTACACCCTATCTTTATCAAATCAGGCATTTGTCAGTTTGGGGCATGGGCTTGCCCCTTGCATTAGCAGCCTGGGGTGGCCTGCTATTCACTATAGGCATGGCAATGAAGCACCGTGGTAAATCTGATCTTTTGCTCCTCTCCTGGATACTGCCATTCTTCTTGATCACAGGTGGCATGGAGGTGAAGTTCATACGATACGTGTTGCCCCTCGTTCCTTTCCTCTGCCTGGTCGGCGCTCGCTTATTTTCAGACTTATATGAACGGGCAAGGGGGAATTGGCGGCATCTCGTTATTGGCACTATTACCCTGGTCGTCTTTTGTTCTGTTTTCTATTCCTTTGCCCACGTTAGCATCTATTCCAATCCACATCCCGTAGTTCAAGCGACCCGCTGGGTAAATACCAATGTTAAAGGTGATGAAGTCGTTGCAGTTGAAGACTATGAACAGCTACTATACCTAGGTTCATATCAAGTAATCAAACTCCCTCTCTTTGATGAAGATACTACTCAGAAAATGTCTTTTATTTCTCAGCAGCTTTGGGACGCTGATTATGTCATCGTGTTCACGAACAGGTCTTATGGAACCGTACCCCGGCTATACGAGCGCTACCCTCTAATCTCCAGATACCATGAGCTTCTGTTCTCAAAAAAACTTGGTTTCGAGATGGTTTATTGTGCTGCCTCATATCCAAGCTTTTTAGGCGTGACCATTGTCGATGACACCTTCACTCGTCCAAATCTTTCTATGCCAAGGGGGATTGAGGAATGCTTACCTCGCGGTGCTGGTATCGTTATTAATATGGGTTATGCTGATGAGACATTCACAGTGTTTGATCACCCACTATCTATGGTCTTCAAAAAGGTCACCCCTCTCTCACAGGAGGAGCTTTATAGTCTTCTGATGGGTAGTCAGTAGCGTATTCTTTAGGAGTAAGTGGTAAAGTATAGCCGTCCGGGGAGGTAATATTGCTGAAGAGTCGTCGTTTTTGGATTGGGCTGGGGATTTCTCTTATCTTCCTGTTTCTTTTTTTCTATCGGACAGACTTCTCTGAGATGGGCAAGGAACTGGGGAGGGCAAACTATCTGTTTCTCCTCCCTGGAATACTAATCTATTTAGCGGGCGTTTTTTTCCGCTCGGTGCGCTGGCAGTATCTGTTAAAACCTCTGGGCAGTTTCTCCTCCTTACGTCTCTTCCCTTTGGTAGTTATCGGATTTATGGTTAATAACATTTTGCCAGCCCGCCTGGGCATAGTCGCCCGAGCCTACATCTTGGGCGAGAAAGAGCACGTGAGCAAGATGGCTGCAGGAGGGACGATGGTGGTGGAGCAGGTCTTCGATGGGGTTACGCTTCTCCTGTTTGCCGCCATTATCTCCATTTTTGTACCGCTGGAGGGCATGCTGCAAAATGCTGTCTACGTTGCCGCCGGGCTCTTTCTGGGTGCTCTGGTGATATGCCTTGTTCTAGCTTCCTCGCAGAGGCTTGCCCAGAGGGCGATAGCATTGCTGCTACATCTCCTGCCCAAGCGGTGGCGGGGAAGGGTAGAGAGGTGGCTCATCCTTCTTATCGAGGGATTGGGGATAATGCGCAGCCCGGGCAAGCTCCTCGTCGTACTGATAATATCGATGCTGGTCTGGCTTTGTGAGGCTGGTATGTTCTACATGGTTGGTTTTTCCTTCGATTTAGGGCAGCCTTTCCATGTCTACTTGCTGGCGGCGTCGATTTCCAATCTGGCTTGGGCGTTGCTGATGACCCCGGGAGGCCTGGGGTCGTTCGATTACTTCTGCCAGCAGACTCTGACCTACTTTGGAGTCGCCGGAGCTATAGCTACCTCCTACGTAGTTGTGTTGCATGCTGTCATCCTTTTGCCGATGATTGCTCTCGGTTTTGTGTTCCTTTGGCTGGAGAATGTTTCCCTGACCAAAATAACGCCGCAGGAGAAATCGGCGCAGGATGTGGAACATGCTCCGGGAAAGCGAGGCGAGGAATGAATATTGGGATCATCGGCGGGGGCATCGCCGGGCTTACTGCAGCCTATAAACTTAGCGAAAAGGGGCACAAGGTAACCCTCTTCGAAAAAGAAGCATACCTTGGCGGGCAGGTGGCAACCTTTGAGGTGGAGGGGGAGCGCCTGGAGAGGTTCTATCACCATATTTTCACCAGCGACGTTGATATAATACAACTGGTCGATGAGCTTGGCCTGAGCGAAAAGCTTCTGTGGCTGGACTCCAAGGTGGGCTTCTTTCACGGCGAGAGGATATACGATTTTGTTACCCCTATGGATCTCCTCAGATTCAGCCCGGTGGGGCTCACCGACCGAGTGCGTATGGGGATTATTTCCCTTTATTTGAGGAGACATAAGAATTGGCACAGTTTTGAGAAGACGACTGCCAGGGAATGGCTTATAAGGTATGGTGGGAGGCGCAACTACGATGTGGTCTGGGGGCCGTTGCTGAGAGGAAAGTTCGGTACCAGCTCCGACGAGGTAGGCATGGTCTGGTTTTGGGGCAAGATACATTTGCGCTTTGCTTCGCGCAGCAAGGGTATGGGGCAAGAGCGTCTCGGCTATCTCAAGGGTAGTTTTGGGCATTTGATAGATGTCATAGCCCAGCGAATTCTGGCTGCAGGTGGTACGATACATCGTAACTCTCCGGTAAGTCGGATAGTTATGGAGCAGGGTAAGGCGGCAGGAATGGAAGTGTCCCAAAATGGATCTGCTGGTTTTCATCCCTTTGAGGCAATCATAGCTACTGTGCCTTCGCTGATATTTCTCGATCTTGTACCCCAGCTTGCTGGTGACTACGCGGCAAAGCTCAAGAAGACGCGCTATCAGGCAGCCGTTTGCCTTGTTATAATTTTGAAGAAGTCACTATCACACATCTATTGGATGAATATAAGCGATTCCTCTGCCCCCTTTCTTGCTGCCATCGAACACACAAACCTTATCGATAGTTCGATTTACGGCGGCAAGCATATTCTCTATCTATCAAACTACCTGTCCAAAGATAGCTCTCTTTATAGGGCGAGCGCCGATGAGTTGTTAGCAGTTTATTTACCTCATCTAAAGCGGATCAACCCCGAGTTCGACCCCAACTGGATTGACTCCTATCACCGCTTCAGTGATGATGCCGGCCAACCGATAGTAACTACCAACTACTCTCAACAAATCCCTGAACATCGAACCCCTATCGCCGGGCTTTACCTGGCCAACACTACTCAGATCTATCCTGAAGATCGGGGGCTAAACTACAGCATCCGTTTGGGGATGAACATAAGCAAGACAGTATCAAACGAAATCGTCTAGCAACTGAGGATATGCAGGGGGCTGTAGGGGCGTTCAATCCAACCTATAGCAATGAGCCTTGAAAAGCCCGCCGTTTCTGGATATACTGAAAGAGAGTTGTCACTCAGGTCTTTGCTCTGAAGCTGGCTGAGATGCTGGCACTCTCCGTAGCGGAATGAGAGGTGCCGATCGTTACTCTACATAACGTGCATTAGGAGTTCGGCTGAATAACTATTATTGTGTCGGCCGGGCTCCTTCTTTCCTGTGCACGGCTTTCACTCGGTCTCGCATCATAGCTTAGCGAATTGCCCTGTAAACAAGGTATTGGGATAGCCCTCTAATACTTATTCCTAATAAATCTCTAGTGGGGTGCAAAGTGAAAGAGATCACTCTTACCATCGACTCCCGAGAGGTCCAGGTGGAGGAGGGGACAACTATACTCAAGGCGGCCGAGAAGGCTGGCATCTACATACCGGCGCTCTGTAACTACCCAGGCCTGAAACCCCTGGCTGAGTTACAACCCGATAGAGCCTGCCGCCTCTGTGTCGTTGAGGTGAAAGGGGTTGCCCAGCCCCAACTGGCTTGTATCACCACTGTAACTGAACGGATGGTTGTCCATACCAACAAACTGCGCCTCCAGAAGCTGCGCCACCACAGCCTGAAACTCATCCTCTCGAGGTATCCCGCCGCCTGTCACAGCAGTGAACATAAAGAGCATGGCACCCCTTACGATAGCTGTTCCAAGGGTGGCAACGGAGAGCTGCAAAGAGTGATCGACCACATCGGGCTCGACGAGCTGCCTCCCTATATTCCCAAGAAGCTCCCTGTTCGTGAGGATAGCCCCTTCTGGATTCGCGATAATAACTACTGTATCCTTTGCGAACGCTGCGTCCGTGTCTGTGATGACATCAGAGGGGCTGAGGCTATAGAGTTCGCCTACCCCTGCCACAAGGCTTGTCCTGCCGGCATAGATATACCCCGCTACCTGCGCCTTATCGCCCGCGGCAGGCCATCCGCTTCCCTGGCGGTGATTCGAGAGAGAGTCCCCTTCCCCGGCTCACTGGGGCGTGTCTGTGTGCATCCCTGCGAGGAAGCTTGCCAGCGCGGCAAGGAGGTAGATAAGCCGCTCTGTATCAGGATGATGAAGCGCTTCGCTGCCGACAACAGCGACGATTCCTGGAAAAAACGAGCCAAAAGGCTCCCACCCACCGGCAAGAGAGTGGCAGTCGTGGGTGCAGGGCCTGCGGGATTGACCGCTGCCTACTACCTGGCTAAACAGGGTCATAAGGTAACCGTCTTCGAGGCTCTCCCCGAGGCTGGCGGCATGATGAGGGTGGGCATACCCGAGTACCGTCTGCCGCGCAATATATTGGGAGGCGAGATCGAAGATATTAAAGGCTTCGGGGTTGAGATTAAACTGAACACTAGGGTCGAGTCGCTCGACTCGCTTTTCGAGCAGGGCTACAACGCAGTATTCCTCGGCCTGGGCTCGCATCAGGGGATGAGCCTGGGTGTGGAGGGAGATAGTGTGCCGGGTGTTATCGAATCGGCAGAGTTCCTGCGCCGTGTCAACCTGGGAGAGAAGATAAACGTGGGCAAAGAGGTGGGTGTGGTCGGTGGAGGCAATGTCGCTATCGATGCAGCCCGCATTTCTTTGCGCCTGGGTGCTAAGAAAGTGAAAATCATCTACCGCCGCACTCGCGCCGAGATGCCTGCCAACCCCGAGGAGGTGGATGCAGCCATAGAAGAAGACATAGAAGTTATCTATCTGGCTGCTCCTTCCAAGGTTACCCGCGAGGGCCATAAATTGAAGCTGGAGTGCATACGCATGGAGCTGGGCGAGCCCGACGCCAGCGGCAGGCGGCGTCCCGTTCCCATCAAGGGCAGCGAGTTTGTTACTGAGCTTGATACCCTGATAGCTGCTATCGGACAGCGCACCGACATCCCCGCAGGCTTCAAGGTCGAAGCAGGGAAAGGGAATGTAGTTAAGGCGGACGCCAATATGCAGACCAGCCGTCAGGGCGTCTTCGCCGGAGGCGATTGCATCAGCGGGCCCGCTACTGTCATCGAAGCCATAGCGGCAGGGAGAAAGGCCGCAGAAGCTATAGACCGTTACCTGGGCGGCAAGGGCGACATATCGGAATCGCTCGTCGCCGCTGAAGAAGCCACCCATTTTACAGAGCAAGACCTCCCGCCGGAGAAATTGGCTGTCTTCTCTCATCTTTCTCACCAGGAGAGAATCCACAACTTCGATGAGGTCGAACTGGAGGTCCCCCGGGACATCGCGGTGGCGGAAGCGCAGCGATGTCTCCAGTGCAACGTCATCGCTCCTCCGAATAAGCTCAACCTCAAAGAGGCCAACTGCCAGTTCTGCGGCGCTTGCGTGGACGCCTGCCCGGTGGTCGCGCTCATGGAGCGCAGCGCCATAGGTACGGGTGCTCCCGACCGCGTGGTGACGACTATCTGCCCCTACTGCGGCGTGGGCTGTCAGCTCAAGCTCGAGATAAAGAATGAGAAAATCATGCGCGTTGTCCCTGATAAGAAGGGGCCTGCCAATAAAGGCCAGGCCTGTGTAAAAGGCAAGTTCGGCCTCGATTTCGTGAACTCTCCCGAGCGCCTGACCGCGCCCCTTATCAAGCAGAAGAACGGCGAGTTTGTGGAGGCGACCTGGGGCGAGGCCTACGACCTGATAACAGTCAGGCTGGCCGGATACAAGGGCAATCAGTTCGCTGCCATATCCTCGGCCAAGTGCACCAACGAGGACAATTACGTCTTCCAGAAATTCACGCGGGCGGTGATGGGCACGAACAACATAGACCACTGTGCCCGTCTCTGACACGCGCCCACTGTGGCCGGTCTGGCCACAAGCTTCGGCAGCGGCGCCATGACCAATTCCATTGAAGAGATTGCAGACGCTAAATGTATCCTCGCTATCGGCACCAATACCACCGAAGACCACCCTGTTATCGCCCTTGAGATAAAGAAGGCAGTGGACAAGGGGGCCAAGCTCATCGTCGCCGACCCCCGCGAGATACCGCTGTGCCGTATGGCCCATATCTGGCTGCGTCACCGTCCCGGCACCGATGTGGCCCTGCTCATGGGCATGTGTCGGGTGATATTTGACGAGGGCCTTCTGGATAAGGCGTTCGTGGAGCAGCGTTGCGAGAACTTCGAGGAGTTCAAGAATGCTCTCAAAGGCTTCAACATAGAACTTGTATCTGAGATCACCGGCGTTCCTGCTGCCACTATAGCTGAGGCAGCTCGGGTATACGCCACCAATGGCCCTGCCTCCATCCTCTACGCCATGGGCATCACGCAGCACTCCCATGGCACCGACAATGTGCTGGCTGTAGCTAACCTCGCCATGCTTACGGGCAACGTGGGTAAGTGGGCTTCAGGTGTGAATCCGCTGCGCGGCCAGAACAATGTGCAGGGTGCCTGCGATATGGGCGCTTTGCCCAACGTGTTTACAGGCTATCAGCAGGTAGCAGGCCCCAGCGCCAGGTCGAAGTTTGAGGCTGCCTGGGGCTGTACTCTGCCCGCGGAGCCGGGGATGGTGCTCACCGATATGTTCCACTCTATGGAGGAAGGGATAGTAAAGGCGGCTTACATCATAGGTGAGAACCCGGTGCTCAGCGACCCCGATGCCAGGCATATCAAAGAGGCATTACACAAGCTGGAGTTCCTGGTGGTACAGGACATCTTCCTCACCGAGACGGCGCAATTCGCCCATGTGGTACTGCCTGGCGCAAGCTTTGCCGAGAAGGACGGCACCTTCACCAATACCGAACGCCGCGTGCAGCGAGTGCGCAAGGCTATTGCCCCTGTGGGCACTGCCAGGCCTGATTGGCAGATAGTCTGCGAGATAGCCCGGCGGATGAGGAGCAAGGGCTTCGAGTTCGCCACCTCTGCGGATATTATGAAGGAGATCGCCGATGTCACGCCTTCCTACGGCGGCATCAC